>CALEYZ010000142.1 GCA_937928195.1 uncultured Limnohabitans sp.
GAAGCCAAGGACGAGGGCCGCCCATGACATGGAAATGCAAATGGTGAACTTCCTGTCCGCCTTCCGAACCGGTGTTGGTCACAATTCTGTAACCGCCTTCGGGATAAGGGCGGCAGCCTTGCGCCAACGCCAGTTGAGGTGCCAAAGCCATCATGTGGCCCATCAGGGCTGAATGCTCTGGGGTGATTTGCGCCATCGAGGGGATGTGCAACTTGGGCACCATGAGAAAGTGCACGGGTGCCCATGGGGCAATGTCGTGGAAAGCGAACACGTGCTCGTCTTCGTAGACTTGTTTAGAAGGGATGGTTCCTGCAATGATTTTGCAAAAAAGGCAGTTGGGGTCGTGCATCACTCACCTGAATTTTCACGTTGAACAGCTTTGCGAAGGGCTTTTTCCTCCAAGCCACTGAGGCCTTCGCGGCGACTGAGCTCTGCCACCACATCGGCGGGGGACAAACCATAGTGCGCCAATGCGATCATGCTGTGGAACCACAAATCAGCCACCTCACCCACCAGTTTGTGGGCCTCACCGCCATGGTCCATGTCTTTGGCGGCCATCACCGTTTCGGTGGCCTCTTCGCCAATTTTTTTCAAAAAGGCATCGGGGCCTTTGTGAAGCAAACGCGCCACATAACTTTTTTCGGGGTCGCCACCGTTGGCCGGTTTGCGACTTTCAATCACGGCCGCTAAGCGGGCCAAAGCATCGGTTGAACTCATGATCTTGGCAACGAGTGCTCACTTGTAAATGGATTCGGGGTCTTTCAAGACCGGTTCGGTGGCCGTCCATGCGCCCTCTTGGTACTGCTGATAAAAGCAACTGTGACGGCCTGTGTGGCACGCAATGCCGGGTTCATGGCCCAACTGCGTGACTTTGAGAAGCACCACATCGTTGTCGCAATCCAGGCGCATGTCGTGCACGGTTTGCACATGGCCAGACTCTTCGCCTTTGAACCACAGCTTGTTGCGTGAGCGGCTGAAATAAACTGCGCGCTTGAGCTCCGCAGTTTTGGCCAAGGCCTCACGGTTCATCCAGGCAAACATCAGCACGTCGCCGGTGCTGGCCTCTTGCGCAATGACGGGCACCAGGCCCTGCGCGTCCCATTTGATTTGATCAAGCCATGTCATGGGTTGAATCTACCACTTGCCAAGCTCATTGTGAAAAGTCGCGTCACAGAGAGATTACAGACGTACGGGAATACCGCGCTCGCGCATGCGCGCTTTGGCTTGCTGCACGGTGTACTCACCATAATGGAAGATGCTGGCGGCCAGCACTGCATCGGCACCGCCCTGCTGCACGCCATCGGCCAAGTGGTCCAAATTGCCGACACCGCCCGAGGCAATGACAGGCACTTGCACCGCATCACTGACAGCCTTGGTGAGGGCCAAATCGAAGCCTGACTTGGTGCCATCGCGGTCCATGCTGGTGAGCAAAATCTCGCCAGCACCAAAGTCGGCCATCTGGGTGGCCCATTTGACAGCGTCCAAACCAGTGTTCTGGCGACCGCCGTGGCTGTAGACATCCCAGCCTTCTCCGCGCAAGGCCAGATCATTGCCCTGCCGGCGTTTGGCATCAATGGCCACCACGATGCACTGCGCGCCATACTTTTGCGAAGCGTCGCGAATGACTTGGGGATTGGCAATGGCAGCCGAGTTGAAGCTGGTTTTATCGGCGCCGGCATTGAGCAAGCGACGGACATCGTCCACGGTGCGAACACCGCCACCCACCGTGAGCGGAATGAAAACTTGCGACGCCACTGCTTCAATGATGTGCAAAATCAAGTCGCGACCATCGCTGGTGGCTGTGATGTCCAAGAAAGTGAGTTCGTCCGCCCCTTGTTCGTTGTAGCGTGCCGCAATTTCAACGGGATCGCCAGCGTCACGGAGTTCGACGAAGTTCACACCTTTGACCACACGGCCACCGGTGACGTCAAGGCAAGGGATGATGCGTTTGGCTAGCATGGTGTCTCAAAGGTTGAATTGTTGCCACGCTTCCCACGATTGGAAAGCAGGGACTTGGATGGGTGTGTTGACACAGGCGGCTTCTACGCACAGCATTTTTTGAAAACCGTCGGCAGGCATGTCTTTGAGCTGGGCGGCTTTTTCCGCGCCGGGGTTCCAGACCACGCTTTGCCCCCAGGCATTGCTTTGTGAAATTTGCAGTGTCTGCGAGCCATCTTGCAGGCGCCATGTGGACTGAGGGCGATCGGATGAACCCTGTGCCTGCGCCAATGCATGCGGGGCAACATCGTAGACACGGTCAAATTCCGAGTTGAAACGCAACAGGCCACTGCACGCTTGATGCGTGTCTTTCACAGCGTCCCACTCGGGTTGTTGGGCTTGTCCTTGCAAACTGACTTGATCGATGGTGCTCACGGCCAAGTAGGTGTGCAAGGCCCCCGTGAAAGTCAAGGCTTGTTCGCCTTGATTTTCAACGCGCAAAGAAATTTTCAGCTGATGAACTTGCAAGTCAACGCTGAGCAAAACGCGAAACTTGACTGGCCAAATGGCGCGCGTTGCGTCATTGGCTTGCAACTCGAAGACTTGTGCATTTGCTTGCCCGTCACCTTCAAGCAAGCGCCAAGGCATGTTGCGCACAAAACCATGTTTGGGCAAGCTGCCTCGTTGGTTAAATTGCGGAAAGCAAACCGGCACACCACCGCGAATGGCGGTGTGGCCATCAGAGGCGGAGGTGGGGCTGAGGTACAAGCGCTCGGCACCCGCGGCATGCCAAGACAACACTTGCGCGCCTTGCTGCGCCACAAACACGCTGTCGCCGCTGGGCAAAGACCAGCGCCAACCCGCGTGGCCTTGAAGAGAATCAGCCGTTAAGTTCATCGGCCCGCGCCTGGGCTGCTTGGAAATCAAGATCGCCAGAGTAAACGGCGCGGCCACAGATGACGCCTTCAACGCCTTCATCTTCCACGGCGCAAAGTTGCTCAATGTCGGCCATGTTGGACAAGCCACCAGAGGCAATGACAGGAATGGTGAGCGCTTGGGCCAATTTGACAGTGGCGTCAATGTTGATGCCACTCAACATGCCATCGCGGCCAATGTCGGTGTAGATGATGGACTCGACGCCCCAGTCTTCAAACTTCTTGGCCAAATCGACCACTTCATGACCGGTGAGCTTGCTCCAACCATCGGTGGCCACCTTGCCATCTTTGGCATCGAGGCCCACGATGATGTGACCGCCAAAAGCGCTGCAGGCATCGCGCAGGAAGCCTGGGTTTTTGACAGCCGCCGTACCGATGATGACGTAACGCAGACCGCCATCGATGTATTTTTCAATGGTGTCCAGGTCACGAATGCCTCCGCCCAATTGAACGGGGATGTCGTCTCCGACTTCCTTCAAGATGGCCTTGATGGCAGCAAAGTTTTGAGGCTTGCCTGCAAAGGCGCCGTTCAGGTCAACCAAGTGCAAACGACGTGCACCTTTGTCGAGCCAACTTTTGGCCATGGCCGCAGGGTCTTCGCCAAACGTAGTGGCTTGGTCCATGTCACCTTGTTTGAGGCGAACGCAGTGGCCGTCTTTGAGGTCAATCGCAGGTATCAGAATCATGGCGAATTGCTAGCGCTAGAGTAGAACGAAAAAGTGAAAGAAAAAAGAAAAAATCAGGGCTGCCAGTGCAGGAAGTTTCGGTAAAGCGCCAGACCTTGGTCGGCACTTTTCTCGGGGTGAAACTGCGTGGCAAACAAATTATCGCGTGCAATGGCACAGGCAAACGTGCCGCCGTAGTCGGTTTCGGCCGCTACTTGGGCTGCGTTGTCGGGTTTGGCGTAAAAACTGTGCACAAAATAGAAGTAACTGCCACTGGGAATGTCGCCCCAAACAGGGTGCTGCACACCTTGATGGCGACTGAAATTCACTTGGTTCCAGCCCATTTGCGGCACTTTGAATCGACTGCCATCGGCTTGCAATTTGCCAGCCAATTCGAACTTGATCACATTGCCATGGACCAAGCCCAAACCGGGTGTATTGCCTTCATCACTGTGGTCCAGCAGCATTTGCATGCCCACGCACACACCAAACAAAGGCTTGGTGGCAGCGGCTTCCAACACGGCCTCCATGAGCCCCGATTCGCGCAGTTCGCGCATGCAATCGGGCATGGCACCTTGGCCTGGCAACACCACACGCGAGGCGTTGCGAACTTCTTGCGGGTTGGACGTGATTTTGACTTCCACGCCCGTGTCTTGTGCAGCATGAATGACCGCCTGCGCCACCGAGCGCAAATTGCCCATGCCGTAATCGACCACCGCCACTGAATTGACAGCCATGCTTAGAGCGAGCCCTTGGTGGAAGGAATGATGCCCGCAGCGCGGGGGTCAATTTCAAGCGCGGCACGCAATGCGCGTGCAAAGGCTTTGAACACGGTTTCGGCTTGGTGGTGCGCGTTGTCGCCACGCAAGTTGTCAATGTGCAAGGTCACCAGTGCGTGGTTCACAAAGCCTTGGAAAAATTCGTGCATGAGCTGTGTGTCAAAGCCACCCACCATGCCGCTGGTGAAGGGCACATGGTTCACCAAACCGGGACGGCCTGAAAAATCAATGACAACGCGCGACAGGGCTTCATCGAGCGGCACGTAGGCATGGCCATAACGACGCAAACCTTTTTTGTCTCCCACCGCTTGCGCCACCGCTTGGCCCAAGGTGATGCCAACGTCTTCGACGGTGTGGTGGCCATCGATGTGCAGATCGCCTTTGGCATCGATCTCAAGATCGATGAGGCCGTGACGGGCAATTTGGTCCAGCATGTGGTCAAAGAAACCAATGCCGGTGGACAGGCTGGCCTGACCGGTGCCGTCCAAATTCACTTTGACGCGAATTTGGGTTTCTGCAGTTTTGCGCGTGACTTCTGCAACGCGGGGTGAGCTCATAAAGATTCCTTGAGTGCTGCCAACATGCGCACGTTTTCCTCGGGGGTTCCGACGGTGAGGCGCAAACAGTTGCTCAGCAATGGGTGCATTTTAGAAACGTTCTTCACCAAAATGCCTTTCGTTTTCATACCTTCGAAGCACTTTGTGGCGTCTGGCATACGAACCAGCAGCATATTCGCCTGACTTGGGAAAACTTGGACACCAGGCAACTGCGCCAAAGACAGGCTCAGTTTTTCTCTTTCTTGGCGAATTTGAACCGCTTGCGCCGCAAACACGTCGGCATGTTCGAGTGCAAACAGCGCGCATTCGCAGTTCAACACGCTGATGTTGTAGGGCGGGCGCACTTTGTCGATTTCGGCAATCAAGGCCTTGGGGCCGACCATGTAACCCAGGCGCACACCGGCCAAACCAAATTTGGACAAGGTGCGCATCAGCAGCACGTGGCCATGTTTCGCAACGCGGTCCATGTAGGTTTGGCTGGCAAAGGGCTGGTACGCCTCGTCCATCACCACCAAGCCGCCTTGTTGACCTTGGGCCACCACGATGCGTTCAATGACATCGGCATCCCACAAGGTGCCTGTGGGATTGTTGGGGTAGGCCAAATAGACCACTGCCGGTTTGTGCGTGGCAATGGCACTCAGCATGGCAGCTTCGTCCAGCTCAAAGTTGGCCGTGAGGGGCACGCCGTGAAAGGTCACGCCTTGCAACTGCGCGCTCATGGCGTACATCACAAAGCCTGGCAGGGGCGCTAAAAAACTGGCACCCGGTACATCACAGGCCACGG
>CALEYZ010000143.1 GCA_937928195.1 uncultured Limnohabitans sp.
TACGGTGACATGGCTGGTGGTTTTGCCGTCATCAAAGACGTGGTCAAGACACAAGTTTTTCACCTCGCTGCTTGGCGCAACCAGCACGACCCCTTTGGAACTGGCGCTAATCCCATTCCGGAGCGCATCATTACCAGACCGCCCAGTGCTGAGTTGCGTGCCGATCAAAAAGACCAAGACAGCCTGCCACCTTATGAAGTTTTAGATGCCATTGTTCAGCGTTACATGGAAAACGACGAAGGCATCAGTGCGTTGGAGGCCGACGGTTTTGACCGTGCTGATGTGGAAAAGGTCACGCGTTTGATCAAATTGAACGAGTACAAACGCCGTCAGTCGCCCGTTGGAATTCGTGTCACCCATCGCAGTTTTGGCAAAGATTGGCGTTATCCTATAACCAATCGATTTCGAGCCTAATTTTCAGTCTGGACTTATTTCATGAAACAAATCACAGCCATCATCAAGCCTTTCAAACTGGAAGAAGTCCGCGAAGGCCTCGCTGAATGCGGCGTCACAGGATTGACTGTCACCGAAGTCAAGGGTTTTGGCCGTCAAAAAGGCCATACCGAGCTGTACCGTGGCGCCGAGTACGTGGTCGATTTTTTGCCCAAAGTCAAAGTTGAAGTGGCAGTAAAGGACGATGACGTTGAGCGCTGCGTGGATGCCATCGTGAAAGCCGCTAGAACAGGCAAAATTGGTGATGGCAAAATTTTCATCACCTCTGTCGAGCGCGTGATTCGAATCCGCACAGGTGAGTTGGACGACGACGCTGTTTGAGACTTTGCTGCGCAAGCCAATTCAAGAAAAACGCCGCTTGATGCGGCGTTTTGTTTAAATAGACTCGCTTTGAAAGACGATGGGCAAACCTGCGGCTTGGACTAAATCAGGCAGCAATTGCTGGGAATCTCTGTGTGTTTGTATCAAGTCCATTTGCCACAGGCCCATGAATTCGTGAGAGACCACTGAGTTCAAAAAACTCAGCATCGGGTCGTAGTAGCCATTCAAATTCAAGAGGCCAATGGGCTTGTTGTGGTAGCCCAGCTGCCGCCATGTCCAGACCTCGTAAAACTCTTCAAATGTGCCGATGCCACCAGGCAAAGCCAGGAATGCATCTGCGCGTTCAGCCATCATTTGCTTGCGCTCGTGCATGGTTTCAACAATGTGCAATTCGGTGCACTCGGTGTGCGCCCATTCTTTTTCGACCAAGGCGCGGGGGATGACGCCGACAACACGTCCACCTGCTGCCAGTGTGGCGTTGGCCACAATGCCCATCAGCCCATTTCTGCCGCCGCCGTAGACCAATTGGCCGCCGTGCTGACCAATCCATTGGCCCACTTGCTGTGCAGCATCAGCAAAGGCTGCTAAGTCGCCCGGTTTGGAGCCGCAGTAGACGCAAATTGAAAAAGCCGGTTCAGCCATGAAGGCGCTTCCAAAAAGCGGCAGCCCATATGCCAAGGCACAAAAGCAGGCTCAGGAGAACAGCCGCACTGCCCATGTCCTTTGCGCGCTTAGACAAAGCATGCCACTCGGTGCCGATGCGGTCGATGGCCGTTTCAATGCCTGTATTCAAAAGTTCAACCACCATCACAAAGATGACGGCGCCACAAAGTAATGCAACTTCCACCCATGTTTGACCCAGCCAGAAAGCAAGGGGCAGCAAAACGCAAGCCAAGATGGCTTCTTGCCTGAAGGCGGTTTCACCCCAGCCTGCTTTGAGCCCTGCAATTGAATAGCCGCCGGCATGCAAGATGCGAGACAAACCTTTTCGGTCTTTTTGTGGGTTAACGCTGTTGGTGTTCATGAACATTTCAGGATGAAGTGACAGGTGAAGGCGGATTTTGAACATCAACCAATTGAGTTCCCGCCCAAACATCATGCCAATATTGTCCACGCGATTGAAATCTGCTTAAAACCGCCCAGACCACGACCCAGCCTACGACCAAAACGCCGACCTCGGTGGCTGGTAAGTGGAGCGGGGCGGTGATGAGCATGGGCGGCAAAATCCAAACCCAGCTGAGCACATATCGCCAAAATGCACGCCCTTGTGAAAGCCGGCGGCCATGTTTGTCCAGGACCTGGATATGCCATGTTTTCATGGCCAAGGTTTGCCCCTTCGACCAAAGCCACGTGAAGTACATGGCAAACACCAAGAAAAGAAAAGCTTGGAGACCGTGGCGGTTGTCCATGGCATGCCTGGTTTGACTCAGAGTACTGAACAAGTAGCCGGCGATGAAGACCACCCCAAAAAGCAGCATACCTTCGTACAGCCAGCAGGCCATGCGACGACCTAAAGAGGGCGTCAGCAACTGCGCGTTTTCGTTGGAGGTGGCAATTGTCTGGAGGTGGTCAGAGGTATCGGGTGTATCACTCAACTCAGGTGCCTTCAGGAATCACAATGAGGGTGGGGAGCAGCGTTTTTTTGTCAATGACAACGCCAGGTGTTGATTTGCCAGACTCGTTGACTGGAATCGATTTACCTGGAAGGCGAATGACCTTGCCTGGTGGCGACGCTTGAGATGCCGTCGCAGCACCCTGAATACCTGTTTTTTGCTGAGACGCTAATTTTTTCTTTTCATCGGCACTGAGCGCTTGGTAGGCTTCCCACTGCGTCTTCTTTTCATCTGAACCCAAATTTTTTGTTTCATTGAAGGTGAGACGGGCTTGTGCGCGCTGCTGGGGACTTAAAGCAGCCCAATCTGCCATGCGTTCATGCAGTGTGACTTGCTCTTTTGTAGAGAGTTTGTCGTAATTGTTTGAAATGGCCAGCCATTTGTTTTTTTGTGCTGCGCTGATTTGTGACCAATGCGGTGCCAAAGGGGTCAGGGCGTTCTTTTGCTGCGCCGTGAGGTTTTGCCACCCCGTATCGACGGGAGCAGGCTTTGATGACGCTGATGGGGCAACGGCTGCAGCAGGGTTGTCTGTGGTTTGCGCAGACACATTCACAAGCCCCATGCAAAGCATGGTGCCTGCTAGCAAAGCGATAAAGCCTTGGACTCTCAATCCGATCCCTTTGCTTGAGCTGGGTTTGACTTGAGGAAAATCAAGAAACCTGGATCGGTGTAGGCCGCTGGCGGCAGATCGTCTGTGAGCAACTCGGCATCAAGGGATGCAATTTCGTTGGTACGGTGTTCATTTTGGAAAATATGAATGCTGGCCAAGCCAAACAACAACACGATGAGAGGCAGGGCAGAAGCCAGACGGCTCCACAGGTTCAAACCTTCGTCCGGGGCGTTGGCTGGGCTGCCAGCCATGACCAGTTGGGGGACGAGCACACTGACAGGCTCGCGCTTGCGCTGGGCCAGCGCCTGCATTCGCGCCGCGCGCAAGCGCTCTGAAATGTCGTGAGGCAAATCGGTGGCGTGCTCGTTCAAACGGCGCGCTATCGCCTGACCCATTCGGTCAACGCTTGTCATGTCGAGATTGGCTTGCGTTTTCATGTGTTAAATCCTTTGGCGCGAAGTG
>CALEYZ010000144.1 GCA_937928195.1 uncultured Limnohabitans sp.
CGACCACAAAACGAGAGCCTGTGGCAAAGCGCATGGTGGTGGCACAAGCTTCGATGGCAGAGGCGGTGTCTTCAACGTGGCCAATGCGTTTGAGCGGAATGGTGGCGGCTGCCTTGTCGTTGAAGTCAGCACCACGGCCGGGCACAAAAGCGGAGTCAACCACACCGGGTGAAACGGCCAACACGCGAATTTGGGGTGCCAGTGCTTTGGCCAAAGATTTGGTGAGCAAGTCGACGCCGGCTTTGGCTGCGGCATAGGCCAAGTTGCTGCCTGCACCGGTAAAGCCTGCAATGGACGACACATTCACAATGAGGCCGTCGCCAGAGGCTTTGAGCAAAGGCGTGAACGCGCGAATGGTGGAGAACACGCCGCGCAAATTGGTCTGCACCACCTCGTCAAACAACTCGTCGGTGAGACCTTCCAAATCGTTGGCTGCCACAGGCTTGGTAAAACCTGCGCTGTTGATCAAAATATCGCAGCGGCCCGCGCGTTGGGTCACTTGTTCTGCGGCGGCCTTGAGTGCGGCAGAGTCGGTGATGGAGGCGGTCAGTGCAAAGTGCGCCCCAGATGCGACGGCAGGCAAAGTGTCCAACAGTTTTTGAACGCCCTCGGGGTCGGAGCGGTCAATGGACACAATGCGCGCACCCAGGGTGGCCAGCCGGCGTGCCGTGGCAAAGCCAATAGCACCTTTGCCACCAGTGATAACAGCCACGTGGCCGTCTAGGCGTGAAATCGGTTCAAACGTCATGCAATGCTTTCGGAATAATTAAGGAATGGGAGGCGTCGGAAACTGCATCTCACCGGCCTGCAGCACAAAGTCGTAGGTTAACGCGTACCCTGTTGGGTTGGGGCCGGTGCGTTTTTGAAACGCACCCACCAAGCTTTTGACAACCGAGAAAGTGACATCGGTTTGGAGTCGTGCATCGTTGTCTGCAAACACTTGGGTGGTGAGCACTTGGTAGCCTGGTTTGGACACCATGAAGTGCACGTGCGCAGGGCGATACGGATCGCGTTGCTGGTTGCGCAGCAAGTCGCCACAGGGGCCGTCCACAGGCACAGGGTAGCCAGCAGGCAAGATGGACTGCAGGTGAAAGTGGCCGTTGGCATCGGTCTTGAATTGACCGCGCAAATTCATGTCGGGCTGAGCGCTGTCTTGGTTCTCGTAAAAGCCCAAAGGCGAGGCGTGCCACACGTCCACGGTGGCATTGGCAATGGGCTGGCCTTGTGCATCGCGCACATGGCCGGATATGAAAAATGCGTGATCGGCTTCTTGCGCTTCGGGGCCGTTCGAGATGTTGGCACCCGCTTCATAGGTGGGCGCATTTTTGCGCCAAAACGGGCCCAACAAAGCCGAGTCGGTGCGCAACTTGCCCGAAGTCTCTGTGCGCTTGTCGTTGTTGATCAGGGTGATGAGGGTGGAGGCGCCCAGAATGTCGGAGGCCAAAATGACCTCGTTCTTTTTCTCGCTGGTGGCTTTGCCTAGGCTGACCAAAAATTCACAGCCCATTTCAAACTCAGGGTCTGTGGGTTCAACCTCTCGAATGAAGGCATGCAAGTGCTTGACCAAAGCGGTCATGACCTCACGCAGACGTGGGTCGGGTGTGTTTTGGAAAACCTCAGCAACCTTCTCGGTGATGTTGTCGCGTGTGACAAAGGTCATCTCAATCTCCAGACGGGTGTGAGCAAAATTTTGCGTTGACGATTATTATGAAGTCTGGGCTTGGACTAAGGCACCGTACAAATACTCATAAGACAAGCCAGACAACTCACAATACGAGGAGACATGAATGATGATTGACAGAAGAAATGTGGTTCGCTGGTTGGCGATGCTGCCATTGGCCGCTTGTTTGGGCGCACAGGCACAATCTGCCCCCGCGGCAGCGCCAGCGGCCCCCATTCCAGGGGCCATTCAAGTGATCAGCTTTGGCGGTGGTTTCAATTTACCTTTGTGGGCTGCCAAGGAGCAAGGTTTTTTCAAACGCCATGGCATTGAGGTGCAGCACACCATCACGGCCGATTCCAAACAGGTTTTCTCTGGCCTGATGGCAGGCCAATACCACGTGGCCATCACCGCCTTGGACAACATCTTGGCCTACCAAGAAGGCCAAGGTGAGGTGAAGTTTGACCCGCCCAGTGATTTCTTTGGCTTCATGGGCTCTGACGACGGCTTTCTGAGTTTGGTGGCGGCGCCCGAAGTCAAATCATTTGCCGACCTCAAAGGTAAGACCATTTCTGTGGACGCCATGAGCAACGGCTTCTCGTTTGCACTGCGCGACATGCTGGCGCGCAATGGCATCAAAGAGTCTGATGTGCAATGGGCGCGGGCCGGTGGTACCGACCGTCGCTTTGCTGCACTCATGGAAGGCCAACACGCTGCCACCATGCTGCGCGCACCGTTTGACTTGCAAGCCAAGAACAAAGGCTTCAACCAATTGGCCACCACCCGTTCCACCATTGGCAATTACATGGGCATTGTGGGCGCTGCCCGCAGAAGCTGGGCCGCTAACAACGAGACGCAAGTGGTCAGTTTCATTCGCGCCTACCGAGATGCCATCCGTTGGCTCAAAGCACCCGACAACAGAACACATGCGCAAGCCTTGCTGATGAAGTACGTGCCCAACATGAGCGCGCAAATTGCAGCGCAGTCTTGCGACTTGTTGCTCGATCCACAGTCTGGCTTTTTCTCAGATGTGCAACTGGATGACAAAGGCATTCAAGCCGTGATGGACTTGCGCAGCAAGTTGGGCGATGGCGGCCAAAAACTGAACGACGCAGGCAAGTACGTGGACAAGCGCTATTGGCTCAAAGCCATGCAGCCCTGATGCAAGACAAGAGGGCTGCTTGGCCGGCCCTTACTTGTACTTGGCTTCTAGCGCATCGAAGAATGGTTTTTGTACCAAGGCCTGACGCTCTGCAAAAGTGGCCACCAGCTGAGGGTCTTCTTGCAGTTCACCGGTGGCCTTGAGTTGCGCCAGTGCTTGGGTCATGCCTCTGACCGCACCTTGAAGTGCTGCGTTGGCGTACAGCACCAAGCCAAAGCCCATCTCGGCCAAGACCTGCTGCGGCAGCGCCGGTGTTTTGCCACCAATCACCACGTTCACAATTTGCGGGCAAGTCAATTCGCCTGCAATGCGGCGCATCTCGTCCACGCTTTCGGGGGCTTCAACAAAGGTGATGTCGGCACCGTGCTCGGCATAGGCTGCTGCGCGGTCCAGTGCTTCGTTGATGCCCAATACCGAGCGCGCATCGGTGCGCGCAATGATCAAAAAGTCAGGGTGCTGTCTGGCGTCCACGGCCGCTTTGATTTTGCCCATCATCTCGTCTGCAGGTACCACTGCTTTGCCAGCAAAGTGGCCGCACTTCTTGGGCATCAACTGGTCTTCAAGTTGAATCGCGTTGGCGCCAGAGCGCTCTAAGGTGCGCACCGATTGACGCACGTTCAAAGCGTTGCCAAAGCCGGTGTCAGCGTCCACGATGATGGGCAGGTCGACTGCGTCGCGCACTGCGGCGGTGTGCTGCGCTAAGTCACTCAGGCCAATGAAGCCCAAATCGGGAATGCCATAAAACGTGTTGGTGATGCCCGCGCCGCTGAGGTACACGGCTTCAAAGCCCACTTGTTGAATGACGCGCGCGGCCAAGGCATTGGCGGCACCTGCCACCAGCAAGCCGTTTTTTTGATTGACGCGCTGGCGCAACAAGGTGCCAGGATGCAAAGCCTTGGTGCTCATTTAATCTTCTTTCATGCCCGAGGCGCGAATGATGGCGCCCAGCTTGGTGCGTTCTGCATTCACAAATTCATTGAAGCTGGCGCGGGTGCCACCAATGGGCTCAATGCCCATGCTTTTGAGGCGGTTGGCAATGTCTGGATTTTTCATGGCGGCATCGACAGCCGCGGCCATCTTGTCCATGATTTCAGGTGGCACGCCCACGGGCGCATGAACCCCAGCCCAATGCGCAATTTGCACTTCGGGGTAGCCCAGTTCTGCGGTGGTGGGCAAATCGGGCGCTGCCGACATGCGCTTGGTCCACGTCGTGGCCAAGGCCTTGAACTTGCCACCGGGTTGAATGTGCGGCAAAGACACAATGCTGGCTTCGGACGTGCCTTCGACTTGGCCGCCCATCACGGCCGTCGAACTTTCCGAACCGCTTTTGTAGGGCACCGGAATGAACTTGGTGCCGTACTTCATGTTCATCATCTCGGCCACAAAGTGCGGTGTGCTGCCAGTGCCCGCCGTGGCAAAGTGCGCGCCTTGCCCTTGTTTGGCGTTTTCAATGAAGTCTTTCAAATTGTTGTGCTTTGATTTGGCCGATGTGACGATGATGGATGGCGCCAGACCAATCATGACCACAGGCACCAACTCGTTGTCTTTGTAGGGCGATGATTTTTTGATGATGGTGTTGGAGATGACACCAGCTGCGCTGATCAAAAACGTGTAGCCATCGGGTGCACTTTTGATGCCCAGCATGGTGCCCAATGTGCCGCCTGCGCCTGGCTTGTTGTCAATCACCACCGGTTGTCCCAAGGCTTTGGTGGCACCTTCGGCTGCGGCGCGGGCCAGCAAGTCATTGGCGCCACCAGAGGCAAAGGGCACGATGAAGCGAATGGGCTTGTTGGGCCAAGTGCTGATGGCGGCATTGGCAGCGCTGTTGGTTTGTGCCCAGCTGTTGCTGACCAGCATGCTCAAGGCGGCAAGGGTCAAGCTTGCGGCTGACTTCATAAGGATTGTTCTGCGCGTAGAAATGAGGCGGGTCATGCTGACTCCTGAAGGTCAAAAATAGAAAAGAATGTCAGTTCTTATTTTGATTCAAACCAAAGGGCCATGTTATGACAATTTCTCGCCGTGAATGCTTGAATCAGCTCGCGCAGTGGCCGGTGGCACTGGCCGCCTCTGGCGCTGTGCTCACCAGTTCTTTGGCGCAAGCACAAGCTGCTTGGCCTACCAAAGCGTTGAGGTTGGTGGTGCCTTTCACGCCCGGTGGCACCACCGATTACGTGACGCGCTTGGTTGGCATTGAGTTGGCCAAGGTCCTCGGCCAGCCCGTCATTGTGGAAAACAAGCCTGGCGCGGGCACCGTCATTGGTGTCGATGCCGTGGCCAAGGCTGCGGCAGACGGTTACAGCTTTGTGACGGTGGCCAACAGCTTTGCCGCCAACCAAACCTTGGTCAAAAAACTGCCCTACGATACGCTCAAAGATTTGCGTCCCGTGGCCCTCATGGGCATGTCCGAGCATGTGCTGGCCACACACCCTGGCAGCGGCCTTAAAAAGCTCAGTGACTTGAAAGCATTGTCTGCAGCGGCGGCCGAAAAAATCAGCTATGCCTCTTTTGGCAACGGCACCTCTGCGCATTTGTCTGGCGCCGCATTGGCACAGCAAATGGGCATGAACTGGGTGCATGTGCCCTACAAAGGCCAGGCGCCTGCCTTGTCAGATTTACTTGGCGGCCAAGTCAGCTTGATGTTTGGCAACTGGCCAGAATTTAGAAGCCACGTGCAGTCTGGCAAATTGGTGGCATTGGGCATGGCCACCGCCAAGCGTTCGGTGTATGCACCCGACATTCCCACCTTGGCCGAACAGGGCGTGCCGCTGGAATCCAATTCATGGAATGGTTTGCTGGCACCGGCCAACACACCCGATGCGCTTGTGGAGCGCTTGAATGCTGAAGTCAACAAAGCCCTGCAAGCGCCCGCCGTGTTGGAGGCCTTTCAAAAAGGCGGCATTGCCTCGCTCTCGGGCACGCCCGAAAAGTTTGCGCAGTTTTTAAAAGCAGAAATTGAGAAGTATGCGCAGGTGGTGCGCAAGGCCAACATCACGTTGGAAGCTTGAGCCGCTCAGCGCGCAAAATTAGAAGGCCTGATGCCACCAGCAGCGCAATGCCCAGCCAGGCCAACAGGTTGGGTACCTCGTCCCACGCCACATAGCCAATCAGCAAGGCAAACAGCAAACCGCTGTAGCGGAAAGGTGCCACCAAACTCATCTCGCCAGCGCGCATGGCCACAATGAGAAAGTAATACGCCGTCGACAAAAACAAAGACGCGCCAAACAACATGGCCAATGCGGAGCCTGGCACGGGCACCCACGTTTGAGTGAGCGTGATGCTGCCCGCCGCAAAGGCCACAGACACAGCAGTCGACAGCGTAATGAGCAAGGCGGGCACATGCAAGCCAATGGCCCGTGTGAGCGTGTCGCGTGTGGCATGGAACAACGTGGCCAAGACACAAATCCAAGCGTAAACATTGAAGCCATCCGCACTGGGTTGCACCACCAACAGCACACCTGCAAAACCCAAAAGAATCAGTGCGCCCCGTTGCAAGGTGACACGTTCTTTGAAAAAGAACATGGCAAACAAAGTGATGAAAAGTGGCGATGCCAAATTGATGGCCGTGGCATTGCCCAAGGGCAAGTGAAAGACTGCTGTGAGGTAAGTGAGGGAGGCAATGGCGTCGACCATGCCCCGCAGCCACAAGCGGCCGTTGAGCAGCATGCGCCAGTTTTTAAGATGGCCCATGGCTTGCGCCATGATGAGCACCAGCGTGGTGGCCATGAGACCGCGAATGAAAATGAGCTGTGGGCCGGGCAAGGAAGCACTGACTTGCTTCACGATGGCATCGTTGGCAATGAACAAAGCCATGGCCAGGCTCATGGCCAAAATACCGCGGCGATTGTCTGAGTTCATGGTGCCAGCCTATGGACTGCCCAGAGGAAGTCCATGAAAAAAGCCCCCAGTGCGTGCACGGGGGGCTCTAAGTTTGGTGGCTCTTCACGGATTCGAACCGCGGACCTGTGGATTATGATTCCATCGCTCTAACCGACTGAGCTAAAGAGCCTGAGCCAAAAATTATAGCAAATGAAATGGCGAAATTGTGAGAACTTTTGAATAAAGTTTCTTGCCTGCAATTTTATTTTGCTGATGCCTATGCGCTAAAACCGTCTCATCAAGTGTCTGCTCAGCGTGGAGACCGTGCTTGTGGTGTCATTTACACTTCCTTGACTTATGAGCAATTCTTTGCCTACAGACATATTTGACTTCTTTGCCAAATACAAAGCAGCCTTCAATCATTTGAATGGCGTTGCCGTTGCTTCCCTTTATCGTGTTCCATCAGTCATCGTTGATGATGCGAAATATACGATTTGGGACACATACGAAAAGATTGAAAACAATATGGTGGCTTTATGCGAGATTTACAGACAGCATAAATTCCAACATACTGATTTTGAAATCAATCATTTCATCCTACAAAACGAAAACTTCGCAGTTGTGGATATGCGATGGACTATTTCGCATACAGATACAAGTCCGCCTAATGTGTTCAATACGACTTACAACATTCAAAAAATTGACGGTGTATGGAAAGTCAATCTTGTGACTGCCTATAGCGAGAAACGACTGAAGAAAATTGATTGAGTTCAGCGTATAGACCGTGCTTGTGGGCTTTGAGGGTGCTTATCATCAGCTTAAGACATTAAAGGTTCGTGTATGAAAATCATCCGTAGCAAAGAATTTACCGCTGAACGCTCGTGGGGAGCTTTGGACATTGCCAATATGGGTGGCATCACAACACGACTTCATTGGACAGAGCAGCCATACAAATGGCACATCAATGATGGGCAAGAGGTTTTTGCTGTTTTGGATGGTCGTGTTGAAATGAAATACCGCTTGAATGGCGCAGAGTTATCAACGGTGCTTGAAATGGGAGATGTCTTCTACGCTTCAGTTGGCACTGAGCACGTTGCTCATCCCATAGGACCTGCTCGCATTCTTGTAGTTGAAACTGAAGGTAGCGTTTGATAAGACAATCGGCAAGTTTGAATTGAGCGTGGAGACCGTGCTTGTGGTGCGCGCCGTGCAATTGCAAATGTGATCGTCTATTTACGGGACGATGGACAAATGCTGAAATGTATTGTTTGATTGATGCAAACGACAGATTTAAAGACCATTTGAAAAATGGTTTCGAAATGCTTTCACTACTGTTGAATAGTTGTCTTTCTGCCATACCAAATGAGTTCTTACATTTGCATACTTAGAAGGCAAAGGAATAATTTGCAATTGAGGTTCTGCAAATACTGCCTTAAGAATTGATTTCGGCATGATTCCAATTCCAGTGCCTGCTGCAACGCAGGCAACAATAGCGTGATATGAGGCAAACTCCAAAACGCGGTTAGGTGTGACATCAACACTAATCAGCCATTCTTCGAGAATGCGCCGATAAGAGCATCCAGTTGAAAATGCAATAACTGTGCAATTTCTTAAATAGTCTGGACTTAAAGCATTAGCGACAGTGGTTGGTGCAATTAAGACCAATTCTTCGCTAAAGACCGGATGACTATCAAGCCCCTGCGGTTGAAATGGATCCGAAATTAGTGCTGCATCGACTTCGTAGCGGAGAACCATGTCTAACAACTTAGATGTTGATCCAGTTACCAGCTCAATCATCACTTCTGGATAATTTTTGTGAAACTGCGATAAAACAGGTGGCAATCTTGCCGCGGCTGTGCTTTCAAGTGTTCCTAGCTTTAATGTTCCTTGTGGCGTTCTAGCAAGCATGGCTGTCTCTGCCTCTGTCGCTAGTCTCAGCAGTCGCTCTGCGTAGCCCTTTAGAAGTTCACCATCTGCTGTAAGCGTCATCCTATTTCCGTGTCTTGAAAATAGTTTGATGCCCAGTCGTTCTTCCAGATTTTTGATGCGAGTGGTTACATTGGACTGCACTCGACTTAGCTGTCTTGCTGCAAGTGTGATGCTTCCAGAGTCGACTACTGATTTGAAGAATTGCAAGGACTCAAGGTCTATCTTTCTCATTTTGTGATACCTCCATCCTAATTATTCACTTTTTTAAATACTTTGTCGGGAGTAAAGTAAGCCTCAACTTATTTGAATTTGAAGTTTTGTGAAATCAAAAGAATTACTAATCATTCAAGCAGGCACTCCTCCAGCAGAAATTCAGGAGAGTGTTGGGGACTTACCGCAGTGGTTTGCAGCCGCACTTGGTATGGGAGTTCAGGATTTCGACATTGTTCGAGTCTTTGAAAATGAGCCTTTGCCAGAACACGGCGCTCATTCGGTTGTCGTTATTACTGGTTCGTGGTCTATGGTCACTGACTTGCACCCGTGGAGTGAAACAACCGCAAAGTGGATACAGCAAGCAGACGCATTAAAAATCCCAATGTTTGGCGTTTGTTATGGACACCAACTTATGGCTCACGCTTTTGGGGGCGAGGTTGGTTATTTAGAGAGCGGTCGTGAAATGGGCTGCTTGGAAATAGAGCGAACAAACAATGAGGAAGACAGCTTGCTCGTTGGACTTCCATCGACGTTTAAAGCACACCTAACGCATATGCAAACAGTCATCAAAATACCAAAGCATAGAGCCAATCGCTACTCTGC
>CALEYZ010000145.1 GCA_937928195.1 uncultured Limnohabitans sp.
CGGCCACTTTCAAACCTTTGACAATGCCGTCCACTTGATGGGCGTTTTGCAGCAATTGGGCCAAGCGACTGGCCGACAAACGCGGCAACACGCGTTCAAATTGTTTTTCACGCGCACCCCAAATGCGTTGCTCACGCAGCGCCATCGGCAAGGGCTTGCCTTCGGCCATGGCGTCTTTGACGCGTTTGAGTGCCCGGATGTCTTCGGCCAAGGTGTAGTGCACCAGCACCGCCGCCTCACCTTCCGCTTGCAGGCCATCGAGCATGCGCTGCACACGCGCCACTTGACCCGACAACACCGACTCAGACAACTTGAACACGTCGTAACGCGCCACATTCAGCACCGCACTTTCAACTTGTGCTTGCGTTAATTCACCCGCAGGAAACAACAAGCCTAGCTTTTGGATTTCTTGGTGGGCCGCCAACAAATTGCCTTCCACGCGGTCGGCAAAGAATTGCAGGCAGTTTTGGCCTTCTTGCCCAGCCACCACGCTTTGACCTTGCAGCTTCAAGCGCTGCGCAATCCACTGCGGCAGCTGCGCTCGGTCGAGCGATTCAATTTGCACCGTCACGCCGTATTGGTCCAAGGCACCAAACCAGGCGCCTTTCTTGGTGGCCGCGTCCAGTCGCGGCAGAATGAACAAGGTGAGGGTGCTGTCATTGCCCTCCGCAGTTTGGGCCAGTTGCTGAATCATGGGGCTGCCCTCTTTGCCAGGCTTGCCCGTGGGAATTCGAATTTCCAAAAGTTGTTTGTCGGCAAACAAACTCATCGAGCCGCCGGCCGCCAGCACTTCGCTCCAATCAAAATGCGCACCCGACACCACATGCACACTGCGCTCCGTAAAGCCTTGGCTGCGCGCAGCGGCGCGAATGGCGTCTGCCGCCTCTTGCACCAGCAAGGCTTCGTCGCCATGCAAGGTGTACAAGCTGCGCAAACCTTTTTGCAGGTGCGCTTGAATTTGAGGCAGGGCCAGTTGCATGTGAAAGAACTTTAAGCGCGTAACACGTGCAAGCTTGTCAAAGCGACTTCACGGCGGCCAAGCGACGCAAAATTTGCTGCACGATGTCCACTTGCATGTCGCGGTACATCATGGCTTCTTCAATTTCTTTGGACAAGGCCGCAGACTCCAAGAAGCTCAGGTCGCGTTGTTGTTGCAACTCCACTTCAGGAATCAAGTTTTTGCCCTGCGGTGTGCGCAAGCGAAACTTCACCTTCAAACGAAGCTGCAATTCGCGCACTTGGCCTGAAGCATTCAGGCCCACCACCACACGCTCGCGCACTTCAGACATGACGTCCAACACCACCTCGCTGGCCGCCATGTCTTTGGCTTCGGTAAAAACTTTCAAGTCGGCGTTGCCGGCCAAATTGCGGCGCAGGTCGGTACCCAACGCCGATTGACGCGGCAAGATCAAGAACAAAGTTTTGAAGGGCAAGTCGGCACTTTGGCGCAATTGAAAACCGCAGCCTGACAAACCCACAGCAGCCATGCCGCTGAGCAACACGCCACCGGCCACACTGCGCCCTAAGGTTTGCAACGATTGGCGGCGGGACAGCGAAGGTAAAGCGTTGTGCATGGTGGGGGCTGATCGGCTGTCGAATTTAGCGTGCGGTCGCGTTACAGCACCACGTTGACCAAACGGCCAGGCACCACAATGATTTTCTTCGGTGCTGCACCTGCGCCTTGTTTGGTCACTTGTTCGTGCGCCGCCGCCGCTTGTTCAATGGCGGCTTTGTCAGCATTGGCGGGCACTGTGAGCGAGCCCCGCAACTTGCCATTGATTTGCAACATGAGTTCAATCTCGTCGCGCTGCAAAGCCGTTTCGTCCACACCGGGCCACGCCACATCGAGCAAGTCGCCGCAGCAAGCGCCGTAGCCTAACTCGTTCCACAACTGGAAAGCCAAGTGCGGGCAAGCAGGGTACATCACGCGCAGCAAGATGGAATAGCACTCGGCCAAAGCGGCGTTGTCATTCACATCTTTGGACGTCGAAAGCGGAGAGTCTTCCAGCGTGTTGAGCATCTTCATGAGCGCCGACACCACGGTGTTGTATTGCATGCGCTCGTAGTCGTAATTGGCTTGGCGCAAGACCGAGTGAATTTCGAGGCGCAGTTTTTTAGCCTCGGCACTGAAAGTGACGGGCTGAGAACGGTCCACTGTGAGGCCGACTTTCAAAGCACTTTCCACTTTGACCGCATAGTTCCACACACGGCGCACAAAGCGGTAGCTGCCTTCCACGGCCGCATCGTTCCACTCCAAAGTGGCTTCGGGCGGTGCTGTGAACATGGTGTACAGGCGCGCAGTGTCTGCGCCGTATTTTTCAATCAGGTCTTGGGGATCGACGCCGTTGTTTTTCGACTTGGACATGGTGCCCACGCCTTCGTAGTCGATGGCGGTGCCCACACGCAAATCACCCACCGCATTTTTCAAACGCGCACCAATCACTTTGCCGTCGTCGGCCAACACGTGCTCCACATCGTGGGGCCAGAAATAATCCTTGCCACCTTTGTCGGTGCGGCGCGAGTAAATGTGGTTCAGCACCATGCCTTGCGTGAGCAACTTGGTGAAGGGTTCGTCAACCTTCACCAAGCCCAAATCGCGCATCACCTTGGTCCAGAAACGCGCATAGAGCAAGTGCAAAATGGCGTGTTCAATGCCACCGATGTACTGGTCCATCGGCATCCAGTAGTCAGCGCCTTCGGCCACCATTTGGTCGGCGTTCTTGGGGTCGCAATAGCGCATGAAGTACCAAGACGAATCGACAAACGTGTCCATGGTGTCGGTTTCGCGGCGCGCGGGTTTGCCGCACACGGGGCACACCACACCGGCATGGAAGCCTTCGTGTTTGTTGAGCGGATTGCCAGAGCCATCGGGGATGCAGTCTTGTGGCAGCACCACGGGCAAATCTTTTTCGGGCACGGGCACAGCGCCGTGTTCATCGCAATGGATGATGGGAATAGGCGTACCCCAATAGCGCTGACGGCTGATGCCCCAGTCACGCAAACGCCAAGTGGTTTTCTTCTCGCCCAAACCTTTGGCAGCCAAGTCGGCGGCCACCGCTTCCAAAGCGTCTTTGAAATTCAAGCCGTCGTATTGGCCAGAGTTGACCAACACACCGTTGACCTTGTCGCCAAAGCCATCGTGCCACTCGGTGTGGCTGAAGGTCACACCTTTGGAGGCCACCACTTGTTGAATGGGCAATTGGTACTTCAACGCAAACGCAAAGTCGCGCTCGTCGTGCGCCGGCACACCCATCACGGCGCCATCGCCGTAGCTCATGAGCACGTAGTTGCCCACCCACACTTCCACAGGCTTGCCTGTGAGCGGATGCATGACGGACAAGCCCGTGCGCATGCCTTCTTTTTCTTTGACCGCCATCTCGGCTTCGGTGGTGCCGCCCTTTTGGCAGGTCTCAATGAAGGCCGCCAAAGCAGGTTGCGTGAGCGCTGCATGCGCCGCCAATGGATGCTCAGGGGCCACCGCGCAGAAGGTCACGCCCATGATGGTGTCGGGTCGCGTGGTGAACACATACATCTTGCCGTCTTGAATCAGCTGACCATCGGCACCGCGAATGTCGTGTGGGAATGCAAAACGCACACCGGTGGATTTGCCAATCCAGTTTTCTTGCATCAACTTCACACGCTCGGGCCAACCGGGCAACTTGTCGCCGGTGACAAAATCGAGCAACTCTTCGGCGTAATCGGTGATCTTCAAGTAATAGCCAGGAATCTCGCGCTTCTCGACCACGGCGCCTGTGCGCCAGCCTTTGCCGTCGATCACTTGCTCATTGGCCAACACGGTTTGGTCAATCGGATCCCAATTGACAACCTGAGTCTTGCGATAAGCCACGCCCTTCTCGAGCATTTTCAAGAACAACCACTGGTTCCACTTGTAGTAGCTGGCATCGCACGTGGCCACTTCGCGGCTCCAGTCGATGGCCAAGCCCATGGCCTGCATCTGCTTCTTCATGTAAGCGATGTTTTCGTAGGTCCACTTGGCGGGCGGCACGCCGTTTTTGAGCGCCGCATTTTCAGCAGGCAAACCAAACGCATCCCAGCCCATGGGCATGAGCACGTTGTAACCGTTCATGCGCAAATAGCGCGTGAGCATGTCGTTGATGGTGTAGTTGCGCACGTGGCCCATGTGCAGCTTGCCGCTGGGGTAGGGCAGCATGGAGCAGGCGTAAAACTTCTTTTTGCTGGCGTCTTCGATAACGCGGTAGGCATCGCGAGCGTTCCACTGGCTTTGCGCCGCGGGCTCAACTTCGAGGTGGTTGTACTTGTCTTGCATGATGGTGCAAATTGTAGGGGTTTGCAGAGACGAAATCCCTGCCAATGCCAACCCAGCGCAATCAGCGAGAGGCGGCCTTGCCTGTGGGTGGGGCGGTGACAAAGCCAATGCGGTTAAGACCTGCCTGCTGCGCTGCGCTCATCAGGGCCAAAACTTGGCCATAGGGCACGCTTTGGTCCACCCGAAGCTGCACCTCCAGCTGAGGCTTTTGCGCGGCCATGCGTTGCAGGGCCTCGGGCAAGGCCGCCAGTGCAATGGGTTTGTCATTCAAAAACAGTTCTTGCGCCTGGTTCAGGCTGAGTGTGAGCGACTCTGGCGTCTCGCCCCCCTGCGCGGCTTGGGCTTGCGGCAAATCCATGCGAATGGCGCTGGTGAGCAAGGGCGCAGTGAGAATGAAAATGACCAGCAGAACCAACATCACATCGACCAAGGGCGTGACATTGATGTCGCTGAACGGCTTGGCTTGAACAGAACGGGGGAATCGACCGAATGCCATGGCGCGAGTGTGCGGTGAAGCGCTGCCTTAGCGCTGACGGCCCGTGAGCAAATTCAGGAGGTCTTGCGCAAAACCTTCCAGCTCAACCTCAATGTGCGAGACGGCCCGGCCTAAAACGTTGTAGGCCAACACCGCAGGTATGGCCACGGCCAAGCCAGCAGCCGTCATGACCAAGGCTTCACCCACAGGGCCTGCCACGCGGTCTAAGGTAATTTGACCTGCTTCGGCCATGCCGCTGAGCGCATTGAAGATGCCCCACACAGTGCCCAGCAAACCGACAAAAGGCGCAATGGCACCGGCCGTGGCCAACAACAAGTGGCCCCACTGCAGACGGCGCAGAGTGGTTTGCATGCTGTTGCGCAAGACACGGGTGAGCTGGTGCTCGCGCTCGCCCGCAGCCGCCAAGGTGCCACCCAAAGGCAAGACCGTGGCCGCCAACATGGGTTGAACGCATTGATCACGGTCAAACTGCGACACACGTTGCAAGGCATCGTCAAACTGTGCAGCTTGCCAAAAAGCCGCAATGCTTTGCGGCACATCGCGCTGCACACGACGAAGCACACCCCATTTCCAGACAATGACCACCCAGGTACTGACAGACAAGGCCAACAGTGCCAAGGCGACAAAGCGGATGACAAAGTCACCCTGCTGCCAAAAGGTGATCAAGTTCATGCGTTGACTTAACGGAGTGAGAGAACGTCAAACATGTCGAACAGCCCGGTTTTTTGTCCCGCCAAAAACCGCACGGCACGCAAGCTGCCTTGGGCATAGGTGGCGCGGCTGGAGGACTTGTGCGTGACCTCGATGCGCTCGCCCGTGCCGGCAAACAGCACCGTGTGATCGCCCACAATGTCGCCGCCGCGGATGGTGGCAAAGCCAATGCTGGACGGGTCGCGCTCGCCCGTCACGCCTTCACGCGCGTAAACCGCGCAGTCTTTGAGATCGCGGCCCAAGGCGTCGGCAATGACCTCGCCCATTTTGAGCGCAGTGCCTGACGGTGCATCGACCTTGTGACGGTGATGGGCCTCAATGATTTCAATGTCATAGCCGGTGGCCAAGGCCTTGGCGGCCATCTCGAGCAACTTGAGCGTGACATTGACGCCCACACTCATGTTGGGGGCCATGACAATGGCAATGTCTTTGGAAATGGCTTTGATTTCGGCTTTTTCAGCTTCAGAAAAACCAGTGGTACCAATGACGGCCTTCACGCCCAGGGCTTGGCATACTTTGAGATGCGCCAAAGTGCCTTCTGGGCGAGTGAAGTCGATCAGGTACTGCGCATTTTGCAGACCCGTGCGCAAATCGCCGGTGACCAACACGCCACTGACTTTGCCCAATGAGGCACTGGCGTCGGTACCAACGGCCGCGCTGGAAGGCAAATCGAGGGCGCCAGCCAAGCGGCAGTCATCGGACTGGCTGAGGGCTTCAATGAGCATGTGGCCCATGCGGCCAGAGGCACCAGCCACTGCAACAGCGTGCAAAGCCTGGTCTGCGGAATGTGAGGAAACTTGTGTCATGAGATGGATCAGCGTGAAACGGGCTCAAGCGGTGGGTAGGAAGCAGGCAGGGGCGCGACAGGCGCTGTGACTGGCTCAGTTTTGCGAACGGGCGCGGGGAATTTGCGCAAATCTTCGTCTTTGGCCTCTAACACAGGTACTTTGAGGCTGGGTTTTTCGGCCACCAATTTGGTGACAAATTCGGTTTCGCTGGGCAAGTCGTCGCCGGTGATGCGATCGAGCACATCCCCTTTGAACCAGATGCTCAAGCTGAAGTTTTGGGGAGGAACACCTTGCCGGCGAATGGTGAACACATAGTCCCAGCGGTCTTCGTGAAACACACTGGACACCAGGGGCGTGCCCAGCACTTCTTTGACTTGCAAGCGCGACATGCCCGGCTTGAGGAAGTCCTTTTGCTCGCGCGAGACGAAATTGCCTTGCACCACCTCGGGTATGTACAAAACCGCATCGGTTGAAACACTCAAGCGGGGCACACTGCATGCGCTGAGCAAGCCCAACAAAAGGGGCAGTGCAAGACCCAAGGTCCAGGATGAGCGCAGGGAAATACGAATTTGTTTTTTCATGGATGCGTGGCAGGCCATATGATCGGGTCATTGTAGCGGTAGCATCCGGCTCTGGGGCATCCGCCCAAGCCAAGCCCCCTCACTTTCAATTGCAACTGAAAAGACATGGACGAACTCAAAAGCACTGGCCTGAAGGCCACCGTGCCCCGTCAAAAGATTTTGGAAATCTTTCAAAAGGGCACACAGCGGCACATGACCGCCGAGGATGTGTACAAGCAGTTGCTCCACGACAACGCTGACATTGGCCTGGCGACGGTCTACCGCGTCCTGACGCAGTTTGAGCAAGCTGGCTTGCTCAGTCGCAATCACTTTGAAAGTGGCAAGGCCGTGTATGAGCTCAACGAAGGCCAACATCATGACCACATGGTGTGCCTTGACTGCGGCAAAGTGGAAGAGTTTTATGACGCCGAGATTGAACAGCGTCAACACGACGTGGCCTTGGCCAAGGGTTTTGTGATTGCCGACCATGCCCTGAGCTTGTACGCCCACTGCACCCGCAATCCCTGCCCTCATCGGGCGCGAGCCTAAAGCCCGAAGACCTCAGCCCATGGCGGCGCGCTGACGCTCCATGAAGTCTTGGTAAGTGTCAATGCCGCGCATTTGCAAAATGGTGTTGCGCACCGCCGCCTCCACCAGCACCGCGATGTTGCGACCCGCCACCACCTGAATCACCACCTTGCGCACTGGAATGCCCAGCACGTCTTGGGTGAGGGGTTCGGTGGGGATGCGTTCGTAATCGCGCTCAAAATTCTCACGCCGGACCAAGTGAACGATGAGCTTCAGGCGCATTTTGCGTCGCACCGCAGTTTCACCAAAAATGCCGCGAATGTCGAGCAAACCAATGCCGCGCACTTCCAACAAGTTTTGCAAGAGTTCGGGACAGCGCGCTTCAATGGTGGTTTGGTTGATGCGGAACAAGTCGACCGCATCGTCTGCAACCAAGCCATTGCCACGAGAAATCAGCTCCAAACCCAGCTCGCTTTTGCCCAAACCCGACTCGCCGGTGATCAACACGCCCAAGCCCAAAATGTCCATGAACACACCGTGCATGGTGGTGCGGTCGGCAAAATGTTTGGACAAATAGGCACGCAACACATCAATGACGAAGGCCGAGGACTCTGGCGTGGCAAACATCGGGATTTGCGCTCGTTCACACACACGCAGCAAGGCCTCGGGTGCCGTTTGGCCATCGGCCAAGACCAACACGGGGGGCTCTAAGGTCACGATGCGCGAGACCCGTCGAATGCAATCCTCTTCGGAGCCTCGCATCAGGTAGGCCACTTCACGCTCACCCAAAATTTGGACACGGTAAGGATGGATGTAATTCAGGTAGCCCACCAAGTCGGCACCAGAGCGTGCCGCACGGACGGCCACTTCATCGAATCGGCGCTCGGAAGCGCCTAGGCCTGCAATCCACTGCCACTTGAGTTTGCCTCGGTGGTCTTCAAACAGCGCATCGGCGCTGACAGCGGTAGGCTTCATCGCAACCTCGTTTCGTTGGGAACTTTAGGGAAGGGCTTAGCTGGCGGGTGACCAACCAGCGATCAAGCTGTGCAAAGCGTCTGCGCTGGCGCTGCTGATCAGACCGTCGCGCAAGCTGGCGTTGCTGAGCAACTCGGCAATTTCAGACAAGATTTCCAGATGCTTTTGGGTGGCCGCCTCAGGCACCAGCAAAAAAATCAACAACTTGACGGGTTGCTCGTCAGGGGCGTCAAAGCCAATCGACTGCGCCAACTGGAAGACGGCCGCCATGGGTGACTTGAGTCCCTTGATCCGGCCATGCGGAATGGCCACACCGTGCCCAAGGCCAGTTGAGCCCAAACGCTCGCGCGCAAACAAACTGTCGGTGACCAGCGCTCGCGAGAGCCCATGCAAGTTCTCGAACAACAAGCCTGCCTCTTCAAAAGCACGCTTCTTGCTGGTGGCATCAACGCCAACCAGCACTTGTTCAACGGGGAGGATGGCAGCAAGTCTGTTCATATCGAGGGCGGATTATGCACCCTCAGGAAGCTCAGGACGAAAAAAACCGCACCTCGGAGGGTGCGGCTGGGTCTGGTCCAAGGAAATGACAAAGAAATTTCACATCATGCGCTTGGGTGCGCTGTGATGGTGGTCCGTGATTCGGTCTTTGTGCTTGATCACTTGCCGGTCCAGTTTGTCGACCAACTCGTCCACCGCCGCATACAAATCTTCATGGGCACTTTCAGCAAAGAGATCACTGCCCTTCACATGGATATTGCACTCAGCGCGCTGACGTTTTTCCTTTTCCTTTTGTTTTTCAACAGTGAGCAATACTTTGACATCGACCACTTGGTCAAAATGTCGCGTGATGCGGTCCAATTTACCCGTCACATAAGTTCGCAAGGCGGGTGTCACTTCAAGATGATGACCGCTGATCGTGAGATTCATAAATAGCCTCCTGATGCTCTCTTAGTTGAACAACCACCGCCACCCAAGTGGTGGTGGGTTGAATCCACTATGCGCCCCGCATTTGAGAAAAGCAAGCAGGGCCTGTTAAGCCCTCGAACTTGCTCGGGAGTTCACTTTTTCAAGCAAAAAGCTGATAAATTCCCATCTTGAAGCCAAAGCCTAATTTGTCGCTGCGCCATGCAGTCTCAGTTTGGACGAGAGTACAAAGCTCAACACACTGGCACAGCCCCCCACCAAAGCCGACACCCAATAGTGGGTCAAATGCCCATCGCCGTCGCGCCCCAAGATCAGGCCGCCCACCAACGCTGCCATGCCCATGGCCAAAGATTGCACGGCCGAATTCAAGGTCATGAAACTGCCGCGCCTTTGCGGATTGGCTGAGGCACCAATGAGCGCCATGCCGGGAATCATGCGGCCACTCATCACCACAAACAGCAGCGACGACACCACCAACACCCCGGCAATGGGCAATGCCGCTGACAAGGTCATGCCCAACAGCGGCAAAGGCATCAGCAAGGCCAGTCGACGAAACGCATAAGCCTTGCCTGCGCGGTCAGCCCAGCGGCCAATCCAACGTGCTGTGAGCAAGGTGCTGACGCCGCCAAAAAGGTAAACGTAAGGAATGTCCGCAGGATGGAACCCCGCATTGGCCTGCAAATACAGGGTGATGTAGGGAATGACGGCAAAGCCAGCGAACACCATGCTGGCCGACATGGCAAAGGCGCGCAGGTGATTGGGGTCGCTCAACACGGCCCGCAAATTGGCCACAATGACCCGCAGCGCATTGCCTTCGGTGTGCGCTTGGACATGCCCTTTCAAACTGGGCAAAGTTTGGCTGGCGCCCAATGCAAAGACTGCCACCATGGCGGCGATGGCCAGAAAGGGGGCGTGCCAGTTGAAGTGCGAGACCAAAAACAAGGCCAAGGGCACACCTGCCACGGTGGCCACGGAGAAGGAGGTCATGACCAAACTCATGGCCCGTCCTCTTCGTTCGAAAGGCACGACCTCCGCCACGATGGTTTGCGAGAGCGCCATCAACACCCCGCCAAAGAAGCCCGAAGCCACCCGGGCAGCCATCAACCAGCCAAATGACGGCGCCAAACTGCATGCAAAAGCCGCCACACCGAACAATGGGTAGAGGGTCAGCATCATGCGTTTGCGACCAAATCGATCAATGTAGGTCGAGGCCAAAAAGCCTGACAAGCCCGCTGAGAAGGTGTATGCGGACACCAAGAAGCCAAACTGACTGGCCGATATGCCAAACAGTTGTGTCAATTGAGGGCCTAATGGCATCATGATCATGAAGTCCAGCACGCTGGTGAATTGGATGCTGGCCAAGGTCAGCAGTAACCAGCGCTCGCGCTTTGGCGTCAAATGTGTCGTCATCTATGGTGTTCCTGTCATCCTGACTCTATCATTCGGGCATGCACCTGGATGACCTCATTCGCAATGTCCCTTCGGATGGGCACATCAAAGCAACCCAACCCCGCATCACACGCGGCTTGGTGCTCATGGGTGGCGGCGCCAGAACGGCTTATCAGGCCGGTGCACTTCAAGCGCTGGCGCAGTTGCTGTCGAATCAACACGCCAACCATCATGCAGGCGCAGCGACAGGGCCGGCATTTCCCTTTCAAATTTTGGTGGGCACATCGGCTGGCGCACTCAATGCCACCTATCTTGCCAGCCGGGCCTTGGATGGCCTAGAGGCCCTCACCGGCCTTGGCGAGTTTTGGCACGGCCTGCACTC
>CALEYZ010000146.1 GCA_937928195.1 uncultured Limnohabitans sp.
ATCTTTGGTGGCTTGACGTTGTGCGTCATTGAAATAAGCAGGTACCGTGATGACGGCTTCTGTCACTTCTTCGCCGAGGTAGTCTTCGGCGGTTTTCTTCATTTTGCGCAACACTTCAGCGCTGATTTGTGGGGGCGCCAATTTGTTGCCGCGCACTTCCACCCATGCGTCGCCATTGTCGGCTTTGGCAATGGTGTAAGGCATCAGGTCGATGTCTTTTTGAACTTCTTTTTCAGAGAACTTGCGACCAATCAAACGCTTCACGGCATACAGCGTGTTGCGAGGATTGGTAACAGCTTGACGCTTGGCGGACGCGCCAACCAAAATTTCGCCGTCGTCTTGGTACGCAATGATGGAAGGGGTGGTGCGCGCGCCTTCGGCGTTCTCAATCACCTTGGTGGTGTTGCCTTCCATGATGGCCACACACGAGTTGGTGGTGCCCAAGTCAATGCCAATGATTCTTCCCATGTTCTTCTCCGGTAAATCTTAAAAAATGCTTGAATGAATCAGAAGTAGGGGCGGTTTAGGCAATTTCAAGGGCCTATTTCTACTTCTGAAGGGTTTTATTTGGGCGCCGTGACGGTGACCAAGGCAGGACGCAAGACGCGGTCAGCGATGAGGTAGCCTTTTTGCAAGACAGTCACGACAGTATTGGCTTCTTGTTCAGCAGGCACCACACTGATGGCTTGGTGGTGGTGCGGGTCAAACTTGGTGCCGGCGGCAGGGTTGATCTCCAACACTTTGTTGCGCTCCAAGGCGCTTTTCAGCTGACGCAGCGTGGCTTCGGCGCCTTCGCGAATTTGGTCGGGTGTGGCCGATTGAATGGCCAGACCGGCTTCCAAGCTGTCCAAAACGGGCAGCAGGCTGTCGGCAAAACCTTCCACCGCAAACTTACGGGCCTTGGAAATTTCTTCGTCAGCGCGGCGGCGGGCATTTTGCACATCAGCCTGGGCGCGCAAATATTGGTCGGCCAGGGTGGCGTTTTGGGCTTTGATGTTGGCCAGCTCGGCTTGGGCATCGGCCAAGGGATCTTGTGAAACTGGCGCTTGCTGCGCCTGGGTGTCTGTGCCCATGGCAGCAGCAGCAGCGGCCAAGGCTTCGGCTGTTGGCATGACGTTGGGCGTGCCGGGGTTTTGATTTGTAGGGTTTTGTGAGCTGGAATCAGACATGAAATGCATCCGCAATAAATGACAACGCCCCAAACTTGGGGGCGTTTTGAGAGATTTCAAGACCCTTTTGGCAATCTGCCAAGGGGGCTTGAATCAGATCAAGACAATTCGAGCAATTCGACGTCGAATTTGAGGGTGGCGTTGGGGGGGATGACGCCGCCTGCGCCGCGAGGGCCGTAGCCTAAGTCAGAAGGAATGATCAGGGTGCGTGCACCGCCGATTTTCATGCCAGCCACGCCTTCATCCCAGCCGCGAATGACCATGCCTGCGCCCAAAATGAATTGGAAGGGGTCGCGGCGGTCTTTGCTGGAGTCAAACTTGGCGCCTTGCTCGCCGTCTTTGTACAGCCAACCTGTGTAATGCACAGTGACCGTTTGGCCTTTGGTGGCTTCGGCGCCGTCGCCGACCACGGTGTCTTCGTATTGCAGGCCTGTGGCTGTGGTGATCATGATGTGTCCTAGAAAGAAAGGGGTCATAGAAAGGCCGGTGCAAGACCGGCCGATGGGCTGAATTATGCCAGTGGATGGGCCGAGCCCATCTCCGCCTCAGTTGACTTTGTGCACCGCGCGTCGCTTGGCCAGGTCATGCATCAAGGCCCGCACGCCATAGGTCCAAGCAGGCGCTTGGTCCGAGGTGGTGACCCGGTTGAAAAGGGTGCCCAATTGCGGCGTGGTGATGGCCACTGTATCGCCCTCCACATGGGTGAAGCCCTGTCCAGGGCCGTGGCGGTCTTGTGTGGGGGCAAACATGGTGCCCAAAAACAGCACCAATCCGTCGGGGTACTGGTGGCAAGGGCCAATGGCTTGCGCGGCCAAGTCCAAGGGGTCGCGGCTGATTTGGCTGAGTGAACTGCTGCCTTGCATCACAAAGCCCTCAGGGCCGTGGACCGCCATGCTGAGGTCTGTGGTGCGCACGTTGTCGAGGGTGTACTGGCTGTCAAACAAACGAATGAAGGGGCCAATGGCGCAACTCGCATTGTTGTCCTTGGCTTTGCCCAAAAGCAAAGCACTGCGGCCTTCAAAGTCACGCAGGTTGACATCGTTGCCCATGGCCGCGCCCACCACGTGGCCTGTTGAATTGATGACCAAGACAATTTCAGGTTCTGGGTTGTTCCACGAACTGCCAGGGTGCAAGCCCACATCAAAGCCAGAACCCACCGCACTCATGGCTTGTGATTTGGTGAAAATTTCGGCATCGGGCCCAATGCCCACTTCAAGGTACTGCGACCACACGCCTTGTGCCACCAATACTTCTTTGAGCTTCATGGCTTGCGCAGAGCCGGGTTTGACGTTGCGCAGGTTGTTCCCCATGACGTCCATCACCGCTTTGCGCACGCTCTCCGCTTTGGCCGCGTCCCCGCGCGCTTGCTCTTCAATCACGCGCTCGAGCATGCTGGCCACAAAGGTCACGCCGGCCGCTTTGATGGCTTGCAAGTCGGTGGGGGCGAGGAACCACGCAGCTTGTGGGTTTCGCTGCTGCGGGTCCGTGTTGGCCCACAGTGCTTGGGTGGACCAGGTTTTACCGTGGTGCTGCTGAACACGCAAGGCGACGTTGTCGATCTCCATCAGGTCGCTGCTGGTGAGCGCCAAGCCGGACAAGTCTGTGGTGTCAGTGGCGTTGACCTTGACCAAGTAGGGGCCTTCACCGGGCACCCAAATGCGGCCAACCAACACGGCAGTGGCCGCATCAACCGGCAGTGTCTCTGCCAAAGAAGGAAAGCTTGAAAGTGACAAGGCAGGGTCTCCCAATGGGTGTGTCTGGGGCCCCGCTGGTCGGTGCCCTAGAGGTAAATTTTTTGCAACAAGGTGACCAAGGTTTGCGCTTGGTTGGGGGTGAGTTTAGAGCCAATGCTCATTTCTAGCTCGGAGGCTGTGGCCTCTGCTTGGGTCATGAGCGTCTGGCCTTTGTCTGTTGGGTGCAGTCCCATGGCACGGCCATCGTGTGGGTGCGGCAAGCGCTCCAACAAGCCGCGCGATTCCAAAGATTGCACCAAGCCCACCAAGTTGGGTGGCAAGATGTTGAGGGCCGCGCACAACTGGCGCGATGTGACGCCAGGATTGTGGACCACCACCGACATGACCGAAAAATCAACGGGCTTCAAGTCATAAACGGCCATGCGTTCTAGAAACTGGCCAATCACGGCCAAGGCAGCACGTCGCGCGTTGTAACCGATCAAGGTTTCCAAGTAGCTGGTGTCGACTTTGTCGACACTGGGCGCGGTTGTTTTTACGCTGCTGCGCATTGCATCTCAATGATGTTGGCGCGCATGGCGAACTCGGGCAAGACCCACTGGCGAAAAGCTTGCGAAGGCGCGTGCCAACGGTCTTTCAAGTCGGCAGTGTCTGTTGGCAACTTGGCTTCAATGCGCTGCCATGCCCATTGCAACAAGACCAAGGCCATGGCGCGCAAGTAGTCATCGGCCACGCGATGACCCACGCTGGGGTCTTGCTGCGCTGCGGTCAAAATACGGTGCGTCAAATTGCGCAGCTGTGTTGCCTCGGCCGTCTCGTTGCCTGTGTCTGCTTTCAGGTCGTCCAGCAGTTGGTTCAAGCTTTGACCGACGTCGGTCATGATTTTGCGAACCAGCAAATCAATGGCTTGAATTTCGTTGGTGCCCTCGTAAATCATGGCAACCCTTGCATCGCGAACGATTTGTTCAATGCCCCATTCGCGCACATAGCCATGCCCGCCAAACACTTGGAGGCAATCGCTGCCGCCATGAAAGGCTTGGTGGGTGAAGGCCGCTTTCATGACCGGCGTGACCAATGCGCACCAACGTTGCGACTTGGCTGCAGTATCTTTGTCAGCGTGTTTGATGCGGTCCAACTCGACCGCAGTTTGATAGGCCAGCACACGACCGCCATCGACCCAAGAACGCTGCGTGTCCAAGATGCGCTTGATGGCAGGATGCGCAATGATGAAGTCAGCTTCGCCTGCCGATTTCGCTTTGGCGTCTTTGCCTGCAGGGGCGCGCATTTGACGACGCTCTTTGGCATAGGCGTCTGCTTTTTGCCAAGCGGCGTCCAACAGGCCAATGCCTTGCATGGCCACATGCAAACGTGCGGCGTTCATCATCACGAACATGGCATTCAAACCCTTGCCGGGTTCGCCAATGATGTCGGCCAGGGCCTCGTCAAAACGCATCACACACGTGGGGCTGCCGTGAAGGCCCATCTTTTCTTCAATGCGCTCGCAATGCACCGCACTTCGTTCGCCATTGGGGTAAAACTTGGGCACCAAGAAAAGCGACAAACCTTTGGGGCCGGGCGGCGCATCGGGCAGGCGGGCCAGCACCAAATGCACAATGTTGTCGGTCAGGTCGTGTTCGCCACCCGAGATGAAAATTTTGGTGCCACTCAAGGCATAGCGGCCATCGGCTTGAGGTATGGCTTTGGTGCGTGACAAACCCAAGTCACTGCCAGCGTGGGGCTCTGTCAGGCACATGGTGGCCAGCCATTCACCGGTGCCCACTTTGCTGAGGTAAGTGTCTTGGAGTGCGGGGCTGGCGTAATGCTTGATGCATTCGTAGGCACCGTGCAGCAAGCCAGGTGCCATGGTCCAGCCGTGGTTGGCGGCGGACAGCATTTCGTAGAGCATGATTTCCAAGACCGAAGGCAAGCCTTGCCCGCCATCTTCGGCCGCTGTGGACAGTGCAGGCCAACCTGCTTGCCAGAACATTTGGTAGGCGGCTTGAAAGCCGGGCGGCATGGTGACTTTGCCGTCTTGCCACTGGGCACCAATTTCGTCGCCATCGCGATTCAGCGGCGCCACCACTTCACCGACAAATTTGCCTGCTTCGTCCAATACCTGTTGCACCAAATCGGCATCGACCTCTGCAAATACAGGCATCGCCTGCAATTGTTGGGGTGCATTCAAGACCTGGGACAGGACAAACTGCATGTCCTGGATGCGGGGTTGATAGTCGCTCATGAAGTGGTTACTCGGTTATTTTTTGGCAGCACCCAAATAGGTGTCGATCACACGGGGGTCTTCCGCCAAATCAGAGGCTTTCCCATGCAAGCTGATTTCGCCCATTTCCAGCACGTAGCCCTGATCGGCCACGGCCAATGCGGCGCGCGCGTTCTGTTCCACCAACACAATCGACACGCCGGTGCGTCGCAATGTTTCAATGATGGCGAAGATCTCTTTCACAATGAGCGGCGCCAAACCCAGGCTGGGCTCGTCCAACATCAAGAGAGAAGGGCGAGACATGAGGGCTCTGCCCACCGCCAACATTTGGCGCTCACCGCCCGACAAGGTGCCAGCTTCTTGCACGCGGCGTTCTTTGAGGCGTGGGAACAAGTCGTATACATCGTCTAAACGATTGCGCCATTCGGCATTGCCCAGGCGCATCTGGCGATAGCCGCCCAGCACCAAGTTGTCTTCCACGGTCATGGTGTTGAACAGCTCACGTTTTTCAGGCACCAATGAGATGCCTTGCATGACGCGTTCTTCCAAGGTCAATTCGTTGATGGACTGGCCGTTGAATTCAATCGAACCTTGCGCAGGCAAGATGCCCATCAGGCTGTTTAAAAAAGTTGATTTGCCGGCACCATTGGGACCAATGACCGTGATCACACTGCCTTTGGCGGCTTCCAAACTGATGCCATGGAGCACTTCGGCTTTGCCGTAGCCCGCATGCAATTGCTGAACTTTGAGAATGGGGGTTGTCATGTCAGTGCTCCGTTCCCAGGTAAGCCGCACGCACGGCGGGGCTGGCTTGAATTTCGGCAGGGGTGCCTTGGGTGAGCAAGGTGCCAAACTCCATCACCACCAGATGGTCACAAACGTCCATCACCAAGTCCATGTCGTGTTCCACCAGCAAAATACTCATGCCTTCGCTTTGCAACTGGCGCAGTACTTTGATCAAGTCTTGTTTTTCTTTGTGACGCAAACCCGCTGCAGGTTCGTCCAACAACAAGAGCGCGGGATCGCAACACAGGGCGCGCGCAATTTCCATCAGACGCTGTGGCCCCATGGCCAAGTTGCCAGCCAACTCGTGAAGGTAATTGCCCATGCCAATGCGCGCCAATTGATGTTGCGCCTCTTTCATGAAACGTTTTTCTTCTGCGCTGTTGGTACCCAACATGGACGAGATGACGCCAGATTCACCGCGGGTGTATGCACCCAGCGCCACGTTTTCCAATACGGTCATGTCGGGAATCATCTTCACGTGTTGGAAGGTGCGTGCCATGCCCTGGCGAGAAATTTCACGCGAGGGCAAGGCCGAGATGTCATGACCGCGGTACGTCACTTGGCCCGAGGTCTTGGACAAGACGCCTGTGATCAGATTGAAGGTGGTTGACTTGCCCGCCCCATTGGGGCCAATCAAGCCCACAATTTGTCCGGCATGAATGTCAAAGCTGATGTCATTGACAGCGGTGAGGCCACCAAACTGTTTGCGAATTTTGTCAACCTTCAAGACCAATTCACCCATGGCAGGCTTGCTGCGTGCATTCAAGGGCTCGGCATCTTGCCAATCCATTTTGCGGGGCGGGCGAGGCAATTTGCGGGCAACCAAGGACCACAGACCGTCAGGCAAATATTTGAGGACCAAGACCATGGCCACACCAAACACAATGACCTCGTAGCTGCCGCTGGTGCCGATCAGTGCAGGCAGGGCCACTTGCAAATAATCGTCCAGCAGTTTGATGAGGCCTGCGCCCACCAAGGCACCCCAGACATAGCCCACCCCCCCAATCACGGCCATGAACAGGTACTCAATGCCCATCTTCAAACCGAAAGCCGAAGGGTTGACCGTGCGTTGGAAGTGCGCAAGCAACCAACCTGCCACGGACGCAAACAAAGCCGCAATCAAAAAGATGGTGACTTTGTAACGAAAGGTGCTGATGCCCATGGCCTCTGCCATTTGGGAGCCACCCTTGAGCGAACGAATCGCCCGACCTGGTCGCGAATCGAGCAAGTTCAGCAAGGCCACTGCGCCAGCAATCAGGATGGCCCATGTGAGGATGAAAAACAAACGACCTTGACCGATGTCCAAGCCACCGATTGACAAACTCTTGAGGCCCAACAAGCCATCGTACTTGCCCAGTGCGTCCAGGTTGCCCATGAGGTAGTACAAGGACAGGCCCCAGGCAATGGTGGCCAGGGGCAAGTAGTGGCCGGACATGCGCAAGGTGATGGCACCCACAATCAGGGCACTGATGGCGGTGAGGCCCAAGCCCACAAACAAGGTCAACCAAGGTGACATGCCGGTGTTCAAGGTCAGCCATGCGGTGGTGTAGGCACCCACGCCAACAAACGCAGCTTGTCCAAAGGAGGTTAAGCCGCCCACACCAGTCAGCAACACCAGGCCTAAGCACACCAATGCATACAGGCCGATGTAGTTCAGCTGTGCAATCCAGAAGTCTGGCAAAGGCAAGAGGGCCACCACAGGGACGGCGGCTGCGAGCAAGCAGATGAAAAGTTTATGTTTGTTCATGTCAGTGATCCTCGTCTGAATGGCCACTGCGCAAAGAGCGCACGAGGAGAATGGGCAAGACCAAAGTGAAGACGATCACTTCTTTGAAAGCACTGGCCCAGAAGGCGCCGAAAGATTCAACGATGCCCACAAACAGCGCGCCCAACAAGGCGCCGGGGTAGCTGGCGAGTCCACCCATCACGGCAGCCACGAAACCTTTGAGGCCAATCAAAAAGCCCGAGTCGTAGAACACGGTGGTGGTGGGGCCGATCAACAAACCCGACAGCGCGCCAATGAGGGCGGCCATGAGAAACGTCAGTTGGCCAGAGGTATGGCTGGAGATACCCATCAAACGAGCACCGGTGCGATTCACAGCGGTGGCGCGCAAAGCCTTGCCACGCAATGAACGCTCAAAGTAAAGCCACATCATGACAATGAGTGCCAATGAGGTGACAAAAATAATCACAGTTTGGCCCGTCAAGGCGACAGGCCCTAAAGTAAAACGTTCGTCCCAGAAGGTGGGGTTGCGAAAGCCTTCCGCGCCAAAGAACAAGAGGCCCAAGCCCGTCATGGCAAAGTGCACGCCCACTGAAACGATCAACAAAACCAAAGGTGTGGCTGATTCAAGAGACTGGTATGCCACGCGGTACACCAGGGGACCGAAGGCCGTCACAATGGCCACGCTCAAGGCAGCTTGCACCCACAAGGGGAACATTTGCGGTGCCGCCCAGATGGCGGCAAGCGACACAAGGATCGGAAAAATCAGGGTCTTGAGGGCGGCTTTGAAAGCGCGCACCACGTTGCCGTGGTGACGCCAGCGCTCAATCAACTCCATCAGCGACGCCACGCCGGCCAGGATCAGCAACAGCCATACCGTGCCAGGTGTTTTACCTGTTTGCAACATCGCAAGGGTGAGTGCGCCATAGGCCACAAACTCACCTTGAGGAATAAAGATCACACGCGTGACCGTGAACACCAATACAGTGGCCAACCCTAGAAGGGCATACACCGCGCCGTTGGTGACACCGTCTAGCAAGAGGATGCTGGCGATGGAGAAGTCCATGAGATTTCCGATACAAAAAACACGAGGTGCAAAAGAAAGCGCGGTTTGCTTCGTCTGAGTGATGCGAGATGTGCCGCATCATGAGGCACACCCAGCGCGCGATCCTTTGCAGGCAAGTCTGTGGTCTTATTCGACCTTGAACTTACCGTCCACCACTTTGGTCATCACACCGGTTTCCAGTGTGTAACCCCAGTGGTCAGCAGCCGTCCAGTTCATCACGCCGTGTGAAAACACGGTGCGGCCCATGGTTTCCAAGCTGTCGCGAATCGCAGCGCGGAACTCAGGCGTACCTGGCTTGGCTTTTTTCAGGGCCAAAGGAATGGCTTTTTCCATGGCCACTTGGAAGTCATAGGAGTGACCTGCAAACTGGTTGCGGGTGTTGGGGCCATATTCTTTTTCAAACTTCTGAACGAAGTCCAAAGCCAGCTTTTTGGAAGGATGGCTGTCGGCCAATTGGTCGCCCAACAAGGCAGGACCTGAAACCACGAAGGTGCCTTCCACAGCTTTGCCGCCAATGCGTGACAAGTCAGGTGTGGCCGCGGCGTGTGTTTGGTAAACCTTGCCTTTGTAGCCGCGCTCGACCAAACCCATTTGCGGCATGGCAGCACCAGAACCGGACGCGACCACCAAGATGGCGTCTGGGTTGGCCGATGTCAATTTCAAAGCTTGGGGCGTGACGCTGGTGTCGGTGCGTGCAAAGCGCTCAACGCCGACCATCTTGATGCCTGCTTTTTCCAGTTCAGGTTGAACAGCGTCCAACCATTGTTGGCCGTAAACGTCAGCGTAGCCCAAAAAGCCAACGGTTTTGATGCCTTGCTTTTTCATGTGCTCGATCACGGCGTGGCCCATCACATTGTTGGACTGGGGCAAGCGGAACAACCACTTGTCTTTGCCAGGTGGCACGCCCACAGGTGAGCCTGCGATTTGCACGGTGCCGGCTTCAGAAGCGATGTCGGTCATGGCGGCAGCAACGGGTGTGAGGCAAGAGCCGAAGATCACGTCCACTTTGTCTTCTGTCACAAAGCGGCGTGCGTTGGCGGAGCCTTTGCCTGGATCGGAGGCATCGTCTAAAAGGATCACGGTGACTTTTTCACCGCCGATGGTTTTGGGGAACAGTTGCAATTGTTTTTGCATGGGCGTGCCCAAGCCAGAACCGGGGCCTGTGAGTGACAAGCTCACGCCAATTTTGATGTCGGCCAGCGCAGCGGTGCTGGTGACGGCAGTGATGGCCAAAGCCAGCAGTGTTTTCTTCATTTTCATTGTTGTCTCCTAAGAGGTTGGGTTGGAAAAACGTTGATTAAAAAATGAACATTCAGTACGGTGCTTAGCTGCACAGTGCTTTGATGTCCGCGGGAACGGGAATGGCTTTGATGCGATCGGGATCGTCTGGGTGCTTGATGCAAAACGCACGCACTTCGGTGCCTTCGCACAGTACCGTGTCGCCACGCATCACCACGTGTTTGTGGAGAAAGGTTTTGTCGCGCCACTCTTGCACGCTGGTGTGAATTTGCAGTGTCTCACCATAGGTGGCGGGACGTCCAAACTTGGTGTTGATTTCCAACAGTGGCGTGCCAATGATGCCGGTGGTTTTGACCAACTCGCGCCAAGGTTTGACACCGCACTTCACAAAAAAGTTCAGTGACGAGGCGTCCATCCACTTAGAGAAGTTGGGAAAGAACACGATGCCTGCGGGGTCGCAGTCACCGAACATCACTTGCACTTCATAAACAACGGTTTTGCTCATGGTCATCTTTCTGCCGATTACCGGGGTGCCATGCGCAGTGCACCGTCCAAGCGAATCACTTCGCCGTTCAAATGGCCGTTGCTGACAATGTGTGCGGCCAATTGTGCAAACTCTTCGGGTTTGCCAAGGCGTGAAGGGAAGGGGATGCTGGCGGCCAATGAAGCTTGCACGGGTTCAGGCAAGGTTTTCAACAAGGGCGTGGCGAAGATGCCAGGGGCGATGGTGCACACACGGATGCCGTGTTGTGCCAAATCGCGAGCCATGGGCAAGGTCATGCCGGCCACGCCTGCTTTGGAGGCGCTGTAGGCTTGTTGACCCACCTGACCATCAAAGGCGGCCACGGAGGCCGTGAACACCATGGCACCGCGCTCGCCGTCTTCCATCGGGTCAAGCTTGGCGCAGGCGGCTGCAAAGACGCGGGCTGCGTTGTAGGTGCCAATCAAATTGACGTTGACCACTTTGGCAAAGTCTTCCAAAGGGGCTGGATTGCCATCTTTGCCGACAATGCGCTTGGCGGTGCCGATGCCGGCAATCTGCATCAAGATGCGTGCGCCGCCTTGGACCTTTGCGGCTTCGGCCACTGCGTTTTCCATGCTGGCGGCGTTGGTCACGTCACATTGAATGGCAATGCCGCCAATGTCTGCGGCAACCTTTTGGGCGTTCTCGAGATTGAGGTCGAGTACGGCCACTTTGGCACCCAGACGGGCCAATTCGCGGGCGCTTGCTTCGCCCAAACCAGAGCCACCGCCGGTGACCAATGCGCTCATGCCTTGAATGTTCATGATGTCCTCTTGTGAAATGATGTTGACTGAAATGAAGGGCTTCAGGTGTTGGGGTTTTCGATCAGCAAGGCAATGCCTTGGCCACCGCCCACGCACGCACTGGAGATGCCATAGCGTTTGCCACTGCGTGCCAACTCGCGTGCCAATGTGAGGGTGAGGCGAACACCGGTGGCGGCCAAGGGATGGCCCAATGCAATGGCGCCGCCATTGACGTTGAGCAAACTGAGGTCGAGCCCCAATTCGCGGCCAACGGCCAAGGTTTGAGCACCTTGGGCTTCGTTGATTTCAAATCGGCCGATGTCTGACAGTTTCAAGCCGGTACGGGCCAGCAACAAACGAATGGCGGGTGCGGGGCCAATGCCCATGATCTCGGGTGGCACGCCCGCCACAGCGGCCGCTACCACGCGGGCCAATGGTTTTTTGCCATGGGCTTTGGCATACGCGCCCGAGGTCACCACGCAAGCGGCGGCTGCATCAACCAAGGCCGAGCTGTTGCCACCCGTTTGAACGCCACCTTCGTAGACCGAACGCAATTTGGCCAACACGTCGGCAGGTGAAATGCGGGGGTGCGTGTCTTGCGACACTTCTGTGACCTTGCCTTGCAGCTTGATGCCGCGGGGCTTGTAGCCGTCGAGTTCAAATTTTTCGGTGATGACGGGTACGATTTCGCCGGCCAAGAAACCAGACTGTTGTGCCGCCACCGCCTTGGCAAAAGACTCAGATGCAAACGCATCCACTTCTTCGCGCGTGATGTTGTACTTCTTGGCCAAGTTCTCGGCCGTTTGGATCATGTTGATGCCAGCCGCTGGATCTTTCAGGGCTTCCCACATGTAGTCTTTGAAGCCCACGGGTGCGCCCAGTTTGAAACCAGTGCGATGGTCAAAGGCCGCGATGGGGTTGCGCGTCATGCTTTCAGTGCCAACGACCAGCGCCGCTTCTGCGGCACCTGATTGAATGTGCTCGCCAGCTTGACGGAACAATTCAAAGCCGGTGCCGCAAATGCGTTGTGCCATGAGCGCTGGCACTTCAACGGGCACACCTGCGTAGAGGCCAATGTGGCGAGGCAAGAAGAACTGATCAAAGTCGCCGGGGGCCATGTTGCCGGTGAGCACAGAGCCAATGTCCTTGGCAGGAATGTCAGCGCGTTTTAGCGCTTCGCGTGCTGCTTTGATGCCCATGTCGGTGGGGGAGATGTGGCCCAAGGCGCCGCAGTAATCCACCATGGGGGTGCGAACACCTTCGTGCATCCACACGTCGTCAAAGGCATTGAAAAATCCAGCTTGGCTCATGGTACTTCTTTCAGAATTTCAAAATCAGAGAGTGGGCTTTAGGATGAAGTGCAAGCGCTCTTCATGCAAGGCGGCCACAGTGTCGGCACGGTGTGACAACACAGCGCGTTGGTTGATGGAGCCTTTGTCGGTGATCTCGCCCTTGTCGATGGTGGGCGGCTCGGACAACAAGCACATGCGTGCAATGCGATTGGCACTGCCGGTGGCAGTTTTGGCCAATTCGTTCAAGACTTTTTGGAAGTGTGCCAAGACCGCTTCGTTGCCCAACACATCGGCCAAGGGCGCATCCGCTGCCAAACCACTGAGTGCACGCACCGCGGGTGTTGGAAACACCATGGCACCGACTTCTTTCAAGTTGATGCCCGTGAGCACCACGTCTTGGATGTAGGGTGCACCAGCGGCAATGATCTTGCCGCGCAAGGGTCCCACACTCACAAAGGTGCCAGTGGCCAATTTGAAATCTTCTGCAATGCGGCCGTCGAACTTGAGGCCTAAGTGCACATCGGTTTCATCAATCCACTTGACGGCATCGCCCGTGCAGAAGAAGCCTTCGTCGTCAAACGCGCCTTTGGTTTCCTCGGCATTGCGCCAGTAACCGGGCGTGATGTTGGGGCCGCGGTAACGCACTTCG
>CALEYZ010000147.1 GCA_937928195.1 uncultured Limnohabitans sp.
AAACACGCGTGGCGCACCTTGCAGTTCAAGCCCGACACCGATGTGGCCATGCTCAATGCGATCATTTACACCGTGATCGAAGAAGGCTTGGTCGATCAAGCGTTCATTCAAACGCGTGCCAGCAACTATGAAGCATTGAAGCAAAACATTCAGGGCTACAGTCCTGAGGCCATGGCGCCCATTTGCGGTGTGCCTGCCGAAACGCTCAGAGAAGTGGCACGAGAGTTTGCCAACAGCAAAGCATCCATGATTCTTTGGGGCATGGGGGTGAGTCAGCACGTTCATGGCACCGACAATGCGCGATGTCTCATTGCCTTGGTCACTGTCACGGGTCAAATTGGCAAACCAGGCTCGGGCCTGCATCCTCTGCGAGGTCAAAACAATGTGCAAGGCGCCAGTGATGCCGGTTTGATCCCCATGATGTATCCGAACTACCAGCGCGTCGCCAACCCCGATGCACACGCTTGGTTTGAAAAATTTTGGAACACACCTCTCGACAGCCAGCCTGGTTACACCGTGGTGGAAATCATGCACAAAGCCTTGGCCGACGACAGTGATCCGCACAAAATCCGCGGCATGTATGTCATGGGCGAAAACCCCGCCATGAGCGACCCAGATTTGAACCACGCAAGGCATGCACTGGCATCGTTAGAACACTTGGTGGTGCAAGACATTTTCATGACCGAGACGGCATGGCTGGCCGATGTCGTGTTGCCCGCCACGGCGTGGCCAGAAAAAACAGGCACCGTCACCAACACCGATCGCATGGTGCAAATGGGACGACAAGCCGTGCAAGCGCCCGGTGACGCCCAGGCTGATTTGTGGATCATTCAGCAAATCGCCAAAGGCATGGGATTGGACTGGCGCTATGAAGGTGAGCATCACGGCGTGGCAGCAGTCTATGAAGAAATGCGCCAAGCCATGCACGAGGTGATCAGCGGTATTTCATGGGATCGCTTGGTGCGAGAGTCCAGTGTCACGTACCCCTGCCTGACAGAAGAAGACCCGGGCCAGCCCATTGTGTTCAAAGAACACTTTGCCACCGACGATGGCCGGGTGCACTTGGTGCCAGCGGACATCATTCCTGCCAATGAAAGACCGGATGCGCAATACCCGTTCGTGTTGATCACGGGCAGGCAATTGGAGCATTGGCACACGGGCAGCATGACACGCCGAGCCACTGTGCTTGATGCAATCGAGCCTGAGGCCACAGCGTCCATGTGCGGTGCAGACTTGTTGGCGATGGGTGTCAATGCGGGTGACATCATCACCTTGGCATCGCGCCGGGGTGAAGTGTGCTTGCGTGTGCGACGTGAAGATGGCACACCGCAGGGGGCGGTGTTTGTGCCCTTTGCCTATTACGAAGCGGCGGCCAATTTAATGACCAATGCTGCGCTTGACCCGTTTGGCAAAATTCCTGAATTCAAATATTGCGCCATTGCTGTGAAAGCCGGTGGGCAATTGTCGGACGCTGTTGGATTTTTTCAAACACCCGCTTGAGCACTGGCCTGTTTGTAACGCTCATGCCCTATACGGCGCAAGTCGCAAGCAGGGCAGGTGTTGCAGCCGTAGCCCCAAGCGTGGCGGTGGGTGCGGTCACCCACATAGCAGGTGTGGGTTTCTTCTTCAATCAACGCGACCAAGGCAGGGCCGCCTAAGGACTCGGCCATCTTCCACGTTTGTGCTTTGTCGAGCCACATCAAGGGCGTCTCGAGCACCAAGCGTGTGTCCAGGCCCAAACTCAAGGCCACTTGCAGCGCTTTCAGCGTGTCATCGCGGCAATCCGGGTAGCCGGAGTAATCTGTCTCGCACATGCCGCCCACGATCATTTTGAGCTGGCGCCGGTAGGCGATGGTGGCGGCGAAGGTGAGGAACAGCAAATTGCGTCCTGGTACGAACGTGTTGGGCAAACCGTTTTGCTGCATCTCAATGGCTTTGTCTTCCGTGAGTGCCGTGTCGCTGATTTGCCCCAAGAGGCTGAGGTCCAGCATGTGGTCTTGGCCCAGCTTGTGGGCCCAATGCGGAAATTGTTGCTGGATGCCCTTGCGAAAGTGCTCGCGGCAGGCCAGTTCAATCACATGCCGCTGGCCATACGCAAAGCCGATGGTTTCAACGCGCTCGTACCTTTCCAGGGCCCAAGCCAGGCAAGTGGCAGAGTCTTGGCCACCGGAAAACAGAACCAAGGCCGAGGTGTTGAAAGCAGTCATTGAAATTGCGCAGAAGCAGAAGTTCTGGCAATTTTATTTCTTTAACAGGTGCTTGCGTCGGATCACATCAATCCAGACCGCCACAATGACCACGGCACCAATGGCCATCATCTGTTTGAACTGAGAAACCTCCATCAAGTTCATGCCATTGCGAATCATGGTGATCAATACAGCACCGAGCAAACTGCCCCAAATGCTGCCGCGGCCACCAAACAAAGAGGTGCCGCCCAGGATGACAGCGGCAATGGCATCGAGTTCAAACATTTGCGCCATCTTGCCGCTGGACGAATCCATGCGGGCCATCAACACAATGGCACCCAATGCACAAGACAAACCCGAGATGACGTACACCCCCAGCTTGTACCAACGGATGTTGATGCCGACTTGGCGCGCGCCCATTTCATTCGAACCCATGGCGTACACATAGCGGCCAATTTTGGTGCTCGACAAAATGAAGGCCATCACCACAAAGAAGATGCCTGTGATGAGCGTGGGCATGGGGATGCCCAACACTTGTCCGTAGCCCAAGAAGGGCAGGGGATCGGGCAAGCCAGCGTTGTCAAAGCCACCCGTCAGGTCAAACGCCAATCCGCGCCACAAGGTCAGGCCACCCAAGGTGACGATGAAGGCGGGAATGCCCACAAACGCCACCAAGTAGCCATTGAACAAACCCACAGCAGCGCCGATGCCCAATGCCACCAACATGGCCGCATAAGGATCGACGCCCACCTTGATCATCAAGTGGCCAGCCACTGCGCCGGCCAAGGCGGTGAGCGCGCCCACCGCCAAATCCACGCCGCCCGTCAAGATCACAAAAGTTTGACCGCCCGCCAACAAGGCAATGACCGAGGCTTGCACCAAGATGTTGGACAAATTGCCGGTGGTGAAAAAGTAGGGCGAAGCCACTGTGAGCAGTGCGCCCAATACGATCACCGCCACCAGGGCGCCGTACCATTCTTGTCGGGTGATTGATTTCATGTCTGAGAGCGATCGTGAATTACTTGGCTTTGACTTTCATGAACTGACCCACGCCGGAGTCGGCTGCGAATTTGTCCACGTTGGAGGGCAGCACCAAGAAAGAACCGGTGTCGATGCGGGCTTCAACCTTTTTGCCTTGTGCGGCAGCGACCGCGGTTTCCACGCCCACTTGACCAATCTTGGCCAACATTTGTGCCGCGTTGGCTTGTTGCCAGCCTTGCTTCATCATGTCCAAGCCGCCGGGTGAGCCGTCAAAGCCTGCGATTTTGATGTCGCCAGGTTTTTTGCCTGCGGCCATCAATGCGGCTTTGGCACCCAATGCGCCGCCGTCCCATGCGCAAGCAATCACCTTGGCATTGGGGTTGCTGCGAAGGGCTGCTTCCACGCCGTTTTGCGCCATGGTCTGGTCCCATGTGGTGGCCACTTCCACAATCTTCACGTTCTTACGGCCAGCGTTCAAGGCGTCAATGAAACCCTTCTTGCGCTCTTGGCCTGTGGACTGGCCTTGGTCGCCTGTCACGTAGATCACGGTGTCGCCATCTTTGATTTCACCAGCGGCCCACTTGCCTTGCACGTTGGCGGCTTTGATGTTGTCGGTGGCCACATACGATGTGATCTTGGCACCCGTGATGCCTGTGTCGACTGCCACCACGGCAATGCCAGCGGCCAAGGCTTTGTTGATGGCGGGGGCAATGCCTGCTGAATCAACAGGGGCGATGGCAATGGCGTTGACCTTGCGCGTGATCATGTCTTCCACGATGGCCAGTTGTTTGGAGAGCTCACCTTTTTCGGCGGCCAGTTCAATGAACTTGACGCCAGGTGCAGAGCCAGCTTTCTTGGCGCCGCCGTTGATCAGGGTCCAGCCTTCATTGGTGTTGCCGTTGGTGATGTAGGCCACGGTCACGTCGGCCGCCATGGCCGAGGTGAACAAAGTGGCTGCAGCTGCCGCAATGGCCAAACGGCCAAAAGTACGTTTTGTGATCATGGGGTATCTCCGTTGTTTGAGGTTATGAAGCCAGAAATTCCTTTTTCTGACTGCCGGTGTATTTGAATCGAAAAGCCGACTAAGTAAACCTAGTAGTTTTACTAATGCAATGTTTTTGAAAATCCGCGATGCTTGCGACCCATTGGAAGCTTGTGCGCGTGCTGCGCCTCTTTGGGATCTTGAAAATGTCAAAAACTGTTTTAGAAATCAACCACTTAACTAAGCACTACGGGGGCGTGAAGGCGCTCACCGATGCGCATTTTCAGCTGTTGCCAGGGGAGCATGCCGCCATCGTGGGGGACAACGGTGCAGGCAAAAGCACCTTTGTGCGGCTCATCACCGGTGTGGAGCAACCCAATGAGGGCGACATCTTGCTGGAGGGCCAGAAGGTGAGTTTTGCATCGCCCTTGGACGCACGAGATCAAGGCATCGAGACGGTTTACCAAACCTTGGCCTTGGCCGAAGACTTGGATGTGCCGGCCAATATTTTCTTGGGCCGTGAAATCACCCGTTTGAACTTGGGCCCCTTGTCCATCTTGAACCACAAGGCCATGCGCGAACAATCGGCCAGCATGTTGGCCACCACGGGTGTGAAGATTCAAGACATGTCCGAAAGTTTGCGCGGCATGTCGGGCGGCCAGCGTCAATGCGTGGCCATTGCGCGTGCCGCAGGTTTTGCCAAAAAACTCATCATCTTGGACGAACCCACTGCGGCCTTGGGCGTGCAAGAAACAGCGCGCGTGGAGCAGATTATCAAAGGCTTGAAGCAGCAAGGCATTCCACTCATCATCATCAGCCACAACTTGCGCCAAGTGTTTGACTTGGTCGATCGCATCTGGGTGTTCCGTCAGGGGCGCATCATTTGCAGCCGTCTCACACGCGAGACCAACCCCGAAGAAATTGTGGGCTTGATCACCGGTGCCATTGATCCAGCGTCCTTGAAATCTGAAGAGGCCGTCGCATGTTGAAAGGCATTGATCCACTGCTCACGCCAGAGCTGCTCATGCATTTGAGCGCCATGGGGCACGGCGAGTGGGTGGCCGTGGTCGATGCCAATTTCACTGCCGATTATTTGAGTCAGGGCAAGCCGGTGGTGCGCCTTCCAGGCCATTCACTTGAACGGGTCAGCAAAGCAGTCTTGTCAGTCTTTCCTTTGGCGGCAGATGTGGCACAACCCGTGGCTTTCATGCGGGTGTGCAACAGTCCAGAAGGCCATGCCACTGAAGCGCAGCAAGCGGTGATTGATTTGGCGGTGGCTGAAGGTTTGAAACCATCACAAGTCGAAGCGGTGGAACGGTTTGCGTTTTACGACAAAATCAAAGGCGCCAGTTTGCTGGTGCAAACCGGTGAAGGCACGGCCTACGGCAATGCGATGTTTTGCAAAGGTGTGATTCTGTTTTGAACACAAGCGCTTCTTCTCACCGCATGCGGGGTTCCAACCATGTGGGCATGCGACAGTTCAATGAGCGAATTGTGTTGCAAGCCATTCGCCATCACGGTGCCATTCCCAAAGCCGATCTGGCGCGCTTGACCCAACTGTCAACCCAAACGGTGGCCATCATCGTGAGCCGTTTGATGGACGAAGGTTTGCTGCTCAAGCAGGCTCGGGTGCGCGGCAAAATTGGCCAGCCCTCGGTGCCTTTGTCTTTGAACCCCGAAGGTGCGTTCAGCGTGGGCATCCAGGTGGGGCGACGCAGTTTGGAATTGTTGGTGGCCAATTTTTGTGGCGAGCAAGTGCACCGCATCGAGGTGCACTACGACTACCCAGAACCCGATGCCTTGTTTTCGGCCATTTCAAAAGGCTTGAAATCACTCGAAAAGCGCATGGGCGAACATTGGTCGCGTGTGGTCGGTGTGGGGCTGACTGCGCCCCTGTCGCTGCACAAATGGGCCGACCTGATGGGGGGTGAAGCGGCTCAGGCGCTGGCGCGCTGGGAGCACATTGATTTGCAAGCGCAGGTTCAGCAACGCACCAACTTGCCGGTGGTGTTTGCCAAAGACACCACGGCCGCGTGTGTGGCCGAACTGTTGCAAGGGCAGGGGCGGCGCATTCGCAGTTTTTTGTATGTGTTTGTGGGCACCTTCATTGGGGGTGGTTTGGTTATGTCGGGCCACATCGTAAATGGCGAGCGAGGCAATGCCGGTGCCATCGGCTCTTTGCCCGTGGGCATGTCGGCTGAGCGTTCGCGGATGCCACCGCAGTTGCTGCAAATGGCCTCAGGTTGGCAATTGGAGCAAGCCTTGATTGCAGCGGGACATGAGCCCTTGCTGGTTCACCAAGACGCCATCATGAACCCGGCGTATGACAGCCTGACCCAAGCTTGGCTGGCGCAAGCCAGTGAGGCCTTGGCCATGTCAGTGGCCACCGCCGCGGCTTTGTTGGATTTGGATGCCGTGGTGTTGGACGGCTCCTTGGGCGAGCCCTTGATGACCGCCTTGATGGCCGCTACGCAAAACAAGTTGGCGCAGTACCGTTTTGATGGCATTCATCAACCCGCCTTGCTCAAAGGCCAGGTGGGTGCGCATGCGCGCGCATTGGGCGGTGCCTTGCTGCCCATGCACAGTCAGTTTTTTCCAGACAAAGAAATCTTCTTGAAACAAGATCAGGGTTAGTCCTAAAAAGAATAATTGCCGGATTGTCCGACAATTATTTCATGGACCTCACTCTAGACCCTGAAACCATCGTGGATGCGCAGCCAGTCGCGGCCCAGCCTTGGGACAAGGCTGCGCTGGTGGCATACCTTCAGCCGCGAGTGTCTGGCGTCGATGCGTCATTGCAACTGACCAAAATTGAAGGCGGGCAGTCCAACCCTTCTTGGATTTTGAAGTGCAAGAACAAATCTTGGGTGTTGCGGTCCAAGCCAGCGCCGGCTTCGCAACTGATGCCCTCTGCGCATGCCATTGAGCGCGAATTCCGGATTCTTCAAGCTTTGCAACACACGTCTGTGCCCGTGCCACGGGTGCGCGTCTTGTGTGAAGACGAAAGCATCCTCGGTGTGGCTTTTTATGTCATGGACTATGTCGAGGGGCGAATCTTTCGGGATGCCACATTGCCCGAAGTACCAACGGCTGACCGCAAGGCTTACTTTGAAGCCGCCAGCAACGTGTTGTCGCTGTTGCACCAAGTCGATTGGCGACGTTTGGGTTTGTCAGATTTTGGCCGACACGAGGGCTACTACACGCGTTTGATCAAGCGCTGGACGCAGCAATACACGGCCGCACGGGTGGCCCCGGTGGATGCTATGGACAAACTTGCTGCATGGTTGCCTCTGAACATTCCTGAGGGGGCTGACAGTGCACACGCCACGGCCATCACGCATGGCGATTACCGGATTGAAAATTTGATGTTTCACCCCACACGGCCAGAGGTGGTGGCTGTGCTCGATTGGGAGTTGTGCACCTTGGGGCATCCCTTGAGTGACTTGGCTTACAGCACATTGGCTTGGCACATGCCCTCTGGCATTTTGCGAGGCTACTGTGACCAAGACAGTTCCAGGTTGGGTTTGCCCTCAGAACAAGAGTTCATCGCCCATTACGCTCAAGCGTTTCAATTGGACACCGCGCGACTGCGTCAAGAATGGCCGTTCTATTTGGCTTTTAACTTCTTCCGTTTGAGTGCCATCTTGGAGGGCATTGGACAGCGCGAACGCGCAGGCATGGCCTCGAGCAGCACTGCCAAAGAAATTGCAGCCATGGCCCAAGGCGTCGCGAAATGCGGATGGGCCATTGCGCAAGGACAAGCACCCCGCTGGGATGTTTGAAGCATCAAAAAATCATCCATTTACTCAAAGGAGACAAACATGAAATTTTTAACACGACGCAAGTTGAGCACCGCTTTGATGGCTGGGTTATTGGGTCTCACAGCGGGCTTGCCTGTACAGGCGCAAGACACGCCTGTGAAAATTTTGGTGGGATTCCCCGCGGGTGGCTCGTTTGATGCCATTGCCCGATTGCTGGCTGACAAATTCAAAACAGAATTGAACCGCCCTGTGGTGGTGGAAAACAAAGTGGGTGCGGGTGGACGCATTGCAGTCGATGTTTTGAAAATGTCACCAGCCGATGGCAGTGTCTTGATGCTGGGCCCTGACGCACTCACCGCGTTCTATCCCTTTACATTCAAGAAGTTGAACTACGATGTGAAGAAAGATTTGGTCCCTGTTGGAACCGTGGCTGAATTTGCATTTGGTCTGGCAGTGGGCACAGCGCCCAAGGTCAATACGTGGGCTGAGTACGTGGCATGGGCCAAGAAAAATCCGCAGCAGGCCAACTACGGTATTCCCGCTTTGGGCGCACCGCACCACTTTTATGGCATCTTGTTGGGTCAAGCCATCGATGTGCCCATGATGAACGTGCCCTACCAAGGCAGTGCCCCCATCATGCTGGCCTTGATGGGCGGTCAAATCAGCGCTTCCATCGATGTGGCCACCAGCCAGGTTGAAGCACACCGTGCAGGCAAGATCAAAATTTTGGCCGTGACCTCCGATGCGCGCATTCCGCAAGCCCCTGAAGTTCCAACCTTCGCTGAGTTGGGTTACCCCAATGTCAGTGGCATGGGGTTCAATGCTTTGTATGCGCCGCCCAACACGCCTGCTGCAACAGTGGCCACTTTGAACCAAGCCTTGGCCAAAGTGATGGCGCAGGCCGATGTCAAAGAAAAACTCAATGTGATGGGTTTCTTGCCTGTGGGCAAATCACCGCAAGAGCTGATTGATCGCCAAAATGCCGGGGCCAAAAAATGGGAACCCATCATCAAGGCGTCTGGCTTTACCGCTGATTGAGCGTCTGTTGTGCAGGGGGCAGCGGTGCTGTCTCCTACAATCAAGCATCTTGAACGGCTTGACTCACGATGGACATTCCTAAACTTCAAATGACCCCCGCCTACCGGGTGGTCTCAGACGATTTGCGGCAACGCATCGTGCGTGGCGAAATTTTGGAAGGACAAGCGTTTCCAATCGAGTCAGATTTGGCTGAACGATTTGGAGTCCACCGTTCCACCATTCGTGAGGGCTTGCGTCAACTTGAACAAGAGGGCTTGCTCAAGCGAATCGGCAAGCGTTTGGTGGTAACCATTCCTCAGCACCGCGATTTGGCCCATGCTGCAGAGCGTGCCCTGCGAATGCGACAAGTCAGCTTCAGAGATGTGTGGGAAGTCGCTTGTACCGTTGAGCCGATGTGCGCGCACTTGGCGGCACAACGCATTGACAAAGCCGAGTTGGCACTTTTGAAAGCCAATCTGGACAAAACAGCCGCCTTGGTCGATGCGGGTGAGTCGCCCATCAGTGCCACCATTGAATTTCATTCTTTGGTAGCCGACGCCGCGCACAATCAGGCCTTGTTGCTGGCGCGTGCACCCGTGAGCTTGTTGATGCGCTCGGGTTACGCGGCCATTGCACCAGCCTTGCCGCAATCGGGCGCGCGCTTGCTGGAAGCACACCGCCATGTCTACGAAGCCTTGAAAAAACACGATGCGGCATCTGCCGTTGCCTGGACACAAAAACACCTGATGGACCACAAACGCGGTTTGGAATTTGTCGGCTTGGACATGAATTCGCCCATTCCTGAAGCTGATTAAATTCGACTGCTTTTCAGTTTGTGGTGTTGCTGGCAATGATCGCGCAGAAAGTTGGCAACCGATTGCGTGGCCAATGAGGCATCTCTTTCGGGCAACAACAAACCCAAGGGGTCAAACGGAATCTTCTCTTTCAAATTGACCGTGGTCAGTTGCTGTGCATTTTTCAATTGCTGAAAAACACTGGCGGGCACCAGCGTCAGCAGCGGCCTTTGTTGCATCATGGCCCAGGTCATGGACGACACCCGCGTGATCACGTGACAGGTGTTGGGCGTGAATTTGTGCTGTTGACTGAGTGCTTCAAATTTTTCGCGCGCGGCTGAACCGATGGGGGACAAGACCCAAGATTCTTGGCTCAATTCTTTCCATGTCACTTTGGACTTTTTGGCCAGGCGGTGTGAGGGGTTGCAGACCACCACAAATTCATCGGCCATCAAAGCTTGAAACTGCCAGCCTGCAGGGCTTTGAGCGGGTTGGCGGCAGACCCCCATTTCAATGTCGCCTTGGCTGATGGACGCAAACTGCTCGTTCAGTTCGGCTTCGTGAATGTGCAGCTGAATGCCCGGAAATTGTGCATTCAGCGCTGGCACAGCCTCTACCAACAAGCCATTGATGCCTGCGGTTGAGGCTTTGATGCGCACCACGCCTTGCCCCAGGGTGGACCTGTCGGCTATCGCCTCTGCGCTGGTGCTCAAGCCCAATATGCATTGCCTAGCCATGGGCAGCAAGTCTTGGCAGGCTTGTGTGGGTATGACGCCCCGCGCGTGTCGGTGAAACAGTTTCACTTCCAACAAGTCTTCTAAGTCGGCCAGCAGCTGCGTCACGCCCGGTTGGGTCATGCCAATGGACTCAGCGGTGCGTTTGACGCTGCCCAGTTCAGTGAGGCGAACCAAGACTTCGAAATGTCGAAACCTGGCTTTGGCCATGAGGCGGTTGAGCAGAACTTTGGCGGAAATTGACATATCAGTGTTACTTATACCTAAGGTGCCAATTCTATTTCTCTTCGAGCAAATAGCAATCCACAATGCGTCAAAACAAAAGGAGACCCGCATGACACTGACCCGTCGAAAACTAAGCGCTGCCTTGGCAGCAGGCATTGCCAGCACTTGGGGTGCTGGCGTGGCTTGGGCGCAGAGCTATCCGCAAAAAGCTGTCAAGCTGGTGGTGGGCTCACCCCCAGGTGGGCCTTCAGACTTTTTGGCGCGTGTCTTGGCCGATTCGATTGGACCCGGCATGGGGCAAAACTTCATTGTGGAGAACAAGCCAGGCGCCAGTGGCATGCCGGCTGCGGATCAAGTGGTGAAGGGTGTTGCCGATGGCCATCAGCTGTTGATTTCTGGCCCCGCCTCCATTGTGGTGATGCCGCACATGTTCTCCAAAATTACCTACGACCCGATGCGGGAGTTGGTGCCCGTCACCATGTTGGGTGCAGGCGCATTTGTGCTGGTTGTGCATCCTTCTGTGAAGGCCAACAACGTCAAAGAATTGATTGCACTTGCCAAAGCCAATCCCAATCAGCTCACTTATGGGTCCGGTGGCAATGGCTCATCTGGCCATTTGTGCACAGAGTATTTCAATGGCCTGGCGGGCGTCAAAATGACGCACATCCCTTACAAGGGCGACGGTCAGGCTGTGGTCGATTTGTTGGCCGGTCAGATTCAAGTGATGTTCACCGCCCCCAATGTGGCCATGGCCCATGTGAAATCTGGCAAGTTGCGCTTGTTGGCGGTCACCACCAAAGAGCGCGTCAGCTCCATGCCTGAAACAGCCACTGTGCATGAGATGGGTGTGAAGGATTTTGAGTACCTCGGCTGGATCATTGTGTTTGCACCTGCCGCCACACCGCCTGCTGTGGTGGATCAATTGTCAAGCGCATGGTTGAAGGTGAAGAACACGCCCGCCATTGCGCAAAAACTCAATGAGTTGGCCATGGCCGCACCAGAGCGTTACAGCGCGCGCCCCGCTTTGCAAGACTTTGTCAAATCTGAATACGCTCGCTTAGGCAAACTCATCAAAGACAACAACATCAAGTCAGAGGTTTGAACGTGAGCTTTGAATCTTTGGCTGTGCAGCGATGGGCTTTGCCCAATGGCATCGAGTTGCACGGCGTGCGCGCAGGCAAAGGCGTACCCCTTATCTTCATTCATGGCGCCATGGGTGATTGGCGCTCGTGGGAAGCGCAGTGGTCTGCTTTTACAGCGCACTTCGATTGCATCTCTTACAGCCGTCGGTTCAGTTTTCCCAATCAGAACCATCAACCCTCGCCGCACCATTCGGCGTTGGACGAAGCACAAGACCTTGCGCATTTGTTGAACTTGCTCAACATTGACAAGGCCATCTTGGTGGGCAGCTCTTATGGCGGCTTCACGGCTTTGGCCCTTGCGGTTCAAATGCCACAGCGCATTCAAGCGCTGGTGGCCGTTGAGCCGCCCATGATGAAGTATGCGTATTTCACATCCGAAGGCCGAGACATTGCCGACGCATTTCGAACAGGCACCATTGAACCCGCCAACGCCGCGTTCAGAGCGGGTGACGATGTGCTTGCAGCGCAAATCATGACGGGTGGCATCAATGGGGCCACTTCGACAGTGTCATCTGGTGCGGCCATGGACAAGCGCTTGCAGAATTTGCAAGCCATGAAAATGATTGCGTTGTCGAGCGATGAGTTTCCGCTCATTCCGCCTGAACAATTGGCGGCTTTGCCGATGCCTGTGCTGTTGATGTCAGGTTTGAATACGCAGCCTGTGCACAAGGCCATCTTCGACAACGTGGTCGTCGCGATGCCCAACGCCAAAGCGGTGCGCGTGGCCGGTGCCGGTCATGGCGTCAGTCGAGAGCAAGCGGCATTTTTCAACACCACGGTGTTGGCTTTTTTGGCAGAATCCTCGACGCTTTGAATTGGCTGCGAAGGGCTGCTCAAATGCAGGGTTTCTTGGCTCATAATTTGGCTATGAAGATTCTGAACACAGCGCTTTTCATCCGCCAAGGCAAGTCATGACAACGCCTCTTTATGACTTTGCCATTGTGGGCGGCGGGATGGCCGGGGCTTCTGTCGCGTATCGCTTGGCACCTTCAGCGTCGGTTGTGTTGTTGGAGCGAGAGTCACAGCCTGGCTATCACACCACGGGTCGGTCGGCTGCCATGTTCATGGAGAGTTATGGGCCACCCGGTGTGCGAGCCTTGACGCGTGCCAGCCGGCAGTTTTATACAGCACCACCGCCACAGTTTTCAGCGCATTCATTGCTCAGCCCCAGGGGCGCACTGTATGTGGCTCAACAAGACCAAGCGGAGGCTTTGAAACACGTGGCCGAGGAGTTGGGACAAAGCATTCCCAACCTCGCACATTTGTCAGCTCAGCAAACCTTGGCGTTGGCGCCTTGCCTCAAACCCGATCAGCTGCTTGGCGCCTTGTGGGACCCCGACTCACAAGACATTGATGTCAATGCACTGCTTCAAGGATTTCTCAAAGGCTTTCAAAAAGAAGGTGGCCACTTGCAGTGCAGTGCCGAAATGGTCGAAGCTAAATTTGTGCAAGATCATTGGTGTCTGCGACTTCAAAATGGTGCCGAAGTGCGTGCCAAATGTGTGGTCAATGCCAGCGGTGCATGGGGTGATGCTGTTGCCAGCATTGTGGGCGCCAAACCGATTGGCTTGGTGCCACGCCGCCGAAGTGCTTTTACCTTCAAAGCGCCTGAGGGCACTGACACCAAAGCATGGCCGGCAATCGTCGGCATTGAAGAAGACTGGTATTTCAAACCCGATGCCGGTCAACTGTTTGGCTCGCCTGCCAATGCAGACGACACCTTTGCGCACGACGTGTTGCCAGAGGACATAGACATTGCGCTGGGCATCGACCGCATCATGGCGGCGACAAATTTGAACATCCATCGGCCCACCAGCACCTGGGCGGGCTTGCGCACATTTGCCCCAGACGGCGAAATGGTGATTGGCTTTGACGATGCTTGTCCTCAATTCTTTTGGCTGGTGGGGCAGGGCGGCTACGGCATTCAAAGTGCCGCGGGGTATTCCAGCTTGGCTGCGTGCTTGCTTCAGCAGCAAGCCATCACCCCTGAACTTGAAGCATGCGGCGTCGATGCCCGCATGTTTGACGTCCAACGATTGAGAAAATAAAAGGAGACGGCTTTGAACAATTCAAAACGACAATGGCTGCAAACCAGCCTGCATGGCTTGGTGATCAGCGCATGCACAATGGGTGCGCTCAGCACCGTCACTGGCGCCATGGCCCAAGCGGTCTACCCCAGCAAACCGATCAGTCTGGTGGTGCCATACCCACCGGGCGGTGCCACTGACATCATTGGTCGCATCATGGCGCAGGCCATGACCAAAAGCTTGGGTCAGCCGGTTGTGGTTGAAAACAAAGCGGGCGCTGGCACGGTCATCGGTGCAGCCGAAGTGGCGCAAGCACAAGCGGATGGTTACACCTTGTTGATCAGCTCCAACACCACCTTCACGGTCAATCCTGCCATCAAGGCCAAACTGCCTTACGACCCCGCCAAGAACTTTGAATCGGTAGGGGGCATTGGTTCATCGCCTTTGGTCTTGTTGGCCAATCCCAATGTGCCCGTGAAAACGGTGAAAGAGTTGGTGGCGGCAGCCAATCAACCCAATGCCAAGTTTGCCTTTGGCTCGTTTGGCAGTGGCACCACATCGCATTTGGCGGGTGAGATGTTCAAGTACATGGCGGGTGTGGACATTTTGCACGTGCCCTACAAAGGCAGCGCGCCGGCCATGACTGATTTGATTGGCGGTCAAATTCAGTTGACGTTTGACACCAATGTCGCCGCACTTCCCATGCTGCGCGCAGGCAAAGTCAAAGCCATTGCGGTTACCTCTGCACAGCGCTCTTCGACCTTGCCCGAAGTGCCCACCATTGCTGAGGCGGGCTACCCTGGCTATGAAATGGTGCCGTGGATTGTGATCGTGGCGCCACGAGGACTGCCCAAGGCTGTGAGTCAAAAGTTAACCAATACCATCCAAGACATTCTGAAAGATCCCAACTCAAAACGTGATTTAGAGCGCGCTGGTTTAGAAGTGGCATTTGAAGCACCGCAGTCTTACGACAAACGCGTGGCCACCGAATTGCCACTGCTTCGTGCGTATGTGCACCGCGCCAAGATCACGGCGGACTGACCATGACACTTGTTGAAAAATCTGCTGTCGAATTGCGTGCCCTGATTCGCAGCAAAGAACTGTCACCCGTCGAGTTAATGGATGCTTGCATTGCGCGCATTGAGGCACTCAATCCACACATCAATGCTGTCACGGCCACTGACTTTGAGCGTGCCCAAGCGGCCGCCAAGCAGGCAGAAGCCCGGGTCATGCAGCAAGCTGATTTGCCCTTGCTGCACGGCTTGCCCATGGGCGTGAAGGACTTGCAAGAGACGGCTGGCTTGCTCACCACCTACGGTAACGTTGGTTTGCGCGGCAATGTGCCCAAAGCCGACAACAGTTATGTGGCCAAGTTGAAACAAGCGGGTGCCATTGTCACCGCCAAAACCAATGTGCCCGACATGGGCGCCGGCGCGAACTCGCGCAACCCGGTGTGGGGTGCGACAGGCAATCCTTTCAATCCTGCACTCAATGCAGGGGGCTCTTCGGGGGGCTCTGCGGCCGCTTTGGCCGTCGACATGTTTCCCATTTGCACAGGCTCTGACACCGGCGGCTCATTGCGCATTCCTTCTGCACTGTGCGGCATTGTGGGCCTGCGGCCTTCGCCAGGTGCGGTGGCCAATGACACCCGAGCCTTGGGATGGTCTGCCATTTCGGTGTTGGGCCCCATGGCACGCTCAGTGGACGACACTGCGCTCATGATGGCCGCATCTTTGGGTGCGGATCCGCTGGACCCCTTGTCGTACGACCTGAGCCCTGGCCCCTTCTGGCCCTTGCCAGAAGTGGATGTGTCGCAACTTCGCATTGGCTATACGGAAGACTTTGACTTGTGCCATGTCGATCCTGGCATTCGCGAGGTCTTTCGCAAGCGCATGGATGCCATCCGGCCCTTGGTGAAACGCTGTGAACCGGTTTCGTTTGAGGTGGCGCATGCGCACCGCACCTTTGATGTGTTGCGCGCCGAAAGTTTCTTTGCCGCCTTTGGCGACCCCGTCAAAAACCCGCCCGACACCCTCGGTCCCAACGTTCGCGCCAACTTGGCCATCGCCGAGCAAATTTCTTTGGGCGATCGGGCCATGGCGCACTTGGCACAAACCCAGTTGATGCGTCAGTTTGCCAAGAAGTTCCAAGACTTTGACCTGATCATTGCGCCCAACACGCCCTTGTCGCCGTTCCCCTGGACCGAGTTGTACGCCAAGGAAGTGGCGGGCCACACCATGAGCAACTATTACCATTGGTTGGAGCTGACCTACGTGGTGACCTTGGCCACCAATCCTGCTTTGGCACTGCCATGCGGTTTAGATGCACAGGGCATGCCCTTTGGTTTGCAACTGATTGGCGAGTTGCGGCAAGACGCCAAATTGTTGGCCATGTCACACGCCCTTGAAATGGCATTGGCGGCCAACCCCTCAACGGCCAGACCCAAACCCGATACAGCGCTGTTGCGTCAGTCCAAGGTGAACTTGAAAGACATCGTGACCCATCCACCAGTGTTCAATGCCTGATGGCGGCAAGCCCACCTAGGTGGGTGTTGTCAGCACGGCTGGCTTGCGCAGCAGCAAGACCAAGGGCAGAGCGGCCAGCGTGATCCACATCATCAAGCGGAAGTCTTGCAAGTAGGCCAAGGTGGCCGCCTCTTTGGTGACCAGTGCGTTCACCATGGCCAAACCTTCTGAAGATTGCAGGTCGACCATTTTGTATTGAACCGCTTGTTGCAGGGTTTGGTTCAGGGCGTTGATGTGTTCCGAAAAAACAGCATGGTTGGCTTGCGTTTGTTGCACCAGGTTGGTGGTCACCATGGAAATGCCAATGCTGCTGCCCAAGTTTCGCATCAAACTGAACAAGGCGGTGCCTTCATTGCGGAACTTGGGGCTCAAGGTCATGAAGGTGAGGGTGGACAGGGGTGGAAAAATAAAACCCAGACCTAAACCTTGAATCAAGCCCGTGGTGACAATCGACGCGCTGGTCATCTCGGTTGTGAATTGCGTCATCATGTGTAGCGACGTTGCCGTCAGCACCAAACCCGTGGCAATCAAATAACGGCCATCGATGCGATTGGCTGCCTTGCCCACAATCATGATGGACGTCATGGTGCCAATGCCACGCGGCGCCAACACCAAGCCAATGTCAATGATGGGATAGCCCATCAAGTTTTGCAAAAAGGGCGGCAGCAAGGCCATGGTGGCCAACAAAATAATGCCCACCACAAAGATGAACACCATGCCCAAACTGAAATTGCGGTCTTTGAACAAGACCGGCTCAATGAAGGGGTGTGAAAACGTCAGGGTGTGTGCCATGAACAAATAAAAAGAACCGGCGGCCAACACAGCTTCCGTCATCACTTCTGAACTGGCGAACCAGTTCAAAGATTCGCCGCGGTCTAGCATCATCTGCAATGCGCCCAAGGCCACACTCAGGAAGATAAAACCCAGCCAGTCAAATTTCCGCTCATGGTCAATGTCCGTTTCTTTGACATAAGCGGCCAGGCCAAACCAAGTGAGCAAGCCCAAGGGCAGGTTGATGTAGAACACCCAACGCCAGCTGTAGTACTCCGTCAGCCAGCCGCCCAAGCTGGGTCCCAAAATGGGACCAATCATCACACCCACGCCCCACATGGCCATGGCGGCGCCTTGTTTTTCTTTGGGGTAACTGTCCAGCAACACCGACTGAGACAAGGGCACCAGGCTGGCGCCAAACACACCTTGCAAAAATCGGAACAGCACAATTTGTTCCAAGTTTTGCGACGCACCGCACAGCATGGACGTGACGGTAAAACCAATGACCGCCAAAATGAACAGGCGCTTGCGCCCCAGCTTGGCGGCCAAGATGCCGGTGAGGGGAATGAAGATGGCCGAGGCCACGATGTAGGACGTCAGCACCCAAGACATCTGATCTTGTGTGGCCCCCATCGAGCCTTGCATGTGCGGCAAGGCCACATTGGCGATGGTGGTGTCCAAGGCCTGCATGATGGTGGCCAGCATCACCGACAGCGTGATGAAGCCGCGATGTTCTGTCGCGCTGGGTTGTGTCATGGCCACTGACAAGACGCCGATTTAGAGCGAGAAACCCAACAAACTGCGGCGATGGCCCGTGTCAATTTCCACTTGCGTGCTCAGGCCCGTGCGCAGCTCAGGTGCTTGTGGATGGGGCTTGATTTTGATTTTGACGGCCACACGTTGTGCCACCTTGATCCAATTGCCCGAGGCATTTTGTGCAGGGATCAGGGCGAATTCAGCACCGGTGGCGCCGCTCAAGCTTTCAACCTCACCCTGCCAAACCACATCGGGGTAAGTGTCGATGTGAATTTTGACGGGCTGACCAGCACGCACATAGGTCAAATCGGTTTCTGTGAGGTTGGCTTCAATCCACACATTGCCATTGACCACCAAAGCCATGACCATGCTGCCTGCAGGCACAAATTGTCCCAACTTGGGTGGTTTGTTGACAGTGCCATCCATGGCGGCGTGAACTTCCATGCGCGAAAGGTCTAATTTGTTTTGGTCCAACTCGGCTTGGGCGCTGAGGAAGCTGGGGTGCTTTTCAACAGGCGCATTGACATCGCCGCTCAATGACTCGGCAATGCGCTGCAAATCTTGTTGAAGTGCCGTCACTTGCAGTGCGGCCAACTCGGTGTTTTGTTTGGCCTCATCGAATTTGGACGCAGACACAAAATTCTTGCTGACCAATTCTGCTTGCCTGGCTTGTTCCTTGATGGCAAATTGGTGCCTGGTTTTGGCCAAGTTGATTTCAGCCTGCTTGGTGCGATAGCTGGCTTTGAGGGCCGCCAAATCAGCACGCACTTGTTGCAATTTGGCTTCGGCCTTGGCGCGGGCAATTTGCACGGGCGCGGGGTCTAGGCGGAACAAGACGTCGCCTGCTTTGACTTGCTGGTTGTCGGCGACCAAGACTTCTTTCACAACGCCTGAAATTTCGGCATTGACCGGCACTTTGTCGGCTTTGAGGTACGCATTTTCTGTTTCGATGATGCGACCACCGCGCAGGTAAGTGACGGTGCCGATCACACCCGCCAGCAAGGGGATTAAAACCAAGAGAACCAAGCGTTGGGGGCGTTTTGAAGGATGTGTCATGTTCCGATGAATTATAGAGAGGCCGTATGAAGGGCCTATCCATTCGGTGACACAGGTCAATGATTCAAAAAGGTTTAAATCTGCCCCGCACACCAAAGAATGGCAGGGAAGGTGGCCATCCAGGCCCAGAAGAATCGGTTCAGACCAAAAAACCAGAACACCAAAAAGTGAAACACCGCTGCAATCAGGCAGAAGAGCCCAGCCAAACGGGTGTCCAGCAGCGCCAAGGGTGCCATGCACTCCCACACGATAAAACCCCATGAGCCCATTGCAGCCAGCCATGGCTTGCGCAACCAATGACCGTGACTCAGCGGGCCGTGAATGGCGGCATTCAAGAAGATGGTCATGGCGCTCCCGTTGCGCCATTCGGGTCTGAGCAACTTGACCGATCCCGAGAGGAAATACGACGACAGGGACTGGATGGTCACGTACCAAAAACAGGCGCGCCATCCCAATGCCGGGCCAGCGAATTGGCTCACGATTTGTGACATCAGCAAGCCCGTGAGCACCACCAAAGTCATGAAGTCACTGCCCCCATTGAAGGCGCCACGCCAGCGAACGAGGACAGCCAAATTGCTGATGAACAGAAAACCGATGTTCACAAGATTGCTGCCTTGCCAAGCCAGACTGAACACTGCGAGCAGTCGAAGAGCCAGCAGCGCACTGAACACGTCAGGCGCAAACAGGGCATCAAGGCACCGCCGCATCCACGCATTGGGAATGTCTTGGCGTTGAATTGACCAAATCCACAAACCATCGCCTTGCATGGCCGGCCGCATGCGCCAATATTCCAAAGTTTGAATGCCAGCGCTGAATGCAAACAGCCACTCTAAGGCGCGAATGGCCACAGGGGTACTGAGCTCGAAGGGGGCGATTTCTGACAACATCACGGCCTGACCTCTACTGGCGAGGTCATCATGACGTGGCTGTGAAGGGTGGTGTGGGTGTTGTCCATCAACATCCGCAATTCAAACTGACTGTGCGTATGCGCTGGGTCTTGGTACTTCAAGATACCGTCCACCCAGTGCGCCACCATTTTGTAAGTGACGAAGTTGCGAGGGTCGCAGCCATCAGGGGCATCGTTCAAGTCGGCCCAGAAATGATCAATCAAATTTTGTTGGGCCAAACCTAAATTGGTTTGCGGGTTGTGAAACAGATGCCAGAAACTTTGGGAGGTTCGGGGGTAAAGGTGCAGCCATTCGGACCAGTTCAATGCGCCCTCTGGTGTGACGGTGGCCGACCGCGCGTAGAGGTGAGGCACATACCCAACCGCATGAAAGAACTTCCAATTGGGGAAAAAGGCTCTCAGCAAAAAAAGCCAAGGCCCCCGCACAACGGGAGTTTTGTAAATCAAGGTGAGGGCGAGCACCAAGAAATAGCCGATAACCCAATAAATTGCCATGACGAGTGAGGGCTCCTTGCGACAACATTGCAGGCGTGAATGGCCTCATTCTATTCATGAATGGCCAGACAAAAAGCACTTCCAAAAGGCCTGTTTCCGTTTAGGATAGCAGCATGAAAATCTTGTCGCTTTTGCCTTGGGCCGATTGGCTGGCCATGGTCTTGTTTTTTGGACTGTGGCTGGGTTACGCATGGTTTGCGCGTGTCAATGGCAAACGTAACATGACCTTGATTGCCACCACCAACCATTACCGGCAACTGTGGATGATGCAAGCCACCACCCGAGACCCACGCATGTTGGACGGCTTGATCACGCAAAACCTGTCGCACACGCCTTCATTTTTCTCCTCCACCTCCATCATCATCATCGGTGGTTTGTTTGCGCTGCTGGGCACCACTGACAAAGCTGCTGAATTGGTCCGAGAAATCCCGTTCGCAGAACAAACGCCGCTGCTGGTGTTTGAGTTCAAAGTGCTTGTGTTGGTTGGTATCTTTGTGTACGCGTTCTTTCGGTTCTCATGGTCCATGCGCCAGTACACCTTTGTGGCATTGGTGATTGGGGCCATGCCTTTCCCCAAAGAATTTGCCGAAGGCCGACAAGATCGGGTGAAGTTTGCAGAACGTGCGGGTAATTTGGTCAGTTCTGCTGCAGAGACTTTCAACGATGGGCTGCGGGCGTATTACTTTTCGTTTGCCGCCATGGCTTGGTTCTTCTCACCCGTGGCCTTAGTGTTGGCCACCCTCTTGGTTGTGCTGATTCTGTATGGGCGCGAATTCAAATCAGACGTGCTCGAAGTTTTGAAGGATGAGTCATGAGCGATACCCCGCGCTGCGATTTTGTATACGAAGCCATTGTGGACATTGAAGATGTCCAAAGTTTGGGCCAAAGCCCCATGGGGCAGCGCTTCATTGTGAACATCTTGGGCGGTGAATTCAAAGGCCCTATGCTTCAGGGCAAGGTCTTGCCAGGCGGCGCAGATCGTCAACTTCTGCGGCCTGACGGCGTCAAAGAACTGGATGCCCTTTATGAAATGCAAACCGACGATGGCGTTTCCATTACGGTGCACAACCAAGTCACCATTGACATGCCCAACCCCGAGCAACGTTATGCCCGGTCGGTGGTGAGGTTTCGTGCCCCTGCTGGCAAGTACGAGTGGTTGAACAGACGTGTGTTTGTTGGCAACTTGGAATCGCAGAAGCCGGCCCGAAACGCCGTCAAAATTCGGGTGTTTCAGGTCAACTGACATTGAAAAAATGTGGCAAATCGAGCCTCAACAGCTTGATTTCCAATGCCGACGGTTGTCATGAAATGTTCATTGAATTGCAACAGACGTGACATGCAGTGAAAGCATGATCTGTTTCCAAGTTCAACCACACTTGGGAGCTGATCATGAAAGAATTGCCAAGTCCGACATTCCCTTTGTCGCCGATCTCCTTGCCTCGGGGGTCGCTTCATCAAAGCCCTCAAGATCAAGTTGGCACCAACAGTACAAAAAATGCGAAATCTGCCATTGAGGTTAGTTGGGCCAAGCATCAGGATGAAGTAAGAGAGGCGCAAAGGCTTCGATACGATGTTTTTGCCAACGAAATGGGCGCCAAATTGCCTGTTTCTTTGGCTGGACACGACATCGATTTGTTTGACGATTATTGCGAGCATCTTCTGGTTCGTGATACGCAAACACGGGCAGTGATTGGCACCTACCGCATGCTGACGCCTGCGCAAGGCAAACGAGTAGGCGGTACCTACACAGACACAGAATTTGACTTAACACGTCTGCGTTTTATGCGAGAACGAATGGTCGAGCTGGGCCGCAGTTGTGTTCACGCTGAGCATCGCCATGGGGGTGTCATTTTGGCATTGTGGGGTGCTTTGTTTGAGTTCATGTCGCGCAATCAATTGGACACCATGATTGGTTGTGCCAGCATTCCAATGTTGCACAACGGCATGATCAGTGGTGATGCAGCAGCCAGTGTTTGGCGCCAGCTTCAAAATGAGGCGCTGTCTTCGGTGGAATTCCATGTGCGTCCTCGTTTGCCATTACCCATCGATGAGTTGAATTCGCAATTGGACGTGGCACCACCGGCGCTGATCAAAGGCTACATACGCTTGGGTGCCAAAGTTTTGGGTGCACCAGCTTGGGATCCAGATTTCAATACCGCTGATTTGCCAATGATGATGCGCGTAGATGACTTGCCTCGCAGATATCGCAAACACTTTGAAGGTGTTTGATGCGATACGCTAAATACGAAGTGAGTCAGGAACAGGCGCTGACCTCTAATGTATGGACGACCCGATCCAAGACACATTACCGCTCAATCTTCATTTCTGATTTGCACTTGGGCACACCAGGCTGTCAAGCAGAGGCATTGCTGGAATTTTTGAAACACTACACGTGCGACAACCTCTATTTGGTCGGCGACATTGTCGATGGTTGGCAGTTGCGTCGAAAATGGTATTGGCCGCAAAGTCATAACGATGTGATTCAGAAGTTACTGCGCAAGGCCAGAAAAGGATGCAAAGTTGTTTTTGTGCCTGGCAATCATGATGAGTTTGGACGTCACTTTTTGGATCACTCATTTGGCGGCATTGAGATCAGGGAGGAAGCTGTTCATTTGACGGCTGACGGAAAAAAACTATGGGTCATCCATGGTGATTATTTTGATGGTGTGATTCAGTGTGCCAAATGGCTTGCTTACGTTGGCGACAATTTGTATGAATTAACGCTCAAGCTGAATCGATACTTGAATCAGCTAAGAGCCAGAATGGGACTGCCTTACTGGTCGTTGTCAGCCTATCTCAAACTGAAAGTCAAGAAAGCTGTCAATTTCATATCAGATTTTGAAATTGCAGTTGCCAACGAAGCACGAAAACTTGGCTATCAGGGGGTGGTTTGTGGCCACATTCACCATGCGGAAATTCGCCACATCGATGGCATGTTGTATTGCAATGATGGCGATTGGGTTGAGAGTTGCAGTGCTTTGGTAGAGCATGCCGATGGTCGATTGGAAATATTGAAATTTAATCCCAATGGCACTTCATTGCATGTGGATGAATTGAAATCACCTGAGTCTGCTTCAAAAGCAGATCATTGGGTGGCAGCATGAAGTTGATGCTCATTACGGATGCATGGATGCCGCAAGTCAACGGTGTTGTCACCACCTTGGTTGAGCTGGTCAGAGAGTTGTCAAAGATGGGGCATGAGGTCACGGTTGTTCATCCCGGTCTTTTTAAAACACGGCCATGCCCAGGGTATGCAGGCATCGATTTGGCGGTAAAGCCTGGCAAGCAATTGGCCGCATGGATGGCTTCTGAGAAATTTGATGCCATTCACATTGCCACGGAAGGCCCCTTGGGTTGGGCTGCGCGGCGCTTGTGCATTCAGCAGAAGTGGCCATTCACAACCGCATTTCACACGCGATTTCCTGAAGTTCTAAAGGCCGCCGTGGGTATTCCTCTGTGGGTTGGCTATGCCTTGTTCAGACAGTTTCACAAGCCATCCTCAGGGGTATTGGTGCCAACGCGGGGTGTATTGAATTTGTTGGAAAAACGAAATTTCCAGAACTTAAAACTCTGGACCCATGGCGTAGACACAGGGCTTTTTGAATATTCCGCGTCAAGTCAAGACCATGCGCAATTTGCGCATTTGAAACGACCTGTCAGTCTGTTTGTCGGACGTGTTTCCTACGAAAAAAACATTGAAACATATTTGCAAATGCCCTTTCATGGCAGCAAAGTGGTTTGTGGTGTGGGTCCCTTGGAGACTGAACTCAAGTCAAAGTATCCCGAGGTGATGTGGTTGGGTTTGCAATCCAGAAAAGAATTGGCCAGTATGTATGCCTCGGCTGATGTTTTTGTGTTTCCCAGCCTACATGAAACTTTTGGTTTGGTGATGCTGGAAGCCATGGCTTGCGGCACCCCGGTTGCCGCATTCCCTGTGGATGGCCCTTGCGAAGTGTTGACAGCTGAATCGGGTCAAGTCATTGGTGGTGTGCTACATCCAGATTTGTCAGAAGCAACGCGGCAAGCATTGACAGTGCCTCGTGCAACAGCCAGCGCCAGAGCTTGTGAATTCAGTTGGGAAAAAGCTTCACATTTGTTCACCACGTATTTAAAGCAAATCAAAGACTGAAATTCAATTCTCGCTGCGATTGACGTTAATTCTTCACCAACTTGTCATCAATCTGACATCTGAGCTCGAAAGAATGAGCCAGAACCGGAGTCTCGCAGATCGGAGGCTCAGGCAATTGATTACAAAAGGGAGGTCTGTCTGATGAGACCAAGTTCATTCGAAAAAAAGCTGCCAGGTCAAACCGACGTTCCACTGTTGGACAGAGATGAAAGTATTCTGGCCTTCAATGAGCGCGTGTTGGATTGGGCTAAGCGACCGGAAGTGCCATTGCTTGAGCGACTGCGCTACTTGTGCATCGTTTCTTCCAATTTGGACGAATTTTTTGAAGTTCGCGCTGATTTGCACATGTCAGCTTTCAGGTCCGATGAAACCAAAGGGCCTTATCGAAAAGACACGTTTCACAGCTTGTATGAGCATGCACGCTTGGTTGTGAATGAGCAGTACAGGTTGTACAACGATGTCTTGTTGCCAAAGCTGCAAAAACAGGGCATTCGAATTCTGTCTCATGGTGAACGTACATCGGCTCAACGCAAATGGGTTTCTGAGTACTTTCAGCGAGAAGTGCGCCCGCTTCTTGTGCCTGTTGGATTAGATCCTGCACATCCATTTCCACAAGTTGCGAACAAATCCTTGAACTTCATCGTTCAGTTGTCTGGCAAAGATGCTTTTGGAAAGACCAATGACATTGCCATTGTCAAAGTGCCGAGGGTATTGCCTCGTGTCATTCCATTGCCAGCCAAAGTTGCCGGAAAGTCTGTTTCAGTGGTGATGCTCTCCAGCGTCATACGCGCACATTTGGCTGATTTATTTCCTGGCCGCGCGGTGACGCACTTTTCTCAATTTCGGGTCACCCGAAATTCCGACTTGTCCGTGGACGAGGAAGATGTTGAAAATTTACGCACCGCACTCCGGCGCGGATTGCAACACCGACACTATGGCCAAGCACTTCGTTTAGAGGTGTCTGACAGCTGCGTAGGCCATTTGTCAGATTTCTTGTTAAAGCAATTTGAATTGCCTGACCGTGCCCTGTTCAGGGTTGCTGGCCCGGTTAACTTGGTTCGCTTGAGTCAGCTGATTGATCTGGTGGATGAACCCAAGTTGTTGTTTTCACCTTACAAAGCCAGCTTTCCTAAGCAGTTGGCCAAAGGCGCATCAGTCATGGCCCGCATGCGGCAGGGCGATATTTTGATCCACCAACCCTTCGAAAGTTTTGACGGTGTTTTGGCCTTTTTGAAAGAAGCAGTCGAAGACCCTCAGGTGTTAGCGATCAAACAAACCATCTATCGCACAGGCAGTGATCCTGTCATGATGAATTTGTTGCGTGAAGCAGTTCGACGGGGTAAAGAAGTTACGGCTGTTGTTGAGCTGAAAGCTCGGTTTGATGAAGAGGCCAATATCAATTGGGCTGAGCAATTGGAAGCCGTTGGCGCACAAGTTGTTTATGGTGTGGTTGGCCTGAAAACGCATGCCAAGATGCTGTTAGTGACCCGCAGAGAAGGTCGGGGTTTAAAGCGCTATGGCCATCTCTCGACGGGTAATTACAACCCTAGAACAGCCAAACTTTATACAGACCTTAGTTGCCTGACTTGCGATGTGGCCATGACAGGCGATATGGAGCGTTTGTTTGTGCATTTGGCCAGCCCCTCGCGTTTGAGTCGCATGAGTAAGCTCATCTCAGCGCCGTTTCACATGCAGCGAAAACTGATTGAGAAAATTGATTTGGTAGGTGCTGCCGCTGCAAAGGGTTTGAGTGCACGCGTGGTGGTCAAAATGAACGCACTGACTGATCCAAGTCTGATCCATGCACTGATTCGGGCAGGCCAGAAGGGGGCGCAAATCGATCTGATTGTGCGAGGTGCATGCATGTTGCCAGCCAGCGTACCTGGTCAAACTGACAATATTCGTGTTCGTTCCATCATTGGACGATTTCTTGAACATTCACGCGTCTTTTATTTTGAAGCCGGTGATCAGCAGGACCTGTATTTGGCCAGTGCGGATTGGATGAGCCGCAACATGACGCGACGCATTGAGTTGGGGTGGCCTGTGAATGATCCACACTTGCGCAGACGCATCATTGACGAATGTTTGTTGGCTTACCTTTATGACACTCGCAACGCATGGACATTGGAGGCCGATGGCCACTACCACCGTGTTGAGAAAAATGGCCAAAAAGTTCAAAGCGCACAATCTTTGCTGATGCATCAATATGCCAGTCATGCCTGATTCACAGCCCTGATATGGATTTGATTTTTTGGCGACATGCCGAGGCGTTCGATGCCGTTGACGGGCAAGAGGATTTGCTGCGTGAATTAACGACAAAGGGCGAAAAGCAAGCCGCCAAGATGGGGCATTGGTTGGATCGACAGCTGCCTGAGGGGGTGCGTGTCATGTGCAGCCCCGCCACGAGAGCTGAGCAGACGGCTCGCTCTTTAGGGCGAAAGTACAAATTGAAATCAGAACTGCTGCCCGATGCCACTGCCGTCGAGTTGTTAGAGGCAGTGGGTTGGCCTCATTCCAAAATGTCTGTGGTGGTCGTTGGGCATCAACCTGTTATAGGTCACTGCATTGCCTATTTATTGAGCATTCCTGTCAGTGAATTGCCTGTTCGGAAGGGCGCTGTCTGGTGGCTGCGAAGTCGCGTTCGCGAAGGGGCACCTCAAACGGTGGTGGTGACTGTTCAAACGCCTGAGCTGATTTGAAACTTAAGCTGCCAATTTGTTTTAAGCCATGCATCACATTCTTCTTGAAGCAAGTGTGCTGACTGGGGCCACAGTTGTGCCCATGATTTTTTACATTGGATGACAAATTCATCTCCATTTGGCAGTCGCTTGAATCCAAAACCTTGCAAGTCAGGCTCGCGCCTCGCGTGACACAAGATGGCGGCCAATCGGAGGCTGAGGAGTTGGCATACAAAATCTTCATCTCTGAACTCAAGTTCTAATTTTTTGAGCTTCCCCCGATGTCCCAAAATCAATTGACTGAGTCGGTGCAATTCAGGCATGGAGAATCCTGTTAGATCGGCATTGTCCAAAATGTAAGCGCCATGCTTGTGAAAATCACTGTGTGAAATCCGCGTGCCGATTTCAAGCAACTGTGCCGCCCACATCAATTTGCTCTCTAATCGAACCAGTCGGCTGGATTTTTTGGCGCTGCTGACTTGCAAACTTTGAAACAACCAAAGCGCGGTTCGAGACACTCTGTCTGATTGGGCAGGGTCAACTGCAAACCGGCTGGCCAATGCCGTGACCATGGTGCTGCGTAAATCGGTGTTGTCATGTCGGTCTAGACGGTCTAACAAATCCTGCAAAACGCCTTGTCTGAGCGCGCCTTGTGCGGCCTGCATTTCTTCAATGCCAAGCAAATCAAACAACGCATACAAAATGGCCAAGCCACCGCCAATCACGGGTTTTCGGTCGTCTTTGACGCCTTCCAATTTAAGCGCTTCTGCGCTGCCTGCCTTGATGAGTTTTTCTTTGAGCCAGTCCAGCCCTTCTCGGGTGATTCTGCCCTGAGGCCAGCCTGCTGACGCCAGTACATCGGCCACCGCGCCGACGGTGCCAGATGACCCGTAGGCCGTTTCCCAGGCATTGCGCGGATAAAGGCTGAGCGCTTCATCGATGACGGCCTTGGCAGCGATTTCCGCTTTTGCAAACGTCTGAGAGGTCATCAACCCATTGGCAAAATACTTCATGGACCACTTCACACTGCCCACTCTATAAGATTCCAAGGTGTTGGGCTTGTAGGCCCTGCCCAAGATCATCTCGGTTGATCGGCCTCCAATGTCAATCACCAATCGTTTCTCGTTGGATTGCGGCAAGCTGTGTGCCACGCCCAGATAAATAAGGCGGGCCTCCTCTTTTCCAGAAATGACTTCAATCGGAAAGCCCAAGATGGTCGTGGCTTGGATCAGAAATACGTCGCGATTCTTGGCTTCTCTCAAGGTTTGCGTGGCAACGGCACGCACAAATTCTGGTTCAAAGCCAGCCAAACGCTCGGCAAATCTGGCCAGGCAGTCCCAGCCGCGCTGCATGGCATCTTTGGACAGCATGCGCTCTGCGTCTAAGCCATTGCCCTGTCGAACGGTCTCTTTTAAATAGTCAACCCGACGGATATGCCCCTCTTCAAAGACCCCAATTTCAAGGCGAAAGCTGTTGGAGCCTAAATCGACGGCGGCGACAAGTTGTCCGTTTTGCATGAGGGTTTACTGAGGGAGGGGAAAATGAATCAAGAAAAAGCATTCTGTGTCTGTTTTTTGTCAATTTCATGACAATCGCAAAAATGAGCCTGTCTGTCTGTCATTCTGGCCAATGGCGAGGGAAATTCAACAGAAAACACGGAATTTGACATGAATTTGTCACAATCGGTCACTAAAGTTGCCTTGTGACAGACGAGCTCCAAACGCTTTGTACATGTCATTTATGAATGAGTTTCAACCTCTGAATCAAGGATTCAACATGCTAAAGATCAAAACCTGGGTTGCCGCATTGGGCTTGTCCGTACTCGCCGCGTCAGCCATGTCAGCCGAAATCACCGGTGCGGGTGCCACGTTCCCGTTCCCCATCTACGCCAAATGGGCTGAGGCTTACAAAGCCAAAACAGGCAACAGCATGAACTACCAGTCCATTGGATCTTCGGGTGGCATCAAGCAAATCAAAGCCAAAACGGTGGACTTTGGTGCGACAGACGCCCCTGTCAGTTTCGAAGATTTAGAAAAAGACGGCATGGTTCAATTCCCCGCCATCATTGGTGGTGTGGTCCCTGTGGTGAACATTGAAGGCATCAAGCCAGGTCAAGTCAAATTGTCTGGTGAGTTGTTGGCCGACGTGTTTTCGGGTGCCATTGCCAAATGGAACGACAAGCGCATTGCAGAAATGAACCCTGGCATTGCATTGCCTGATGCCGCTATCACGGTGGTTCACCGTGCTGATGGCTCTGGAACCACTGCGGTGTTTACAGATTACTTGGCCAAGGTCAATGCCAATTGGAAGTCAACAGTGGGTGCAGGTGCTGCGGTGAAGTGGCCTGCAGCCTCATCCGTAGGTGGCAAAGGCAATGAAGGCGTTGCCGCCAACGTCAGCCGCATCAAAAATGCGATTGGCTATGTCGAGTATGCCTACGCCAAGAAAAACAACATGACACACTTGAATCTGCGCAATCAAGCGGGCCAAGTGGTTGCACCTGATGACGAAACATTCGCTGCAGCTTCTGCCAGCACAGATTGGTCCAAAGTTCCCGGTATGGGCATTTACTTGACCAATGCACCTGGTGCTAAGTCATGGCCCATCACTGGCGCATCGTTTATCTTGATGTACAAAGACCCTGCCAACAAAGCCAATTCAGCTGAAGTGTTGAAGTTCTTTGAGTTCGCATTCAAAGAAGGCAAGAAGATGGCTGCAGATTTGGAATACGTACCCATGCCCGATGCCACAACCGATTTCATTCGCAAAAACGTTTGGAACAAAATCAACGTTAAGTAAATTGCAAGTTGATATTTGCACCTTCTTAGAAGTTAGACATGAACAATGATGACGACTTGATGACCTCGCATCGCCAGAGCGTGTTGCGCTGGCAGCGGTGGCAAGATTTTTTCTTTGAGAAAACCACGCTGGTATTTGCCTTGTCCACCTTGGTGGCGTTGACCGGCATCATCGTCTCATTGTTTGTCAGCTCTATGCCTGTGTTGCAAACATTCGGCTTGAAATTTTTCTACACCATCGAGTGGGACATCATCAATTCCCAGTTTGGTGGCTTGATTGCTATTTTTGGCACGGTGGTTACGGCCACCATTGCCATTGTGATTGCCTTGCCCTTGAGTTTTGGCATTGCTGTATTTCTGACCGAGACATGCCCCATGAGTCTGCGCCGCCCTTTGGGCACGGCCATTGAGTTGTTGGCCGCAGTGCCCTCCATCATTTATGGCATGTTTGGTTTGTTTGTGTTTGCGCCCTTGTTTGCAGAGTATGTTCAACCAGCCTTGGCGTCCACGCTGGGCCAAATTCCAGTGATTGGCATTTTGTTTACAGGCGCTTTCAATGGCATTGGTATTTTGGCTGCTGGCCTCATTTTGGCCATGATGATTTTGCCGTTCATCGCTTCGGTCATGCGCGATGTCTTTGAAATCGTGCCGCCTATTCTGAAAGAATCGGCCTACGGCATTGGTTGCACCACATGGGAAGTGGTCACTAAGATTGTTTTGCCCTACACCAAGACGGGCGTGGTCGGTGGTGTGATGTTGGGTCTAGGTCGCGCCTTGGGTGAAACCATGGCCGTGACCTTTGTGATTGGCAACGCACACAAGTTGTCGCCCTCTTTGTTTTCACCAGGCAACTCCATCGCCTCAACCTTGGCCAATGAATTTGGCGAAGCAGAACCCGGCTTGCACTATTCCTCTTTGTTTGCATTGGCCTTGGCGCTGTTTGTGATCACCCTGGTGGTCTTGTCTTTGGCCAAATGGATGCTGATGCGCGCTGAAGCCAAGAAAGGTTTGAAAACATGAGCAACATGGACCCCAGTATTTATGCAAAGCGCAAACGTGCCAACTTCATTGGCATGGTGATGTCCATGAGTGCCATGGCCGTGGGCCTCGGATTTTTACTTTGGATCTTGAGCATCTTGATGTTGAAGGGCTTCTCTGCCTTGCATCTGTCCATGTTCCTTGAGAGCACGCCCGCGCCAGGCTCTGATGGTGGTGGTTTGGCCAACGCCATTGTGGGTAGCTTGATGATCGTGGTGTCTTGTGCCTTGATCAGCACCCCCATTGGCGTGTTGGCTGGGGTTTATTTGTCAGAGTATGGTGATCGGAGCCGTTTGGCATCCGTGACGCGTTTTGTCAACGACATCATGTTGTCGGCACCTTCAATTGTGATTGGCTTGTTTGTCTACGCCATGGTGGTGGTACCTAGCAAGCACTTCTCAGGCTGGGCAGGCACCGTGGCACTCACCCTGATTGCCATTCCTGTGGTGGTGCGCACGACCGAGAACATGTTGAAGCTGGTACCGGTCAGTTTGCGTGAAGCGGCCTTTGCGTTAGGAGCGCCCAAATGGAAGGTCTCTACATCTGTGGTGCTGAAAGCTGCGCGAAGTGGGGTGATGACGGGCCTGCTGTTGGCCTTGGCACGCGTCAGCGGTGAAACAGCACCTTTGTTGTTCACGGCGCTGAACAATCAGTTCTTTAATTTGGACATGAACAAACCCATGGCCAACTTGCCAGTGGTTATTTTTCAATTTGCCATGAGCCCCTATGAAAACTGGGTGAGCTTGGCATGGGGTGGCGCGTTGCTCATTACCTTGACCGTGTTGACCTTGAACATCATTGCGCGCGTTGTGTTTCGCGAAAAAGTAGCGGCTTAAATTAAACCCATTTAACATGAATTCAAAACCTGAATCCAACGAAGCCATTTTAGAAGTTCGTGACTTGAACTTCTACTACGGCGCATTCCAAGGCCTGAAGCACATCAACTTGAACATCCAAAAGAACACGGTCACAGCGTTCATTGGCCCTTCAGGTTGTGGCAAGTCCACCTTGCTTCGCACCCTCAATCGCATGTATGACCTGTATCCAGGCCAACGTGCTGAAGGCCAAATTTTGTTTGATGGTCGAAATATTTTGGACCCCAAGCAAGACTTGAATTTGCTGCGCTCACGCATTGGCATGGTGTTCCAAAAGCCAACCCCATTTCCCATGTCCATCTATGACAATATTGCGTTTGGCGTACGCCTCTACGAAAAGTTGTCGCGCAGTGACATGGACGATCGGGTGGAATGGGCTTTGCAAAAGGCGGCCATTTGGGATGAGGTTAAAAACAAGTTAAACCAAAGTGGCTTGTCCCTGTCGGGTGGTCAACAACAGCGTTTGTGCATTGCGCGTGGCATTGCCGTGAAGCCCTCTATCTTGCTCTTGGATGAGCCCACTTCGGCCTTGGACCCTATTTCTACAGGCAAAGTTGAAGAATTGGTGCACACTTTGAAGAGTGAATACACCGTAGTGATCGTGACGCACAACATGCAACAAGCTGCCCGTGTGTCCGATTACACCGCTTACATGTACTTAGGTGAGTTAATGGAGTTTGGCCAGACGGACCAAATTTTCATGAAGCCAGCACGTCAAGAAACAGAAGATTACATTACTGGCCGTTTCGGCTGATCAGGAGACTCACACCATGGACAAACACATTTCCAGTCAGTTTGACAACGAGTTGGGCAGTGTCTCTAGCCGAGTGCTAGAACTTGGCGGTTTGGTGGAATCGCAAATACGCCATGCGGTTTATGCTTTGTCGCATTTCAACAATGAAGTGGCAGATCAAGTGATTGCAGGTGAAGAAAAAGTCAATCAAATGGAAGTTGAGATTGACCGCGATTTGTCTTCCATCATTGCGCGTCGCCAGCCGACTGCGCGTGACTTGCGATTGTTGATTGCCATTTCCAAAATGACTGCCAATTTGGAGCGAGTTGGCGATGAGGCTGAAAAAATTGCTCGCATGGTGAAAGCCATTGGTGCAAGCGGCAACGCACGTTTCCTTCCATCGTCCGAACTCCGAATTGCATCTGATTTGGCTTCAGGATTGTTGAGAAAAGCCTTGGACGCCTTTGCGCGACTGGATGTCACAGAAGCTGTGAGCATCTTGAAAGAAGACGATTTGATTGACGCAGAATTTGATGGCTTTGTACGCAAGTTGGTCACCTACATGATGGAAGACCCACGTACCATCTCTGCCAGTTTGGATTTGTTGTTCATTGCAAAAGCCATTGAGCGCATTGGCGATCATGCCAAGAACATTGCGGAGTTCATCATTTATGTGGTGAAGGGCGCTGACGTTCGTCACATTGCATTTGCTGATGTGGAGTCCGCTGTTAAATGAGAAACTTGCCGCGTATTCTCATCGTAGAAGACGAGCCGGCCATTGCCGAGTTAATTGCCGTCAATTTGCGTCACAACGGTTTTCAACCCATTTGGGCCATGGATGGCATCACGGCTCAAAAAGAGCTGGACGATGTGCTCCCTGATGTGATCTTGCTGGACTGGATGCTGCCAGGTGACAGTGGTTTGACCTTGTCTAAAAAATGGCGAAGCCATGCGCGAACCAAAGACATTCCCATCATCATGTTGACGGCAAGAAGCGAAGAGTCAGATCGCGTCTCTGGTTTGGATTCGGGTGCTGACGATTACATCGTCAAGCCATTTTCAACCAAAGAGTTGTTGGCACGGATTCGCGCAGTTTTAAGGCGTCGCGCTCCCGAACAGTCGGGCGGCCGAATTCAGATGAGTGATTTGACTTTGGATGCTGATACACACCGTGTGACGTACCAAGATCAAGCCTTGAAACTTGGACCCACCGAGTTCAAGCTGCTTCAATATTTCATGACGCACAAAGAACGCGTTCACAGCCGTGGTCAGTTGCTTGACCGTGTTTGGGGTGATCACGTTTTCATTGAAGAGCGCACGGTCGATGTGCATGTGAAGCGCTTGCGAGAAGCATTGGGCTCGGCGGGGGCCATGGTCGAAACTGTCAGAGGGGCAGGCTATCGATTTACAGAACTGAAGCCTTCGTCCTCGGCTGCTTCTGGTCATTCGGTTTAATTGAGCCCATGCTTTCACGATTCTTAAGCCTGTTGTTTTGGATGACAGTCATGTCAGCCATTGGGTACTGGTATGCGCAAGAGTCAGGCGCTTTGACCGGTGCGCTGTCAATGACATTTTTCACTGTTTGCAAAGACTTGTGGCGAGGTCAAAAAATTTCAAATTGGCTGCGCCACAATACCGTTCAAGAACCGCCCGTGCTAGGTGGTTTATGGGGCGATTTGATTGATCGTTTGCGCAGAATTTTGAACGATCAAAAAAAGCAGACCGAAGCACATCAGCAGCGATTGCAAGATTTTTTGTCAGCCATTCAAGCGTCACCCAATGGGGTGGTTTTGCTCGACCCGGAAGGTCGAATTGAGTGGTGCAATCAAACAGCTGCGCAGCATTTGGGTTTTGACACCAAACGTGACTTGTTGCAGCACGTTGTGCATTTGGTGCGGGATCCTGTTTTCAATAAATACTTTGCGCAAGAGACGCACGATGGTGAAGTCATTATTGAGGGACGTTCATCTTCATTGGCGTACAGCGTCAAGTTGTCGGTGCAGTTGCATGCCTATGGTGATAATCGACAGTTGTTGTTGACCCGCGATGTGACGGCTTTAGCGCAAGCAGATGCCATGCGACGCGATTTTGTGGCCAATGTGTCGCATGAAATTCGAACGCCATTGACAGTGCTGAGTGGTTTCATTGAAACGCTTCAAACTTTGGACCTCCAACCTGAAGAGCGCGTTAAGTTTTTGGATCTCATGGCCACGCAAGCTGGTCGCATGCAGGGCTTGGTCAGTGATTTGTTGATCCTTTCTCAGCTTGAAGGAAGTCCGCTGCCACAGATGACGGAGAAGTTATCGGTTGCAGAATTGATGCGCACCGTTGAGGCAGAAGCCAGAGGCTTGTCAAAATCACATGTGGCAGTAGAAGATGTACCTCAAACCTTGCATTTTGAAATACCAGAGAAGTGCGGCTTGATCGGTTCCAAGCAAGAAATTTACAGTGCGGTTTCAAACCTGGTAAACAACGCAGTGCGATACACACCTGCGGGTGGTCAAGTCAATTGCAAATGGACAAAGCTTGCAGATCAGCGGTTTCAATTCTCCGTGGAAGATACGGGACCTGGCATTGCACCCGAGCATTTGCCGCGCTTGACTGAACGGTTTTACCGAGTAGATCGCAGTCGTTCACGCGAGTCAGGTGGTACAGGTTTAGGTTTGGCAATTACAAAACATGTGATGCAGCGTCACGGTGGTGAGTTGAAAATCGAAAGCGAACTAGGAAAAGGTTCGCGGTTCACGCTTGTTTTTCCGGCTGCAAGAACAGAGTTTTTTGAGCCTTTGTGATGCCATCCGGCGCCTGTCTTGAAAATTTCACAAAGACGCCATTAAGTTGACATGAATGGTTTTTAGAGTTGTAGCAGTTGAATTGAAATTCAAATTTCAATGTCAATTTCTTTCGCTAACAACTCTGAAAACTGCACATGACTCAAAATCAAACGCTCAAGCCAACGCAACTGGCCTATTTAATTTCACTGGCTTTTGCCTCCTTGGCTGTTCAGTCGATTGCCAGCGCTCAAACCATCCCCGCCGTTGACCTTGGCACCATTGGGGCCTCCACGGCTGCAGGCGCCTTCCGTTCTGGCGATGCCATCAAAGGCACTGCAACTGCCGTTGCACCAACCCAAGCCAGCCTGCAGGCCACTCAGCCACAGTCCATCATCACACGTGAGTTCATGGACTTGTCTGTTGCACCCACCGCAGAGTACAGCCGCATTGTCAACATCGCTCCCAGCTTGTCAGGTGACTCTGCCAATGGTCCTGGTTTGAGTGAGACCAAAACGACTTTGCGAGGTTTTGGTGATGATCAGTACAACATCACCTTCGATGGCATTCCATGGGGTGACACCAACAACCCTGCACACCACTCAACCTCCTTCTTTCCCGCATTTACCATCGGCGGCGCTGTGGTTGAACGTGGCCCGGGCAATGCCAGCAATTTGGGCTATGCCACTTTCGGTGGCTCGATCAATTTGTTCTCTAAAAAGCCCTCGCAAGAAAAGTCCACCACTGTGTACACCAGCATGGGTACGTGGAACACCAGCTTGGTGGGTGTGGGCTATGAAAGCGGTCGCATGGCAGAGCAGGGTGATGCCACACTGCAATTGAATGCCCAAGAATTGAAGTCGGATGGCTACTTGAGTTACAGCCCTGTCAAAAGCGACAATTTGACGGTTAAGTTTGAGCGTCCTATTGGCGACTCAAGCCTGTTAACAGCCTTTGCCACAGTGAACCAAATTCACTATGCGCAACCTGATAGCAATAAAGGCGCAACCTTGAGTCAAATTGCCAAGTTTGGCAAAAATTTCCAGCTGGACAATGACCCCACCAGCATGAACTATCAAGGGTACAACGCAACCACCAAAGACACTGATTTTTCATATTTACGTTTGCGCAGTGAATTGGACAATGGCTGGAATACAGACAATCAGCTCTACACCTACGCCTACAACAATCAGACCAAATCATCGACCGATCCGACCTGGACAGGCACGACGGGCACCAATGCGGACCCACGTCGCACCGCACCTGCTGGCACCTATGTCACGGCCAAAAGCATTGCTCTGAATGGCCATATCCCTGGCATTGACAAGCAAAACAAATACCGCGTGATGGGTGACATCTTCAAAGCCACCAAGCAGTTGGATGCTGGCTTGTTTCGCGCTGGTCTTTGGTACGAAACATCAGACACAGACCGTCATCAGTACGACATTGACCTGAGCACTGGCGGCTACAACCGCAAAGAAGGCACAGTGGCAAATGGCGCTTTCTTGCAAGGTACAACACGACCCATCGACAGTGTTTTGTTTGACCAGCAGTCCAAAATTACCTCCACACAACCTTTTGTTGAGTTTGAATGGAAAGCCAGTGCCGACACCACAGTGACCCCTGGCTTGAAATCTCTGAACATTACGCGTTCAGTTTCCTCGCCTGTAGAGCAAACAACGCGCGAGTTGAACCACTCTGCATCCAAAACGTACACCGCTACTTTGCCCTTCTTGACTGTGAACAAACAGTTGAGCAAAGAGTTGTCGGTTTATGGTCAATATGCTGAAGGTTTCCAAATTCCTGATTTGAAAACTTTCTACATCAACAACCCCGCTTTGAACAGTTCTGCGCCACAAAAATCGACCAACTACCAGTTGGGCGTGGTGGGCAAGTCTGACAAGATGACTTGGGACTTAGACATCTACCAAATCAACTTCACCAATAAATTGGTGTCCAACGGTTTGACGGGTGCCAATGCTGCGTTCATCAACATTGGTGGCGCCACGTACAAAGGTGTTGAAGGCCAAATGGCCTATGCCGTGGACAGCAACTTCTCTGTTTTTGCAAACGGCTCTGTCAACAAAGCACTGGCCAACGATACAGGCAAACAAATTTCGGGTGCACCTGAAATGACCGCTGCCGTTGGCGCACTGTTTGCACAAGGTCCATGGGCATCGTCATTGATCCTGAAGCGTACCGGTGCTGTGTACCAAAAAGACTATACCAACCAAGCGTATTACGACTACTACAAAACAGCAGCGTACGACAACTTGGATGTTGGCGTGTCTTACACAATGAAAAATGTCGCGCAATTCAAAACTGTCAAAGTACAAATGAACGTGTTCAACTTGGCCAACAGCCAAAAAGCCACGGCCATTACCGCTGCAAGTTCCAGTGTTGCAGGGACGGCTTACGATACCTACATTTTCCAAGCCCCTCGCAGCGCGCAAATTTCAGTCAAAGCTGATTTCTGATCATGACACTGAGCAAGCTGTTTGAACTGGCGAACGCGTCTGGCGGCACGCTTTATCTGATGGCTTTGCTTTTGTTGGTGGCCTTGACGGTCATCATCGAGCGAAGCCGCTACCTGTCCAAAATGCAGCAAGACGGTGAAAGCCTCATTGACTTGTTGCACGATGGTTCAGCACTTGACAAAGACATTCTTGTTGCAGCCCTTCAACAACATGAAAAATTGCCTCACGCAAGTGTGGTGCATGCCTCTTTGATTGAGCCTGATTCGTCTGATCGTGATGTCTGCGCAGGCCATTTAGAAGAGGCCATCATGCGCGAAGTCCCTGCCTTAGACCGCTCTTTGTGGGTCTTGGACACAGTGATCACATTGGCACCTTTGCTGGGCCTGTTTGGCACCATCATTGGCATGTTTGGCGCGTTCTCCGTTCTGGGGGATGTTCAAAATGGCGCAAGTCAAGTGACTGGAGGCATTGCAGAAGCCTTGATTGCCACGGCCTCGGGCCTCTTGATTGCCATGGTGGGTTTGGTGTTCTTCAATTGGCTGACCACCAAGGTGCGCATGATCGTGCATCAAATGGAAATCCTCAAAGTGATGATTCTGAACCGTCGCTTTGGCAGCCATCAACCCACCAATGCGCGTGACTTTTTGAAAGCTGTTTGAGATGCGTTATTTTGAAACCCGCAAGGCACGGATTGAGATCATTCCCATGATCGACATCATGTTGTTCTTGCTGGTCTTTTTTGCCATGATGACTTTGAAGATGATCCCCACGTCCGGCCAAGTGACCAAGCTACCTACCAGCAGCACGGCCACTGCCATGTCTGCCCCTAAGTTGTTGGTTGAGATTCGCAGCAATGGCCAGTTGTTGGCGGAGGGTCATGCCCTGGAACCTCGAGAAATCACGGCCATGGTGAAGATGCGTGATCCAGCCAACTTGGCGGTCACGATTGCCGGCAGCGAAGATGCAACGATGCAGTACTTGATGAAGGCAGTGGATGCAGTGAGAGCAGGTGGTGCGACACAAATTGGACTGGCGGCCAAGCAGGTGGCCCCTTGAGCGACAACACCAAGGCCTCTGGTTCTTGGGCGCCTGTTTCTAAAAAATACGGTCCGAGGAGTTTCTGGTCGTCCGCACTTTCTGCTTTGGCCATTGAGTTCGGGTTGGTAGGACTTGCTGTGGTGTGGGTCGTGATGCACCCACCGGAAGACATGCCCCATGTTGTGCCGCTGTTGATGTCCATGGTGGCACCCAGTCCAAATCCCTTGCCTGTTGTGCCAACGCCTGTCAAGGTGTCCCACGTGCAGTCAAAGCCAGTACCTCAAGCACTGCATGAGCCTGTTGCATCAGAGGCGAAGATCTCAGAAGAACCTGCACCGCCCTCGTTGACCAAGCCGACTGCGTTTTCTGCGCCTGCGCAAGCCAGTCCACCTGTGCCTGCTGCTTCACCCAGCCCACCAGTGCCCTCAGTTGATCCTGCCATTGCGTACAACTTGAAATTGGCCGCAGCGGTTCAAACTGCGTTTGTGGTTCCAGGCCCTGCCGCTGCATTGGGATTCAAGGGCCGTGCAAGGCTTGAATTTCATTTGCGTGATGGTGTGGTCAGCAATGCCAAGATCATTCAAGCCAGTGGGCTGGGCGCAGTTGACCGCGCTGCATTAAAGGCTGTTGAGGTAGCTCAATTTCCAGCCCCCCCTTCTTCGTTACTCGGTAAAGAAGGCGTTTACCAAATCTGGGTGGCTTGCTACTAAATTTTCAAGTGAAGTGAATTCATGTCCTCTTTGTTTCAACGTTTCCAATCTATATTCAAAACAATTCCCTTTGTGCTGTCCCTGAGCGGACTTGCAGCATCGGCCACTGAACCCCACACGGTTTTTACCCTTCAAGCTCCGAATGGCGAGTGGGTTGTACGTGCCCTCACAGCAGCCAAGGTCTGTCCTAGGGTGGCTTGGGATCAACAGGAACCCGTCGCCATGCAAATTCGAGCACCGCAAGCTGTGGTTCCCGCACGGACAGATGCAGTCCAAGCGGACAGCAAGCCTGCGATTTTTGACATGACCAGTTGTGATGCAATCTGGCCGCATGGCGTGCGGACGGCACGCATTGAGGGTGTTGTGGTGCCACCACCGCCTCAGCAAATCAATCGCATCGTGATCATCGCTGACACAGGCTGTCGTCTGAAAGCCTCTGAAAATGCTTTCCAAGAATGCAATGATCCAGTTCAGTGGCCATTTCAAAAAATTGCACTCAGTGCTTCCCAATTGAATGCAGACCTCGTTGTCCACATTGGGGACATTCACTATCGTGAGAGCCCTTGCCCAGCAGGACGTACCGGGTGTGCCGGCGCGACTTGGGGGTACGGTTGGGATGCATGGCGCGATGATTTTTTCAAACCTGCCAAACCCTTGTTGGCTGCAGCACCCTGGCTGTTTGTGAGAGGCAATCACGAGTCATGTTTCAGGGCGGGGCAGGGGTGGTTTCGTTTCATTGATGCGCTACCTTGGACGACGACGCGAAGCTGTGATGACCCTGCCAATGATCTCCAAGCTGATTTCTCAGACCCATTTGCTGTCAGTTTGTCCAAGCAAGCCCAATTCCTTGTATTTGATTCGTCCAAGTCCAGTGGCAAAGCCTATGCGCAACAAGACCCAGTATTTCTCAAATATGCAGCGCAAATGAAACAGGTGGCGCAATTGACTGCTGCGAAGCCTGAAAGTTTCTTCATTAATCACCATCCATTGCTTGCTGCGGCACCCGTATCAGACCCCTTAAAATTCAAAGCAGGTGGCAGTGCTGGCTTGCAGTCGGTTTTCAGCGTTGATGAACCGCAACGTTTGTTTCCTGCAGGTGTCACGATGGCCATGCATGGCCACGTCCACTTGTTTGAAGCCATTGGCTTCAAAACGGCGCACCCTGTCTCTTTGGTCTTGGGCAACTCGGGTTCATTGAATGAAGGATTTGCACCTGCAGCGATTCATTCAAGTGATCAGGTCTACAGAGACGCCGTTGTGGATCACTATGCGTCTCGCTCTGACTATGGATTTGCCACTTTGGACAGACATGAAGAAAACGGTCAAGAAAACTGGTTGTTGACTGAGTACACCTCCGAGGGAAAGCCCGCCCTTGAATGCATAATCAACAAAGGAACAATTCACTGCCATTGAACTCGCCATGAACGACATCCAAGTCATCGAACCCAATCAATACGACCGCAGAACCATTCTTTTGCATTGGCTCGTGGCCATCCTCATAGCTGTGCTGTGGGTGGCTGGGCAGTGCATTGATTTTTTCCCCAAAGGCACGCCACGCATCATGTTTCGAAGCCTGCACATCAGCTTGGGTTTTGTGTTAGGTTTGATCTGGTTTTACAGAATCTATTGGCGTGCTTTCAAGGGTGTTCGTCTGGAGAGCATCACAGACAAAGGTCTGACTCAATTCAGTCGCATTTTTCACAAGCTGTTGTATGTGTTAATTGGCTTGTTGGTCTTGTCTGGCTTGGCCGCAGTCTGGATTCGTGGCGATAACTTGTTTGATTTGTGGGTGGTGCCTGCCTTTGATCCAGGCAACAAAGCCCTCAGACGCAGTGCAGTTGAATTGCACGAATGGTTGGCCAATGGTTTGTTGTTTGCTGCCTTGATGCACATACTTGCAGCTTTTTGGCATCACTACAAACTGAAAGATGGCTTGCTGAATCGCATGTCTTGGTTCAATCATTCTTCATCATAAATTCATATTTACGTCATTGATTTTTCATTTTCGTTTGTCAAAGTCATGTGGGTGCTGCGAAGCGCAGCCATATGACTTATCAAACGACCACAGGAAATGCAATGACCACGACACCCCAATTCAATCGTCGCCAATGGCTTCAAACTTTTGCTGGCGCACCCTTGCTGCCTTTGGCCAGCACGCTCAGTGGCGCTAGCCTCATGCTGACCGCTTGCGGCGGAACCACGCAAACGCTTGCTAGTTTTACCAGTGCCAGCTTCACGTCAACGCCCGCACCCAGCTTGGCCAATGCTGCACAAATGGCGACGACCGCCGTTGGCTCATCATTGAATTTGAATTTCAGTGATGGTTCGCAGCAAAGTTACAAACTCAGCTATCAGCCCTTCTTTGTCACAGGTGACTTGGTGTCGGATGGCATGGGCGGCAAAATTTTGGCGGGCGGTTACCTGGACATCAACAACAAGCCCATCATGGACACCACGGTGGTGGGCAAAGAGCGCCAATTCTTTTCTGACTCGCCTGATGGCACGTCGTTGTTGACAGTACCCAATGCCAATGTCGCAGGCGTGAAGGGCAATACGGTCTTTGCTGTTGTGCAATTTGAATACACCACATGGGCACAAGATGGTGTGTCAGGCATGTATGGCAAGTTGCCATCGCCTATCGCTGTTTTGACGCTGGACCAAGATCCCTCTACAGGCAAATTGAGCTTGGTGAAGTACCACAACGTGGACACATCGAGTGTGAATGGTTTGTGGATCACCTGTGGCGCCAGTTTGTCACCTTGGGGCACCCATCTCTCCAGCGAAGAGTACGAGCCTAATGCATTCACGGCAGCCACTGATGCGCAATTCAAAGCTTTCAGCAAAAATTTGTATGGTTCCGAGACAGCGGCCAACCCCTACAACTACGGTCACATGCCTGAAGTGACGGTCAATCCCGATGGGACTGCCAGCATCAAAAAGCACTACAACTTGGGCCGCATTTCGCATGAGCTGGTGCAAGTGATGCCCGACAACCGGACGGTGTTCATGGGCGACGATGCCACTAACAGTGGCTACTTTGTCTTTGTGGCAGACAAAGAGAAGGACTTGAGTTCAGGTACCTTGTATGTGGCCAAAGTGGGTGCAGGATTTTCAGTCGACCCGTCTGTACCAGCAGCACCTCTGACTTGGATCAAATTGGGTTCGGCCACCAGCGCAGAAATTAAAGCGCTGGCGACAACTTTAAAGCCTACTGACATCATGTCAGTCTCTACAACAGATCCGCAAGATGCTTCGTATACAAAGGTCAATGCCAACGGCAAAAGCGAGTGGATCAAGTTGAACCCCGGCATGGAGAAAGCCGCAGCATTTCTGGAGACCCATCGCTACGCGGCATTGGTGGGTGCTTCGATGGGTTTTAGCAAAATGGAAGGCACCACAGTCAACATCAAGGACAAAGTGGCCTACTCTGCATTGCAGAACTGCATTGCCTCCATGGTTGCAGGCAATGCCTACAACACCGTTGGCAACGGTGTGAGCATTCCCAAGGCGTTGAATGCCGGCGCCGTGATGGCTTTGAATTTAAAGGGCGGTCAGAAAGATACATCGGGGACAGCCATCAACAGTGAATGGATGCCAATTGACACCAAAGCCTTGATCACTGGCGAAGACATTGCAGCGGATGCTTTGGGCAATACGGCCAATCCAGAAAAAATTGCCAATCCCGACAACTTGAAGTTCTCAGAAACTTTGCGCACCTTGTTCATTGGTGAAGACAGCAGCCAACACGTCAACAATTTCTTGTGGGCTTACAACATCGACACCAAAGTGCTGTCGCGCATCATGTCGATTCCTTCAGGCGGCGAGTCCACTGGTTTGCATGCTGTGGATGAGTTGAATGGCTGGACGTACATCATGAGCAATTTCCAGCACGCAGGGGATTGGTTGCCCATTCACGCCAACGTTAAATCGACCTTGGACCCTTTGGTCAAAGCCAACTACAAAGACAAGTTTGGTGCTGCTGTAGGCTACCTCACCGCTGACTTGACACAAATGCGCTTGACCAAGTCTTGAAAATAATGAGGGTCGTTTAATTGGGGTCAGAGCACAATTAATTTGCGTACAAATTAATCATGATCTGACCCCAATGCTGAGGCCGTAATGCGTTTTGTTAAAACTCGACAGTTTGACCTTCCGTCATGACGATGATTTTGCTGCTGCTGCCTTTCATGGCTTCTATGAATTCAGCAGGCGTGCCTTTGGCCAAGGGGTTGGAGCCATGGTGAATGGGAATGACACTTTGCGCTGGAATCCAATTCTTCATGGCAAAGGCTGCATCTTCTGGGTCCATGGTGAAGTTGCCGCCAATGGGGATCAAGACCAAATTGGGTTTGTAACGGTCGTAGATGAATTTCATGTCACCAAACAAACCGGTATCGCCCATGTGCCAAATTTTGAAACCATTTTCAAGCTCAATGATGTAACCCATCGCCTCGCCTGCTGGATGCGATTCGTTTTTACCCGTCGCAGGGTTGTTCCACACAATTTGCGAAGAGTGTTCAGCGGCTACAGCCGT
>CALEYZ010000148.1 GCA_937928195.1 uncultured Limnohabitans sp.
ACTTCCAAACGCATGGGTGGGTTGACTTGGTTGATGTCGAGCAAGTTGGGCTTAGGGCCCACGAACGACACCAAGGACATCACGATGGCTTCACGGATCGGGTCGATCGGTGGGTTAGTCACTTGCGCGAACAACTGCTTGAAGTAGTTGTACAGCGGCTTGTTTTTGCTAGACAACACAGCCAAGGGGCTGTCATTGCCCATCGAGCCAATGCCCTCTTCGCCGTTGATGGCCATGGGTGCCATCAAGAACTTGATGTCTTCTTGGCTGTAACCGAAAGCTTGTTGGCGGTCGAGCAAGGACACGGCATTGGGCTCAGCCACTTGGCCTTCGTGGCCCTTGACGTCGTCGAGCTTGATGCGGACGTTTTCAATCCATTGTTTGTAAGGCTTGGTGTTGGTCATGCCAGCCTTGAGCTCTTCGTCGTCGATCATGCGACCTTGTTCAAGGTCGATCAAGAACATCTTGCCGGGCTGCAAACGCCACTTGCGCACGATCTTGCTCTCAGGCACTGGCAACACGCCAGACTCAGAACCCATGATGACCATGTCGTCGTCGGTGATGCAGTAGCGTGAAGGACGCAAACCATTGCGGTCCAGCGTGGCGCCGATTTGGCGGCCATCGGTGAACACGATAGAAGCTGGGCCGTCCCATGGCTCCAACATCGCTGCGTGGTATTCGTAGAAGGCCTTGCGGCGCTCGTCCATGGTGGTGTGTTGTTCCCAAGGCTCTGGGATCATCATCATCACGGCTTGGCTGATGGGGTAGCCGGCCATCGTCATCAATTCGAGGCAGTTGTCGAATGTGGCGGTGTCGGACTGGTCAGCGAAGCTGATGGGGTAGAGCTTTTGCAGGTCATTGGCCAGCACCGGCGAAGACATCACGCCTTCGCGCGCCTTCATCCAGTTGTAGTTGCCCTTGACTGTGTTGATCTCACCGTTGTGTGCCACATAACGGTAGGGGTGAGCCAAAGGCCATTCTGGGAACGTGTTGGTCGAGAAACGTTGGTGCACCAAGCCTAAAGCAGAGACACAACGCTCGTCTTCCAAGTCACGGAAGTAGGTACCAACTTGATCGGCCAACAGCAAGCCTTTGTACACCACGGTACGGCTGGACATGCTAGGGATGTAGTACTCATTGCTGTGCTTCAGCTTGAGGTTTTGGATGGCCGCGCTGGCAGTTTTGCGAATGACGTACAGCTTGCGTTCGAGCGCGTCTTGCACAATCACATCAGCGCCGCGACCAATGAAGATCTGCTTCAAGACAGGTTCTTTTTCGCGCACGGTGGGCGACATGGGCATGTCACGGTTCACCGGCACATCGCGCCAACCCAACAACACTTGGCCTTCTGCTTTGACGGCACGCTCAAGCTCTTGTTCACAAGCCATGCGGGAGGCGTGCTCTTTAGGCAAGAACACCATGCCCACACCGTACTCACCCTGCGGTGGCAGGTTGACACCTTGTTTGGCCATCTCTTCTCTGTAGAGCGCGTCAGGCAACTGAATCAAAATACCCGCGCCATCACCCATCAACTTGTCTGCACCCACCGCACCCCGGTGGTCCAAGTTTTCAAGAATCTTCAGGGCTTGCGTGACGATGGCATGCGTTTTAGCGCCTTTGATATGGGCCACAAAGCCCACACCACAAGCGTCGTGTTCTTGAGAAGGGTCATACAGACCGGTTTGTTGCAAAGATGATTTTTCGGCAGCCGAAGTCATGGCGCACTCCTAAAGATATTTCGCGGGAACGTGAGCATATTGCATTGCAACAAAAATGCCAAGAAAAATAATTGGGGTCAGATCAACATTAATTTCTTTTATTTTTCAAAATCAATTAATTGGGGACAGATCAATTTTAAATAAAAAGTACTTATTTCAATCAGTTTTTGAGCCTCTGACTGGCTTTATTGGGATTTTTTGAAAGGCCTGCCGGCTTTTTGCGGCAAGATTTGACGTTGCGTCGCCTTTTGCAAGGACTTCAGAAACTCAGGCCGACCCAGCACACGCCCCTTCAAGGCCGACTCAGTCAAGTCTTTTTGGAGGGCAGCAGACAAGCCCGACGCCACAAACTCAGCGTACGCAGCTTCCCTGGCAAAAGGCGTGTTGCCCAAGCCCCAATAGAGTGCGTGTGGCGTCACCAACTTGTCGATTTTTTGGCCAATCAGGTGCTTGTAACTGGACCAGTTGAAAGCCTCTGCCGACTCCGCCACGCCAGCTCGGACGGGATTTAAATCAATGTAGGCCATGCAAGTGAGGAGATAGGCTTCAGAGTCAACCACCGAGGACTTGTAGCGACCTTCCCAAAGGGTGCCACTCCTGTTGTGGCGTTTGTTGAAATAGCGCACGTAAGTTCTGCCCACCGATTGCATCATCAAGGACATGGCCTCTTCGCTGGGTGGCGTCAACAACATGTGAAAGTGATTGTCGAGCAGCACGTACGCGTTCACAGCCACTTTGTGGCGCTGTGATTCCTCCAGCCAAAGGCTGTAAAGCATCTTGCGGTCGGCATCGTCCAGCACGATGGGCTGGCGATTATTTCCCCGCTGAATCACATGGTGCGGGTAACCTGGAAGGGCTAAACGAGGTTGACGGGCCATGGTCGAATGCTAACCCGAAAGAAATTAATGTTGATCTGACCCCAATTAAGGGTATCGCGATGCAAGGGCTTCGGTGAGGCCGAATTCAGTCAGGAGGGCTTGGAGGCGGTCGGCGGCGCCGGCTTTGGGACGGCCGGTATAACGGGCCAGGATGAGTTCGTTTTTCATGCTGTGCTCCCAACCCACCAGTTCGGTCACAGTGACGGTGTAGCCTTTGGACTCGAGGTACAAACAGCGCAGGACGTTGGTGAGTTGACTGCCAATTTCGCGGGTGTGCAAAGGGTGACGCCAGAGTTCGGCCAAGGGGGTTCTGGACAAATTCAAGGCTTTGTTCTGGCGCAATTTGGCCGCCACTTCGGCCTGGCAGCAAGGCACCAAAACCATGGCACGGGCTTTTTTCAGCAAACCAAACGCAATGGCGTCGTCGGTGGCAGTGTCACAAGCATGAAGCGCTGTCACCACATCGATTTGGGCTGGCATCAACTCAGACTGTGACGACTCGGCCACCGAGGTGTTCAAAAAGACCATGCGCTGAAAGTCCAGATGCTGCGCCAAAGCACGGGAGGCCTCGACCAACTCGGCACGGGTTTCAATGCCGTAAATGTGACCTTGCGACAGCTGTTTGAAAAACAAGTCGTAAACAATGAAGCCCAAATAAGACTTACCAGCACCATGATCGGCCAAGGTCAGGCCTTGGGTTTGCACAGACTTTTGGGCCTTTTCTGCAGCATGGACCTTCAATGACTTGGCCGCATCTTCCTCCGCCAACTCCTTCAGAATCTTTTCAATGAACTGGTACAGGTGCAAGACCTGTTTGAGTTTTCGGCGGGAGTCTTGGTTCAGCTTGCCTTCACGTGTGAGGATGTGCAGCGCTTTCAGCAACTCAATGGACTGACCAGGACGCAAGTCAAGGTCCAGGGTCTTGGCCGCATCGGGCTTGGCTTTATTTTTTGTCATCGGTGTCATTCTGAGGCTGCGAAGGCCCCACGTTCAAGTCTTGCCAACCCTGCAACCCCAATCGGTTCATGGTGGCCATGTTGACTTCAAAAATAGCTTCAGCGTCCGGAAATGCCGCAACCGCTCGGTCAATGCTGGCCTCGCGGATCAAGTGCAGCGTGGGGTACGGCGAACGGTTGGTGAAGTTGGTGATGTCGTCTTCATCGGTGCCTGCAAATTGGTACTGCGGGTGAAAGCTGGCGATCTGAATGACTCCTTCCAAATCCAATGCCAGCAAACAATCGTCGGCCACGTTCAAGAAGTCGTTGTAATCGTAGAAATCTTGCAACAGATTTTGAACCACCAAAACCGTAGTGTCGCGCACCGAAGGCGCCAGCGCGACCAAGTTGCGCAATTCGCTCAGCAAATCGTCACGCAAAGCTTCCAGATCAGCAGCAGAACTGACCGCGCAATGCACCTGCCCTTTGACATACACCGCCTTGGCGAAAGGGCACAAATTCAAACCAATCACGGCACGCTCCAACCAGCGCAGCGTGTCTTGCACCATGACCTCAGCACGAACAGTTTTCATGCGGCCTCCTGTTGAACCTTTAAGGCTTTGGCGATCAAAAGGGACATGACCCAACCGCCGACACAGCACAAGCCGGTGGCCGTCCAGGTCCATTGCCATCCCCCCACTTGCGAAGCCAACCAAGCAACGGCCGGAGGCCCTGCAAATTGCCCCGCGGCCGATCCTTGCTGCATCCAGCCCACGGTGGTGGACACATTGCGCTCATGAGGTGCCAAACGCACCGCCAAAGAAAACAAAGTTCCCGGCACCAAACCACCCCACGACGAAAACAACAAGACCCCCACGTAACGCAACCAAGGGCTTGAGGCTGTCCATTCCGTGAAAGCCACGAACGAGCCCAAGGCCATGGCCATGAACCCCATCCCCAACAAGATACTGGGATGCAGTCCTCGTTGCAACAAACGCCCCGAGGCCATGTTGCCGCCCATGTTGACCGCCGCAGCAATGGCAGTGAGTCCACCCAAGGTGGCACCTGATAAACCAGCCTGCGTATAAATAGAAGGCAAGAACCCGACCACTGCCAACCACTGGCCCGAGTACATGGCAAAGCACAGTGCCACCAGCCAAGGTCCTGGTGCTGTGAGGGTTTCACGCAAGCGTTGTGGCCATGCCACTTGAGCGGCTGATACAGGCGAGTTCGACGATTGCGTCTTGTGATCATGGTCACTCACCGCATCGGCCGGCACCACACGCCATAACACCAGCGCCATGGCCCAGGACAACACCGCAAACAAACACCACCATGTTTGCCAACCCAATGAGGGCAACCACAAAGGCCCCACCAGCAAAGTGAGCGCCGTGCCAGCAGGCATGTACGCGCCCCAATAGCCCAAGAGTTTGCGCACTTGCTGCGCGTTGACCAATTTGCGAATGAGGCCGGGGGCAGGCAAAGTGACCCACAGAAAACCGAAGCCCTCCAACGCACGCCACCACATCAACTCGGCCACACTTTGCGCCAACGCGCCCATGGCACTGGCCACACCCAAAACCGTTAAGCCCGTCAGCATGCTGCGGCGCAGTCCGAAACCATCGGCCGACAAGCCCACCGCCAAGGCCAAGGTCATGCCCGCCAACTGCACCAACGACAACAAGAAACCCGATTGCATCAAACTCAAGCCCAGGCTTTGACTTAAAGCCGGCAAGGCTGGCGGTAATTTGCCAATCTGCAAAGCGGCCACCACGCCTGAAAAAATGACGACCAGTGCAGCCGCCTGCGACGACTTGTTCTGCGCAATTGACTGCGTGTTCATGCCAACAATCGACGCCCCGTCAGGCGCTCATGTTCACGTGCGGCAAATCGGTCGGTCATGCCTGCGATGTAATCGGCCACTGCACGCGGTGTTTCTGCGCGTGCAGAAAAATCAGGCGACATTTCTTGCGGACGGCTGAGATAAGCATCAAACAATTCACGCACCACCACTTGGGCATTGGCGGTGGTGTCCATGACCTGAGGATGGCGGTACAGGTGCTTGAACAAAAATGACTTCATCACTTTGACCTGCTCGGCCATCTTTTCACCAAAGGCCACCGTGGGGCCTAACAAGCGCGCCTCGTCGGCACTGCGCGGCTGATGCTGGTGCAGTTTGGAACGTGTGGTGTCAATCACATCGTAGACCTGATCACTCAACATGCGGCGAATGGTTTCATACAGCAAGCGCCGAGTTTTGCTGGCCTCAGCCAAGCCGGGGTGCTGCGCCAGCGTGACCGATTTGTAATGCGCAAACAAAGGCACTTCGTCCATTTGCGACAGCGTGAGCAAGCCCGAGCGCACACCGTCGTCAATGTCGTGTGCGTTGTAAGCGATGGCATCGGCCAGGTTGCACAACTGCGCTTCTAAGCTGGGTTGTGTGCCCTTCAAAAACCGATGCGCCACTCCGCCTGGCTCTTGTGCTTCGATCAACAGCGCATTGCGCTGGGCGCAGTGTTTCAAAATGCCTTCGCGTGTTTCGAAGCTGAGATTCAAGCCCTCAAATTCTGGGTAACGCTCTTCCAAATGGTCCACCACGCGCAAGCTTTGCAGATTGTGCTCAAACCCCCCGTAAGCCTTCATGCACTCGTTCAGTGTGTCTTGCCCCGCGTGGCCAAACGGCGTGTGGCCCAAATCATGCGCCAGCGCAACCGCTTCCACCAAGTCTTCGTTCAATCCCAATGAGCGTGCGATGGAACGCCCCAGCTGCGCCACTTCCAAAGAATGCGTGAGCCGGGTGCGAAACAAATCACCTTCGTGATTTAAAAAAACTTGCGTCTTGTACACCAAGCGCCGAAACGCCGTGGAGTGAACAATGCGATCGCGATCGCGCTGGAAATCATTGCGCGTGGGTGCGGGCACTTCGGTGTGCCGACGCCCGCGGGATTGTTCAGCATGACATGCGTAGGCTTCAAGCACAGCAGCGATCGATCACAGCACGGACCATGGCTTCGGGCGCCGCACTCACACGGGCTTTGCCTGGGCCTTCAATCAAGACGAATTGAATGTCACCCGCTACCGACTTTTTATCGTGCAGCATCAGTGCCAAATAGCGACCCGCATTGTCCTGCGTGTTCAACACAGGGCCTCGAATGGGCAAGCCAGCTTGTTCAATCAAACGCGTCAGTCGTGCCACGAAGGCGGTGTCAATGAGGCCCAATGCCGCCGACAAGTGTGCCGCCATGACCATGCCGCAACCCACCGCCTCGCCATGCAACCATTCACCATAGCCAAGGCCGGCCTCAATGGCGTGACCAAAGGTGTGGCCAAAATTCAAAATGGCACGCAAACCCGCTTCGCGCTCGTCTTGCCCCACCACGAGGGCTTTGATTTCGCAACTGCGCTTGACGGCGTGGGCCATGGCCTGGGGCTCGCAGGCTTTCAGGGCCTGGACATTGGCCTCAATCCATTCAAAAAATGCCATATCGGCAATGGGGCCGTACTTGATGATTTCCGCCAAACCGGCGCTCAATTCGCGTGCAGGCAAAGTTTTCAGAACGGCCAAATCGCACACCACACGTTGCGGTTGGTAGAAGGCACCAATCATGTTTTTGCCCATGGGATGGTTGATGGCCGTTTTGCCACCCACCGACGAATCCACTTGGGCCGACAAGGTGGTGGGCACTTGCACAAAAGGCACGCCGCGCATGAAACTGGCGGCAGCAAAGCCGGTCATATCCCCCACCACACCACCGCCCAGAGCAAACAACACGGTCTTGCGATCGCAAGCTTGGCCCAGCAAGGTGTCAAAAATCAAATTCAATGTCACCCAGTCTTTGTGCGCTTCGCCATCTGGCAAATGTACGGTGTGAATGACTTTGTAATGGACAGACAAGGCCTGCTTCAGCGCAGCCTCGTACAGGGGTGCCACAGTGGTGTTACTGACAATCAGCGCCGCAGCAGCCTTGGGCAAGTGTTCATAACTTTCCGAGCGCGCCAATAAATTTTGACCGATGACGATGTCATAGCTTCGATCCGCCAAATCAATGCGAACCACTTCTGGCTGCTGCGTCATGCTTTTCATAAAGGGCTCAAGGATGGTGGGAAGTGTGGGTGTCAAAGCCTTGGAGGTCCAACTCGGCAATGATGGCGTTCAACAGCCTGTTGATGCTGGGCCGGCCGGTGTCAAACACATAGTGCGCAGTTTCTTTGTACAAGGCATCGCGCGCTTGGTAAAGGCTGCGCAGTTTTTCCAGGGGGTCATTCACTTGCAGCAAAGGTCTCTGCACATCGTGTTTGAGACGGCGAAAAACCTCTTCCGGCGAAGATCGCAGGTAAACCACCTTGCCGCGCGCACGCAAGTGCTGCCGATTGGCCTCGCGCAAAACGGAGCCCCCCCCGGTCGACAAGACACCGTGGTGGTGCTTGCTTAAATCGTCGATGACACTTTGCTCAATGTCGCGGAAGCGCTCTTCACCTTCGCGGTCAAAAAACTCGCGAATAGAGCACCCCAGACGCTGCTCAATGACATTGTCGGAATCTAAAAAAGGCAGGCCGAGACGACGCCCCATCTGTCTGCCGATGGTCGTTTTGCCAGATCCCGGGAGGCCAACAAAAATAATGAGCAAAAGAAGAAATT
>CALEYZ010000149.1 GCA_937928195.1 uncultured Limnohabitans sp.
CGCAACATGGCCGAGCCCACATAGGCCACAAACCAGTGCCAATGCGACAAAGGCGTGAGCAACAAAAATACCAAGTTGCCCATGATTTTGCTTTGGACCAAGCTGGACGAGCTGTTGGCAAACGCGTTTTGCAGCACACTCATCATGATGAGGCCGGGCAATAAAAATGCGGTGTACGGCACCGTGTCGTAGACCTTCACATGGTCTTCCAACACATGGCCAAAAATCATCATGTACAACACCGAGGTGAGCACGGGTGCAGCAATGGTTTGGAACGCCACCTTCCAGAAGCGCAGCACTTCTTTGTAAAACAACATGCGCCAGCCGTTCATGCTTGCCCCTCAGCCATCACATCCAAAAACACGTCTTCCAAATCGGCTTTTCGAATTTCAACGTCTTCAGCCACCAGGCCGGCTTGTCGCACGGCTGCCAAATAGTTTTCAATTTCGACAGCATCGTTCGCAGGAAATTGAACAATGCGGCCCGTGACGCGCGCTTTGGCCGCCAAGGCCGCAGGCAATTGGCCATCAAGTTTGAAACGCAACACATTGCTAGAAGCAGACTTGAGCAGCTCAGATGTGCTGGCCAAGGCCAATACACGGCCTTGCTTGAGCATGGCCAAACGACCACACAAAGCTTCTGCCTCTTCCAAATAGTGGGTGGTGAGCAACACAGTGCTGCCCTCGCGATTGAGTTTGGCCACAAACTGCCAGAGCGTTTGACGCAACTCGACGTCCACACCTGCAGTAGGCTCGTCCAGCACAATGACGCGCGGCTTGTGCACCAGGGCTTGCGCCACCAGCACACGGCGCTTCATGCCACCGGAGAGTTGGCGCATGTTGGCATTGGCTTTGTCTGCCAGACCCAGGCTTTCCAGCAATTCGTCAATCCATGCGTTGTTGTTTTTGACACCAAAATAACCCGACTGGAATCGCAAAGCTTCGCGCACAGAGAAGAAGGGGTCAAACACCAGCTCCTGCGGCACCACCCCCAGCAAGCGGCGGCTTTGCGCATAGTCGGTTTGGACATCATGGCCATGCACCAGCACACGGCCTTCGCTGGCTTTGGCCAGGCCAGCCAAGATGCTGATGAGCGTGGTTTTGCCGGCACCGTTGGGGCCAAGCAAGCCAAAGAATTCCCCCTCTTCAATGTCAAAGCTGACATTGTTAAGGGCCTTGAAAGGCTGACTGCCAGCAGATTTGGCAGGGAATGTTTTGGAAACGGATTGAAAAGAGATGGCGGGCATGAGCCCCCTATTTTACGGTCATGCGCTTTCGACCAAGAGCTCTGAAACGCCATAAAGCTTGGCCAATTCACGTAATTTGGCCGGGAACTGCTTGAATTTCAAAGTTTTGGTCAAACTTTCAGCCTCTCGGCGGCATCCCAACAGCACGGCCAAGGCGGAGGAATCAAAATCAGCCAGCTGGCCAGCCTCAATTTCGACCTCTTTGTCGGGGCTGTTGCGAATTTGGGTCTGCAGCTGTGCCAAACACGCCGCGGCATTGCCATGGCGCAAATCAGCAGGAAGAATCAAGCGAGCTGTGGACATGCGGCTTTGGCAATCTGCTTAGGCTTTTTTCGCGTTGGATTTGTTGCGTTCTGACAGGCTTTTGATCAAGCCGTCGACGCCGCCCGCGTTGATTTCTTTGGAAAACTGGGAGCGGTAGTTTTCGACCAACCAGATGCCCAAGACATTGAGGTCAAAAATCTTCCAGCCTGCACCTTCGCCGGGTGTTTTTTCCAAGCGATAGTCGAGTTGAATGGGTTCGCCCTTGCCTTTGACCTCAGTTTGGACCACCAAGTTTTTATCATCATTGGCACCCCGCAAGGGTTTGACGTCAATGACTTGGTCGTTGATCTGACTTAACGCACCTGAATACGTGCGTATGAGCAAAAGCTTGAACTCTTCTTGCAAGCGGTCTTGCTGTTCAGGTGTGGCTTTGCGCCAGCCAGGGCCTGTAGCCAAGGCCGTCATGCGTCGGAAATTGACGTGTTGCATCAATTTGCTGTCAACCAATTGCATGGTTTTGTTGATGTCACCCGCCTTGATGCCCTTGTCCGTGCGCACGGCATCCAGCGTTTCGTTGGAGATGCGTTTGACGAAAGCATCGGGTGCTTCGTCGGCAGCCAACACACTGCTGGCACCGGTCAGCAGGCCCAGGACCATGAAAAAATGACAGAAGAAGTTCAGAAAAATGCGATTCATAGGGGGTCCATCATAAAGAGCGTCTTGCCCTTTAACGCGCCAGCTTTCAAAAAGTTGATTAAACCACCGGCAGCAATTCAAATGGGGGGCTAAGGTTTTACGGCGGGACGCTCTGGCATGGGCGGTACAGCAACGCCTGCAGCTGGCTGATTGGGTGCCACCATAGGTGCTGGCTGATCAGGATCGTCAAAATCATCCAACATGGGCGGATTGCCGTCGTAAATATCATTCAAGCGCTTTTGCAGGTAAGCATCGCGTGTGAAGGTATAGGGGTCTAACGAAGCCTGCTTGACCGCATCCGACAAAGACAAATAGCGCTCACGCTTGTCAGTCAGGCGCAGCATGGTGAGTGTGTTGCGTGCCCCAATGTCACTGACTTGTTGGTTCACATCGGTTTTGGTGTCGACCCACAAGCCAAAACTGTCACGGACTGTGGAGGGACCAAAGAACGGCAAGACAACGTAAGGCCCCGAAGACACGCCCCAAAAAGCCAGGGTTTGACCAAAATCTTCTTTGTGTTTGTCAATGCGAAACTCCGTCGCCCAATCAATGACACCGCCCAAACCCACGGTGGTATTGATGGCCACACGCATGGCATTTTTGGACGCCGCTTCAAGTTTCAACTGCGCCAAGCTGTTGAAGAATGACATCACATCACTTTGGTTGCTGAAGAAATTGCTGATGCCTTGACGAACCACTGTGGGCAAAATTTGGCCATAAAAAACGGCAACAGGCCTCAGCACCAGGTCATCGGCCACGTCATTGAAGGCGGTCACCTTGCGGTTCAAGGGCTCCAAGGGGTCAGAAGGGTCAGGACCACGCAACGAGGCGCACCCCTGCAGCAGCAGAAGTGCCACCACAGAGCAGGCGAGGCGCCATGACATCATCATTTGCTTTCGGCTGCGGGCGTGGCGGCGTCCGATGCTTTGCTGTACAAGAACTGGCTGATCAAGTTTTCAAGCACCACGGCAGACTGTGTGGAACCAATGTTGTCGCCGGCTGCCAGGTTCTTCTCATCGGCTCCCGCCACAATGCCCACGTATTGCTCGCCCAACAAGCCGCTGGTGAGGATTTTCAAAGAACTGTCTTTGGGAAAAGCGTATTTATTTTCCAAAGCCAAACTGACCTTGGCTTGGTAACTGTCGTCGTCAAATTGGATGCTGTCCACACGGCCCACCACCACGCCAGCGCTCTTCACCGCTGCGCCTTTTTTGAGACCGCCGATGTTGTCAAATTTGGCCGTGACGGTGTAGTCTTTGTTCCAACTGAACTGCAACAAATTGGCCGACTTGAGGGCCAAGAACAACACGGCCGCCAAGCCAATCAGCACAAACAAGCCCACCCACACATCATTTTTTGAACGTTGCATCACGTCCTCCTTAAATGCTGAACATCATCACGGTGAGGATGAAGTCCAGTCCCAAAACTGACAAAGAAGAAATCACCACACTTCGAGTGGTTGCCGAAGCCACGCCTTCTGGCGTGGGCTGCGCCACATACCCTTGCAACAAGGCGATGAACGTGACTGCAATGCCAAACACCACACTTTTGATCATGCCATTGCCAACATCTTTGAAGACATCCACACCGCTTTGCATTTGGCTCCAAAAGGCACCGGCGTCGACACCGATCAACAGCACGCCCACCGCATAGCCTCCCAAAATACCCACAGCGCTGAAGACGGCTGTGAGGATGGGCAACGCAATGATGCCACCCCACAATCGCGGCGCCAAAATGCGCAACTTAGGATCAACGGCCATCATCTCCAGCGCCGTGAGTTGTTCGCCTGCACGCATCAACCCAATTTCGGCCGTGATGGAGGCACCCGCTCGCCCCGCAAATAGCAAAGCCGCAACCACAGGGCCCAATTCACGCACCAAGCTGAGCGCCACCAGCAAGCCCAAAGCTTCAGACGAGCCGTAGCGCTGCAAGGTGTAGTAGCCCTGCAGGCCCAGCACAAAACCCACAAACAAGCCAGATACCGTGATGATGGCCAGGGAGTAGTTGCCCAAGAAATGAACTTGATCTCGGACCAAACCAAAACGCTTTAAACAGGCACCCGACAAGAGCGCCAGTTGTGCAAACAAGCGTGCACCATAACCCCAGTCGGCCAAAGCTTTGCGCACCGCAAAGCCCAATTCGGCAGGATGCAAAAAGTTCAAAGTGCATACCCTCCAAAGTCTTCTGCCACAGACGTTGCGGGATAGTGAAAATGCACAGGGCCTTCACTCAAGCCATTCACAAACTGGTGAATCAACGGATCGGTGGTTTGACGCAATTCATCGGGCGTGCCTTGTGCGGCCACTTTGCCGTTGGCCAAAATCACCACATGGTCGGCAATTTGAAAAGTTTCGTCCACGTCGTGCGACACCACCACACTGGTGATGCCTAAACTGTCATTGAGCCTTCGGATGAGACGTGCGGCTGTACCCAAGGAAATAGGGTCAAGTCCGGCAAAGGGTTCGTCGTACATCATGAGGTCGGGATCGAGTGCAATGGCGCGCGCCAAGGCCACCCGCCGGCCCATGCCACCTGAAATCTCTGACGGCTTGAGGTTTCGGGCACCTCGAAGACCCACAGCGTCCAGCTTCATGAGCACAATGTCGCGCACCATGGCTTCGGACATCTGGGTGTGCTCTCTTAAGGGAAACGCCACGTTGTCAAACACGTTCATGTCGGTGAACAAAGCACCAAACTGAAACAACATGCCCATGCGCCTGCGCGCTGCATACAGTTGCTCAATGTTCATCTGGCCCACATCTTGGCCATCAAAAGTCAGTTCACCTTTTTGAGCGGTGTACTGGCCACCGATCAAACGCAGCACCGTGGTCTTGCCACCACCCGACACACCCATGAGGGCCGTGACTTTACCGCGCGGAATGCCAAACGAAATGTCGTTCAAGATGACACGGTCCCCGTAGCCGAAGCTGAGGTTTTTGAGTTCAACCAGCAGTGGAGTGTTGGGCAAGGTCATGTGTCAAAAAACAAAAGCCGGGGTCGCCGGCTTTTGAAGGATAAGGCGTTCAGGTAAAGCTTGTGTGAACCTTTCGGTCATTGCAAGCCAATCCGTCTGCAGTCATTTTAACGGGGTAAGTCGCTGGTTCCCATTAAGAATTCGTCTACTGCACGTGCGGCTTGACGGCCTTCGCGAATGGCCCAGACCACCAAAGACTGACCGCGGCGCATGTCGCCCGCCGCAAACACCTTGGGCACATTGGTGGCGTAGCCACCCGTAAAGTCGGTTGTTGCCTTGGCATTGCCGCGGTTGTCTTTGTCTACGCCGAATGCGTCCAAGATGGTGGCCACAGGGTTCACAAAGCCCATGGCCAAGAAGACCATGTCGGCGGGGTAGGTTTTTTCAGTGCCAGGCACATTGACCAATTTGCCGTCTTTGAATTCCACTTCCACGGTTTTGAGGCCCGTCACTTTGCCTTTTTCGCCAATGAATTCTTGGGTCGAAATGGCAAATTCGCGTGTACAACCTTCTTCGTGGCTGGAGCTGGTGCGCAATTTGAGGGGCCAGTAAGGCCATGTCAAAGGACGGTTTTCTTCTTCGGGGGGCTGAGGCATCACTTCAAACTGCGTCACGCTCTTAGCGCCATGACGGTTAGAAGTACCGACGCAATCGCTGCCCGTGTCGCCGCCGCCAATCACAATCACGTGCTTGCCATCAGCGCGCAATTGGTCTTTGAGTTTGTCGCCCGCGTTCACTTTGTTTTGCTGGGGCAAAAACTCCATCGCAAAGTGAATGCCTGCCAAATCACGGCCAGGCACGTTCAAGTCGCGCGATTGCTCAGAACCACCGGCCAACAACACCGCGTCAAAGTCTTTCTGAAGTTGCTTGGGGCTGATGGTTTCTTGCGACCAGTTGGTCACTTTGGAACCTGCTGGCAACTCACCCACCATGACGCCGGTTTTGATGGTCACGCCTTCGGCCACCAGCTGTTCTGCGCGGCGGTCGATGTGTGATTTTTCCATTTTGAAATCGGGAATGCCGTAGCGCAGCAAACCACCAATGCGGTCGTTCTTTTCGAACAGGGTCACGTCGTGACCCACACGTGCCAGCTGCTGGGCAGCGGCCATGCCTGCTGGGCCAGAGCCCACCACAGCCACTTTTTTGCCAGTCTTGTGTGCAGCAGGACGGGGTTTGACCCAACCTTCTTGCCACGCACGGTCAATGATGGCGTGCTCAATCGACTTGATGCCCACCGCATCGCCATTGACGTTCACCACGCAAGCAGCTTCGCAAGGTGCGGGGCAGATGCGACCGGTGAACTCAGGAAAGTTGTTGGTGCTGTGCAGCACATCGATCGCGTTCTTCCAATCGCCGTGGTAGACCAAGTCGTTGAAGTCCGGAATGATGTTGTTGACAGGGCAACCGTTGTTACAAAACGGTGTGCCGCAGTCCATGCAACGAGCGGCTTGTGCGTTGGCTTGTTTGTCGTCCAAGCCGATCACAAATTCGTCGTAGTTTTTCAAGCGCTCTTTGACGGGCTTGTAGCCCTCTTCGATGCGCTCAATTTCCATAA
>CALEYZ010000150.1 GCA_937928195.1 uncultured Limnohabitans sp.
CACGAGGATAACCATGAACATCATCCAGAAAATCACCACCGTTTCCGCCTTGGCCTTGGGCATCGCGCTGCCTGTGAGCAGCATGGCACAGACCACCATGGATCACAGCAAGATGGATATGTCGCAGCCCGCTGCGTCGATGACCGAAGGCGAAGTCAAGAAAATAGACCTTGAGGCTGGCAAAGTCACCATCAAACACGGCCCCATTAAGCACATGGACATGCCCGGCATGACCATGGTGTTTACAGCCAAAGACAAAGCGTTACTCGCCAATGTGAAGCCTGGTGATAAGGTCGAATTCATGGTCATCAATGAAGGGGGGAAAATGATCGTTACTGATCTCAAGGGCGCTCGTTAAGAATTTTTTGGTTTGGTAGCTACGCCAGCAGTCTTAGTGGTCCTAGATTCGTTGGCTGACTTGGTCAGAATAGAAGGCCGGAACGGCAGTATTTGATTGGCATCGGTGATCTCCATACAGCAAAACGTATGGAGATCGAACGTGCGCGAAATTAGTGGCTGTTCCGTCGCCGTGGATGTTGTGCTCAGCGCAAGGCGTTGAGCATTTTTTCGGCTTCTGGCCAGGGCAACCGGCGCTTACCAAGCTTCATTCTGTCAAGCGCCTTGAAGGCGTCGTCGACCGTCAGCAACTGGTTTTCAATCATGGCGCACAACAGCCCAATGGTGCCCATGACGTTGACCTGCTCCTTGTTGGCGACAATTCGCAAATTGGTGTCACCCGTCAGCAGGGTGCAGACCTCTTGCTTCGCAAGTGCCAGAGCTAAGTAGTCGTTGTGACTGGGCTTGGGACCGTTTTTCGCTGGAAGCAGATGATTGTGCTGGGCTGGCAACTGCTGGGCATACGCCACGAAGTCGCCGCTGACCTCCATGATTTGTAGGCCCAGGTTTTCAAGTCCTGGGCTGCCCGGTTCAATTTCTTCGTAATACAGCAGGTCAGGGATGCCGAACTGCATGGGAAGCTGAAAGAGCGTGCCCATCAACGCCCCGGCTTCCATGTCGATCAAAATATTGGCATCACTGATGAGCAACCGCATCCGATGACTCCAACTGACGTTCTTTGTGGAAGCGCATCATCGGGATGCCCAGCAGTTCCGCTGCTTTGGCTTCAGAGATGTATTGCTCTGCCAGAGCGCGGTATACCAACTGATCGAAGAGTCGGGGGTGTTCCTGAGGTAATGGATTTCCGGGTTCGTTCTTGCGCCAGCCCTTGGCCGAAAAGCGTTTGAACATCATGAGATGTGCAGCATCGGTGATCACGCCACACTGCTTGGCTCGTTGCAGCCATCCAGACATCGATAGGCCGAACTCATGCTTGAGCACATAGAGCTCCTGCCACTCCAGCGCGTGGCGCTGCTGCCCAAGCAATTGATGCACGGCCACGCGTGGTGCCAAGAAGGCCCCCGCGAACCGGTCGCAGGCCTTTTCCTCATCAAGGCCAACAGCCAGCCGTCCCTCAAGCAGCAAATGCCCCAGTTCGTGAGCCAGCGTAAACCGCTGCCGATCGCCTGGCCACCGTTTTGAGACGGCCACGATCGGGAATTCCCGACCATCGTCGGTGCGGGCTTTGGCGGTCAGGCCAGAGAACCCTGGGTGTTCTTCATCAACGACAATGACCAGCAGACCAAGACCTTCAAGGGTGTCTGTGAGGTCTCCAATGGGGTTCATTCCCAACTGCCAAGCGTTGCGGGCCTGGTCGGCAAGTGCTTCGATCTCATCCAGCGCCTGGATGTGTTCAGGGAGTCCGACCGGAGGGGCGAACACCAATAGAGGTAATTCTGGAAAAGCCCCGAGAAGTTCCACACGCTTCTCCACCAACTCCACGACCTTGATCTTTAGTGCATCCTGTGCCGTCTTGCCAAAGGCCGCCGTTTTACGGAACTCTGGCTCAAGCAGTTCGACGGAGTGGGTGCGAAAGAAGTATTCGGTGCGGACGTCGCAGGCACGCGCCAGCTTGAGGAGTTGAGAGGAAGAAGGCGTTAGCAACCCCTTCTCGTACTTCTGGATCGCTGTGTGCGAGACACCGACTTTTTCACCCAAAGCACCCAGGGTCAGACCAGCAGCCAATCGTGCTTGCCGAATGCGATCTGCGATCATGATGTCTCCTAGGGTTTGGTTTAAAAGACCTTGCAGTCTAACAAATTTTTAAACCTGTGGGTAGTCCTGTTCTTGATGTTGTTGGGCAGACTCGTTCTTCCCCTTAATAAGTGACAATGGCTGTGCTTCGCTAGTAAATTGATTTGTTTTAAATAATGGAGCCTATGGGTTTCTTGTTTTGTGATGATTTAAAACCTATAAGAGCCAGATATCTTGAAAAAACGGAACCCATAGGTTAGAATAATGGAATATAAACGAAACCTGTGGGTTCCATGGAAAATCAATTTCGCGATCTTCATCTCCAGCAAATGGATGCACTGCTGGGCTCTTGGAAGGCCGCGCAGTTGAGCGCACGGCCAAGGTCGGGCTGGGTGCGTGCGATTCGTGAGTCCTTGGGAATGTCCGCTGCTGCTTTCGCTCGCCGATTGGGCATGTCTCATGCGGGTGTCCGTAAGTTGGAAAGCGCAGAGGCCTCAGATGCCATTACGCTGGCCAGCCTGCGCAAGTTGGCAGAGGCACTAGATTGCGAATTGCAATATGCCTTGGTGCCGCGTACCAGCCTAAAGCAGCATGTGCAAGATCGCGCAGAAACCGTCGCCCGAGAGAGGCTGCGTCCGATTTCGCACTCGATGGCGTTGGAAGATCAGGCGGTTCAAGGACCTCTTACCAAGCTTCAGTTAGATCTGGCTGTGAAAGATCTGCTTGAGGGTTCGCGTCGCGAACTGTGGTGAGGTGCTGAACATGGAATTTCATTACGCGCCAGGGGCAACTCCGCTAGATCCGGATGAAGTTGCAGGTTTGGTGCCAACGCACATCACGACCCAGGCCGACTTGAACGCATGGGAGCAGATCAACATTGTCCAGGGTGATCGCTGGGCGGCACGGCAGAAAAAGCGGGACCTGTTGGATGAAGGGTTCATCCGTGATCTGCATTACCAAATGTTTGATAAGACCTGGCAATGGGCGGGAACATTTCGCAAGAGCAACAAAAACATTGGTGTGGATTGGATGCACGTGGCGGTGAAATTACGCAACTTGCTGGACAATACAAAATATCAAATCGAGAATCATGTCTTTGGTGCCGATGAGACGGCAGTAAGGTTCCACCATCAATTGGTGTGGATTCATGCCTTCCCTAATGGCAACGGACGCCATGCACGTTTGATGGCAGATTTGTTGGCAATGCGACTTGGACGCCCGCGACTGACGTGGGGCGGCGGCGAAGCATCCATCGCCACGGTGGGGGAGTTTCGTGATCAATACCTTGCCGCCTTGCGTGCAGCAGATCAAGGGCAGTTCAACGATTTGATCGCATTTGCCCGCAGTTGAACAAGAGGGACTGAAATCATGACAACTGTGACGCGTACAAAGCTAGTCTGCGCGTGTGGCCATGAGGGAGTGATCGTGATGCGAGAAAACGATGCCCCATTTTCACGGCAGTACGAGAGCTATTCTCTTGAAGGGCTACGTGGGGATAGTTTTTCTGTCCAGGACCGGTTTGCAAAATGGGATGAGGTTTTTCGTGAAATGAAACCGGTGTGTACTCAATGTGAAAACAGTCTCACTGAGGCCAATATCGGACGCTGATCAATATCGAACAGGCCCCATAAAGCCAAACGCCACCTGAAGGTGGCGCTGACTCTTTGCACGTGGAGCCATCATCACGCGAGGTGAGAGCGGGTCATCCATAGACTTCCCATGAAGTCTAGCGCAAAAATTTCTGAGAAAAAACGCCACCTGCTGGTGGCGTTCGCACATGAACGGTGAGTTTGATCACATCATGCGCGTAAGCCCGGATTGGACTGTGCCAAGAGGGATGATTCGAGGAGCCATCTGATTTTTGTTTTCAACCTCACTTGTGCGTCGGCGTGCCCAATCCAAGATTTCCTCTAGTTTGAACCGCACCATTTTGCCAACGCGATAGTGCGGCAAGCCAATTTTTTTACGTTCACCGGGGTGAGTCAGCAAGTAAAGTGGGATGTCAATCTTTGCGGCAATTTCTCGGGCGGTCAGAAAACTTGGATTGTTGAATTGTTCAGGATCACAAGTGACCCCATCGGTTGATTCTTGCAAGGACTCAAACTCGAAGGCCATGATTTCGTCGATGGGGTACGAAACCCGTTTCGACAGTTTGAAGTATTTGGGGCCGCGCCCTTCGCACCGCCAGCGCTGCAAGGTTTTGGGGCTGATCCCCCAGCGATGTGCAAGTTCGTTTTCATTCAGGGTGATTTTTTGGCCAATTTGAAATGTGTCCATTGGGTTGCTCCAGTAGTTGCAGGGATGACCATTCATCCGTACTTCCTGCCGAAGTCCAAGTGAAAACTTCCTAAAGTCGCAGATTTCTGACTGCCCAGGGATGGGCGTGGGCTGGTTGGGGCATGGGGATTGAGCCATAATCAGACGCAAGCGGTGGACGCATTACGACTGTTGACCATGGCAGCGACTCGAAATCCGAACATGTGAGTAGATGATCGAAAGCCCCGAAGGTAGGTTATGGTCTACCCACTGGCATGAATTTTTTCAGACCACTTCCTCATGACTTCGGGATGAGCGTTTGTGAAACTGCTACAATCCACCACCAATCCAAACCCTAGCATCAGCAATGTTGCTAGGGTTTTCTGTTTTCTGGCTTAGCGTTTTTGAGTTGTCAGTTGAAAATCCAACCACATCAATGATTTGATTAAGATCTTGGTGCAACTGCACGAAGCCACATCTTTTCAACTTGTTCACTCATGTTAACTGGCGACAGTTCCACTTGCGGATGCTCATTAGCGTAGACACGAAACAATTCATCTGCAAAGGCTTGTCCAATTTCATTCACACTTTTAAAGTCAAGAATAACTTTCTTGAATCGATCAAATCTAGCAATCAATCTTTTTGCTTGTGAACGAGAAATGAGTTGCTCATCTCCTAATCGTGCTAACTTCATTGGGACGATTGTTTTAGAAAAATCAAAGTCCTCTGGTGCATTCATAAACTGGTTAAAGACATCACTTGTAGTTCGCTCGCTGTCTAACGCGACTCTCATGAACACAGCAGTCCCCTTTACAAATGGACTAGGTTCTTCCATCAGGAAGGCATGCTTTTCATCATGGCTAAACTGGAGACCATTTGCTTCGATCTCGTAGTAGTCAAACATTCGCGACGTAAAAAAGACGCCCTCACCGCTGTGTTTACTTGGATCAGTAGTGAACTTTCCTTTTGAAAGTTCGAAAAGTGCTTGTCGCTTATCTGCCAAATTCAATGCAGCTGATATTTTTTCAAATATTCCAATTCCGTTATCTGCTACTACCAGCGTTAATGATTTATCTGTTTGGGATGCTGCGATAAAGACCGATGTGCCGGACGAATGGTCAATCGAATTGTTGACCATTTCTGTAAAACCATGTGCGGCAATATTGGTGATGTTGGGCTTGAGATTGAAATACGGTCTGAAATCTCGTGTCCAAATGACATCCTCTTCCAAATGATTCAATTCATATATTTGCGATACACGCCTCAGATACCCAGGACTAAAAATGGGTCGAGTAGCGGGTCCGCTTCTAGCGATCCAACCCTCTCGTTCCAGCTGGAGCACATACCTAGCAGCTGCAGCTCTGGTAATTTTCTCTTTTTCAGAGAAAAACTTCGTCAGATCCTTGGGATGCTCAAGTACATCACGAGTGACATTTCTAGTCAGGCTAATAAATCTCGAGGGCTTCGCCATATTTGTACTTAATACTTAAAACAACTAACTGTATAGTTATTTTTTTGAATTGTATACTTAACTAACGTGGAGTCTAGATCGACATACTTTAAAGACTTCGATAGCAGACTTTAAGTGACAGAAACTAAGTTAATGTCTTTTAAGCCCGCCATAGACGCAATCAAGGCCTCTGCTTCACTCTGTGTTGCCCCAAGCCAATCTGCATAGATTGTCTGAGGAACGATAACTGGCGTTCGTTTTTCATCCCCTGCCTTGTGGAATCTGTTCATGACAGGATGGGCATCTGCGTTAACGGTCAGCATGGAGAAGCTAACGATGAGTTCCCCTGTTTCTGGTTGCGTCCACCTGTCCCACAAACAAGCAATTGCAAAGGGCAATCCTGACTCAAGTTGAATTTTTGTTCTTACTGCCTTGCCTGTCTCATAGCAAGGTTCATAGAAGCTGTCTAAAAGCACCAAGCCATATTGGCAACTTTTCCAAGCTGCTCTGTAGCTTGGTTTCTCTGCAACGGTTTCAGCTCTTGCGTTGTAGGTGTGACGACTTATCTTGTCATCTTTTGCCCACTTGGGAATCAAGCCAAATCTAGCAAGTCCACAGGCAACTCTACCGGTGTTGTGACTTTGAACAACGATTGGTGCAGGGTAACTTGGGAATACTTCCGTTGGAAAGACTTGTGCAGGCAAATCTACTTTGAAATTAGCCGTTACCCATTCCCTTTTGTTAGTTGATTTGAAGTTTGTGCACATTTATTACAAATGCAAGCATTGTTTAACGATGTAGGTTGAACTTTGAAATTCTCACAAGTATGTAATTCCGATTCATAGCCTTAAATTGATATCAACTTTGTTCGCATGCAGATGCAAAAAGTGTCCGCATCATTTCGTCTGCTCCATTTTCATCGCTCACTCCTGTTTGCACCAATATCGTCTTTGTCTTACGGTCAAGCAAAACACTTTGAGAAAGTGCACCTGCCATTCTTAGCATGCCACCGTCAGCTGTATGGTGCCAAAAGAAGTTCTTGTAAGCACGTCCCGGGCGTGCAACATTGAAACGTGATGCTTGGTCTTTGTCCGTATGTCTGGCAGTGTCCTCAATCCACGACTTGGGGACGATTTGCCGACCGTTCAAATTACCATCGTTTGCCACAAGCATCCCCAAACGCGCCCAGTCTTGCAGCGTTGCTGAAAAGCCAGCACCACTGAAAGTGAAGCCCTTTGCGTCAGTCAGCCATGTTGCGTCTGCTGCTGCACCCATAGGTTGCCAAAGTTGCTGTTCAGCAATAAGTGCCAAAGGTTGTTGATAGACAGTCTCTAAGGCCCAAGCCACCATAACTGGATTGATATCGGTGTAATTGAATTTAGCACCCTGTGGCTCACTGCGTCCCCATTTGAAGTCAAGTAGCGCCTTGATTTGATCCGTACCTTCACCGCGTCTGGGTGAATAACCAATTTGAGAATACCCATAACGTTCAAACCCATTACTTGGACTGCAGAATGCCTCGCAAATATTGATGCCACTGGTCATATTAAGCAGATTTCGAAGAGTGATATCTGCAAACTGATGCCCCACAAGCTGAGGTATGTATTTGTCTAAGCGATCATCTACAGATTCAATCTTTTTCTGTTCAAGTGCAATGCCGGTTAGCAAGCCAACAATGCTTTTGGTCATGGACCATCCAAAGAATCGCATGTCAGCATTACGCTTGAAGCGGTATTCTTCATGCCAAATTTCACCCTTGCGGGCAATCAGAAGTCCTGAACGGTTGTACTTGAATGCGAAATCTGAAGCATCCATAAACAAATTGATTCTGATTTTTCGCTTTGCCTCTTTGAGTTCTAAGGGCTGAGTACTTGCACGAATTTTTTGATGTGCAAGCATGGACTCAATGCCACCCGAGAAATTTCCAACGTGGTACTCAGAATAACCTTCCCATTTTTGCTGTTGTCCAGGTAGGCCCCAGCCTGTCGGAAAACCTCTTGACTCGCCCCACCTGTCTTGTGCGAAAGAAGCAGTAGTCATGCACGATGAGCCCAAGCCGAAGATTGCGAGCAGGAACTGGCGCTTGTTCATTCATTGCCTTTCTATGAAAGAAAGCATTCTTAAAAACGATTTTGCTCCAGCCACTTGTCAATTACTGGCCTCCACAAATTCATGCCATTAACTTGCAGTGAATGACCGTTTTCGCCGACAGATGGCGCTGCGAAAAATTCTGACGAGGCAGTTTGATTTGCCGCTTTGGCTGATTCCTGAAATGCCTTGAACCATTGCTTAGGTTGATCTTCACCCCAATATTTATCATTGGCCGAGTAAAGCCAAAGACTTGGAACAAGGGTTGTTTTTGCTGAATTGCTAAGTACGCCACTGACGCGCTCAGGCTGACAAGATTTTCCTGGTGATGCGACTGGATTACCTCCAGTACCACCCGCAAAATTAATGCACCCCAAAACTCCTGACCAATTTTGCCCACATGCGTTAACCGTAGTGAAACCACCTACTGACTGTCCAACTAACAATAAACGGTCTTTTTTTACCCACTCCTGTGAAGTAAGCCACGTGTGAACAGACTTAACTGCATGAGTGGCAGCATTTGCAGTCTTTTGAAAATCTGCACGTCCAGAGCAAGTATCTCCACTCCATTTGGTGCCACTGTCTTCCGGATCTACAGAAGTGTTATCACCATAGCCCGGACGGACAGCTGCAACAACGGCGTATCCACGACTGTGCCAATAGCGAACAATGTCAGGATGAACTGGGGTTTTCTGTGCAGCTCTTGCAGCAATGGTACTTGGACGGCCATGTGAAAAAATAACAACGGGACTTGTTTCTTTTGCCTCTGGCAGTTTGTAAACAAGTACAGACATTGCAGTATCACTCGGCAAGTACTGAAACGCTGGCACAGTGACATTAACGATCTCTGGCTGCAAAGCATTTGATACGCTGCTTTGTGACAGTGCACTTTTTAAGAAAAACCCGCTTAAAAGGCAAATGAAAATTTGAATTGTTTTTCTCATATTCACAGAGCCCCTAGAACTATTAAATAAACGTTTAACTGCAGTCCGATTGATTTGTACTCTTTTATCACTAAGGTAAAACTAAGGTTTTTACCTACCAGATTGCCATGAAGGCCGTTGTTAGGCTTCAGCTAGAAGTTGCACATTTTTTACAAATACAAGCTTTGTTTAACGCTTGAGGTGGCACTCTGCAAAGCGTTTCATCTGTGAAGGCCACTGAGACGCACCAGCATTCCTCTAGAGGATTGCCAGTCGCTTTTGCAATCTCCATGGCGCACTGGTTAGGTTCACCGCACACAGGACAGGAAGTTGGATCAATTTGAATCATTAAATTCCTCGATGAACATGCCAACAAAGATTAACTCTGACTCACCTCACAAGCGTTACTTCTCCCCTTGAGAGCCTAGCGTCCTTGGCATAACATCGCACTTTACTACTTCTTTCCGCCATGCACCCCCCTCTGCTCTCTGTCCTTCACTGGCTTCATCACCTCGACTTGTCCGAGCACCCGCAAGTCCTCACACACGCCCGACACTTAGTCTTAGACACCCTCGGCTGCGCCATTGCAGGGCGCCGCGCCGACGAGGTAAGCCAGTTTGAGCAGCAAGCCGCACAGATCGATCCAGGTGCTTTTGACTTGACCGATAACGCAGGCAAAGGTCTTTCACAAGCCAATGCCGCCATGCTGTTGGCCATGGCCATTTGCTGGGACGAGGCCTGCGAAGGCCATGCCGGCGCACACGGCAGGCCAGGCGTTGCGGCCATGGCGGCCTTGCTGCCCATGGCCGCAAAGTTGACCTACGGGCAATTTTTGAAGTCGTTGGTGGTGGGTTACGAAGTGGGCGCGCGTTATGGCGCCAGCCTGCGCATCAACAAGGGCATGCACGTGGATGGCAATTGGCCGGCCTTGGGTGCAGCGGCCGCAGTGGCGCATGCCATGGGTTTGTCGCCGGAACAAATCGCGCAAGCGGTGCAAGTGGCCGCATGCCAAATGCCCATGAGTTTGTACTTGCCCATTCAATCGGGGGCCACATCGCGCAATACCTATTTGGGCCATGCCGCACAACTGGGGCAAAGTGCCGCATTGGCCGTGGCCAGTGGCGTCACGGCACCTGCCAACGCAGCCGAGGTTTATGCGCAAATTGGCTTGGGAAAAGAGGCCCTGCCCTTTGACACACGCCAAGAGTTTCACATACTGCAGGCTTATTTCAAGCCTTATGCAGCGGTGCGGCATGTGCACTATGGCGCACTGGCGGCCAGTCATTTGCGGCAGGCCATCGATGTGCAGCAGATTCAAAGCATCACCCTGCACATTTACGAAGAAGCCACCATTTACTGCGGCAACCGTGCACCTCAAACGCCATTGCAAGCGCAGTTCTCTTTGAGCTTTGGTTTGGCCGCCATGCTGCGCTGGGGCAGGCTGGATCCCTGGGTGTACCGCGAGCCACAGTTTCACGATGCAGCGCTTCGCCAATTAGAGTCCTGCATTGAGATCGCCATCGAGCCTGCATGGTCGCAACAGCAACAACGTGCGGCGCGTGTGCGCATTTCCTGCAATGACGGAAGCGTGCATGTGCATGAAGTGACGACTGTGCCGGGCGATGTGGGCATGCCATTTACAGAAGATGCACTGCTGGCCAAATTTATGAGTTATGGTGAAGGCAGTTTGAACAGGACCGAAGCCCAAGGCTGGGCCCATCAATTGCTCACTGGCTCGCTTGATTCGAATCCATTCCCATTCTGGAAATCATCCAAGGAAATTTAAATGCTCAGAAGTACCTTGATCAAAGCCGCTTGGCTGGCCTGCACCTTTGGCGCGGCCACATTGCATGCACAAACAACCGACTTCCCCAACAAATCTGTGCGCATTGTGGTGCCCTTCACCGCAGGCGGCGCAACCGACATCACGGCACGCTTGGTGGCAGAGAAACTGAGTGCCAAATGGGGCCAGGCTGTCATCATTGACAACAAGCCCGGCGCCGGCGGCAACTTGGGCTCTGACTTGGTGGCCAAGTCCGCACCCGATGGTTACAACATTGTGTTGGGCGTAACAGGCTCACACGCCATCAACACCTCGTTGTTCAAGAAAATGCCATACCACCCTGTGACCGACTTTGAACCGCTCACACAAGCCACCATTTTTCCCAATGCCATTGTGGTCAATCCCCAAGTACCCGCCAACAATTTGCAAGAGCTGATTGCCCTGCTTAAAAAAGACCCGAGCAAATATTCTTACGGTTCGGATGGCAATGGCACAGGCTCGCACCTGGGCATGGAAATTTTGAAATCACGCGCAGGTGTGCAACTGACGCACATCCCCTACAAAGGCAGCACCCCCATGATCACGGATTTACTGGGTGGCACGCTGACGGTGGGCATCACAGGTTTGCCTGCTTTGCAACAGTACATCAAAGCCGGTAAGCTGAAGTTGATTGGCCTCACCACACTCCAGCGCTCACCCAGCTACCCCGATTACAAAACGGTGGCAGAGCAAGGCTTCCCCAATTTCAACGCAGCACCTTGGGCTGGTTTCTTGGCCCCCAAAGGCACACCCAAGCCTGTGGTCGACAAACTCAGCAACGATTTGATAGATGCCTTGAAGCAACCCGATGTGGTTCTCAAAATGAATGAGCTGGGCAGTACCGTGGTGGCAAGCCGACCCGACGAGTTCCGCCAATTTTTGGTCAAGCAGATTGAGATGTGGGCTGAAGGCGTCAAAATTTCTGGCGCAACGGTCGACTGAACATGCGCTCACCTACTAGCATCGTTGATGTCGATCGCCTCGACAGTTGGACCCGTTACAAACCCGGCATGTGTGATTCGTGTGCAGCCAACTGCTGCACCATGCCCGTTGAAGTCAAGATGGCCGACCTCATTCGTTTGGGCTTGGTCGACCCCTTTGAAGCCGAGCACGAGGAGCCCAAGCAAATTGCCAAGCGCCTCAGCAAGGCAGGCCTGATCGATCACTTCAATTTTAAAAACAGCATCTTCACACTGGCGCGTCGCAGCAGTGGTGATTGCCAGTTCTTAGATGCCAAAGAACGGCATTGCACGGTGTATGCCAATCGGCCCAACACTTGCCGTACTCATCCACAGGTGGGGCCTAAGCCAGGCTTTTGCCCCTATGGCGCATTGGCCCAAAGCCGCAGTAAATAAGCTCAGGGCCGGGTCTTGTTGGGAACGGCTTGCGCCAGCGCAGTTGGCACCGCCTTGATGGCCACATCGCTCGACAAGCCCAAGCGAGTGATGGTGTTTTTGGCGCGGTCTTTGGATTTGAAAGGCCCCGTCACCACGGCAAAACGTGCTTCGTCTTTGCCATCGGCAAACAAAGGCACGATGCGCGCATTGGCCAACCATTCCTTGCCTTTGGTGGCCGCTTGTGCCTCTCTCAAACTGGCAAAGCTTTGGTGCTCAAGCACAAAGCTGTCTTCTGGCAAGCCTTTGAGCCACGTGCGGCCTTGCACGGCCACCTCTGGCAACTCTGTGATGACTTTGGCGGCAGCCACTTCGGGCGCAGGAGGCGCAACGGCCACAGGCTCAGTGGCCACAGGCGCTTTGACAGCTTCGCTGGGGCCTGGCGGCGGCATGGGGTTGTTGGCCTCGTCTTTGGCCACCAGCACTTCTGCTTTTTCTGCCGTAGCGGGCTCTGGCGTGTCTGCTGCTTTGGGCGCGTCGACTGTCATGCCCAAGACCTGAGCGGCTTGGTTCCACACTTTGCTGGCCACGTCGGGATGCAACCAAGACGCCACGCCCACCGACAAGGTGAGCAAGGCCATCACAATCAACGCCCACAAAAACGCATGACCAGACTTCTTCTTTGAAGGCGCTGCAGGCTTTGCAGAGGGCGGGGCTTTGGCCGCTGCCGCAGATTCTGCGGCGCGCACAGAGGGCACATCTGCTTTGACGACACGCTTGACCAAGCGGTTGAAAAACATCACGGCCGCATCCTCTTTGCCCTGCTTGCGCGCTTGTTGAATGGTGCTGAGTTTTTGCTCTGCCGTGGGCATCTCCAAAGCCCAAGACACGAACTGCTTGTTCTGCCGCGTGAGGCTGTCGCTGGGGGCGCTCTCTGACGCGAACATCAGCACGGCGCTCACACCTGAACCAGGAAACTGCTGAACCAAGCGGGCCAGCAATTCCAGTTCATGCACACCCAATGCGCTGGCGTCATGCACCACCCAAACTTTGTCAGGGGCCACACCTGTGCGTGCTTTGGTGGCCACATTCAGTGACATGTCACTCAACAACTGATTGAAGCGCTGCAGCATGGCCTCGGTATCGGCCGGCATGAACACTTCAATGTGGCTGTCGATCAGATCATTTTTGAGCCGGCGCAAAAATGCCGCACCGTAGTAGTCCAACAATTCGTTGGAACGGCTGTGAATGACCACACTCTTGCCTTCTTTGGACAAAGCTGTGATGCAGCTGTCCATTTGCAATCGGTCTGCTGTCCTGAAAAAGAATTCAGGATTTGAAACATTGCTTTGCTCACCCATATCAGTCATTTCGCAGAGGCGTCCGTCGTTGTCAGGTCGATCAAGGCCCAATGATAAGCACTTCGCCAAGAGATGGCGGCATTTTCTGAACTTGTGCCTCAGATTGATCTGGCCCAATGACCCGCCAACCCCCAAACAGGCTTACATGCCCCTAAACAACTGGGAGGCGCTGCGACTGACCGCCAGCCGATCGGGTCTCCCCTTGATCAAGACCTCTTGCCTGCCGCGCTCATCGCGCTGCACACCGGCAATCGCTTTGACATTGACCAAGGTGCTGCGGTGAATTTGCCAAAACACTTGGGGGTCGAGCGCCTCCACCAACTCTTTGATGGGCTTGCGAATGAGAAACTCTTGTTTCAAGGTTTGCACGCGCGTGTACTTCTCGTCACTGACGCAAAACAATACTTCGTCCACGGCCACCATCTGGACGCTTTGACCCACAGAGGCCTGCAGCCAAGTCAGGTACTGCGTGGGCTGTCCCTTAAGCTGTGCCGACAAGACATGCAGCAGTTGCTGAACCGTTGCGTTGCCACCGGCTGTGCCAGCGGTCGTCTCGGCAGGTTCTTGGCCCATGCTTGCGCGCTGCTTCAGCCGCTTTTGCAAGCGCTCTGCTGTTACGCGCAAGCGTTCTGGCTCGGCGGGCTTGAGAACATAGTCCACGGCACCCTGTTCAAAGGCATCCAAGGTGTATTGGTCGTAGGCGGTGATGAACACCATCTCAGGCAGCAAGGCCTCGTCACCCACCTCCAATTGCGCAATTTCCTTGGCCGCTTCCACGCCGGTCAGGCCTGGCATGCGGATGTCTAAAAAAATGACATCGGGCTGGTGCACCCGCACCGCCTCGATGGCTTCGATGCCATTTTTGGCCTCGGCCACAATTTGCAAGTTGGGCCAGACTTGGGCCAAGCGTGTGCGCAGTTGATCGCGCATCAAGCGTTCGTCGTCTGCAATGACGGCGCGAGGATGGGGCAGCGCTGGCAAATTCATGGCTTCGCTTGCTTCCCTTTACGCACCCAAGGCTTGCTGCTCAAGTGGCACCACGCGGTAGGGCACGGTCAGTTTTGCCAAGGTGCCAGAACCTTCGAAGGGCTCCATCGCGCGGATGCTGAAGCTGGCTTGATCGCCATAAATGAGCGCCAACCGATCGCGGATGTTTTGAAGTCCAAAACCATTGCCAGGTTGTGCTGACAAACCTGCAGCTTCATCGGGGTAAAAACCAACGCCGGTGTCTCTGACCGTCACAACCAAATTGCCATGCATCACTTCTGCGCGCAAGGTGAGCGTACCGCCTTCCGCTTTGGGCTCAAGGCCGTGCTTGAAAGCGTTCTCTACCAGGCTGAGCACCATCATGTGTGGCATCTCTGCCGACTTCAAACCTTCTGGCACATCCCATTGAATTTGCAGGCGGTCTTCCATGCGCATTTTTTGAATGTCCAGGTAAGGGCGAATCACGGCTAACTCTTGGCCTAAATAGCGCACTGTGCTGGCATTGGTTTCGCGCATCGAAGGCAATGTGGCTCTCAACAACGCGATCAAACTTTTTTGCATCAGACTGGCGCGCGGTGGATCGGTCTCAATCAAATGATCGATAGACGCCAAAGTGTTGAACAAAAAGTGGGGCTCGACTTGCGCTTGCATGGCAGAAAGTCGGGCTTCAAGCAATTGGCGTTTGAGTTGCTCTGCTTCGGCCAAATAGGTGGCCGCACTGGCTTTTTCTTCGGCCTGAATTTGTTGCTTGTAGCTGGCCTTGATGACGATGGAAGACAAGATCACCAAGATGGCGGCTTGCGGCAAGAAGTCTTCTTTTTGCGCTGGCAACCAAGACTGAATCATGCCCGCGGCCATGATGAGCACAAAGGCCACAGCAAAAAACAATTTCCAACTGATGCTCACCAGCCAGCGGCCGTAGGCATGGAATGCATCTTTGGCAGGTTGCCACTTAGAGCGTGTGGAAGAAATTAGGTTTGAGTTGGGAGTGGTCATAAGGCCTCGCTGTTTGGAATGGGCCTAATGTAGAAACATCAACTTGGCAATGCACGCGGTTTGCGATGAACTGTCAAAACCTGGGCATGAACTGCAAAAATTCAAATGTGATTTGCAGGCTTTGATTGGCCGATGCGCTTATGCGCCAGCACGCTTGCTTTTGGTCAGGTCGACACCCAGCTGCTTGAGTTTGCGATAAAGGTGGGTGCGCTCTAGGCCGGTTTTGTCGGCCACACGGGTCATGGAGCCACCTTCGTTGGCCAGGTGAAACTCGAAGTAAGCTTTTTCAAATGCATCGCGCGCATCGCGCAAAGGAAGATCTAATTCAAAGCTTTGCGAGCCTGGCACTGAAGTGTCTTGGGGTATGGCCAGATTGCCAGGCACCACGGGGCTTGTGCTGGCGCCCGATTGCGCCGCTTGATAAGCCGCCGCCGCTTGGCGCACTTGCTCGCGCGCCAAACCCTGCTCCACTGTCTTCAGGAGTTTTTGCAGCGTGATGGGTTTTTCCAAGAAGGCTTGTGCGCCAATGCGGATGGCATCGACTGCGGTATCGATGGTGGCATGGCCACTCATCATGATGACGGGCATGTTCAACAAACCGCCAGTGGCCCACTCTTTGAGCAAGGTGACGCCATCGGTGTCGGGCATCCAAATGTCAAGCAAGACCAAATCGGGGCGCATGCGAATGCGGGCGTCACGTGCTTGCGCTGCATTCTCGGCCAGCTCGACGTTGTGTCCTTCGTCGTTCAGGATTTCCGAGAGCAAATCGCGAATGCCAAGCTCGTCATCCACCACCAAAATGTTTGCCATGTTGCTTTTCGTTGTCTCAGGTTTGCGCTAATTTCTCGACACTGAATGATAACGACACTTGGGCGCCTTTGACCACCCCCTCTTCAACTCGGTTGGCAATGTCCAAGCGGGCGCCATGTTCGTCAGCAATTTTCTTCACAACCGCCAAGCCCAAACCAGTGCCTTTGGCTTTGGTGGTGACATAAGGTTCGAACGCGCGTTGCAAGATATTGGGTGAAAATCCGGGCCCTTCGTCCAACACGGTCAACTTCACCCGTTTGCGCGCGGGGCTCCAGCGCGTGACCAGCATCACATGTGACTGTGTCTCGCTGGCATCTTGTGCGTTTTGCAGCAGGTTGTGCACCACTTGCCGCAGCTGCTGAGCATCCCCCTCAATCATGGGCAAAGTGGGGTCTAAATCCGTGAAAATTTGGGCTCGCGTGGCCGTCTCGGAGGGCTCTTGCGAATACAAGCCCATCACATCCAAGATCAGATTGTTCAAATCGAGCGGCTTCAAATCGGCCGAGGGCAAGCGGGCATAGTCGCGAAACTCATTGACCAAGCGCTTCATGGCCGCCACTTGCTCCACAATGGTTTTGACCGATTTGGACAGCACCGTTTGGTCCGACTCCGCCAATTTGCCGTCCAGCTTGCGCTCCAAGCGCTCTGCCGACAACTGGATGGGGGTTAAGGGGTTTTTGATTTCATGCGCCAAGCGCCTTGCCACTTCGCCCCAAGCCTGAGAGCGCTGCGCCGACACAATTTCGGAAATGTCGTCAAACACCAGCAAACGCATGCCATCCGGCAAAATGGCCCCGCGTGCCACCAAGGTCACCGAAGTCGCTTCCAAACCCTGACCCGAGGCATGAATTTCAAATGACTTTTGCCAATGGTCCAACTCGTGACGGTCTTTGTCGGCGCTGAGCAATTCAAACTGCTCTTGCACACCTGCGGCAAAGTTTTGCAAATTGGGCAAGCTTAAAAACGCGGCCTTTTCATGCGCGGCCAGTGGCACTTTCAAAATGCGCGTGGCGCCAGGGTTGGAGGACTGAATAATGCCGCGCGCATTGAGCACAATCACGCCCGCGGTGAGGTTGTCCAAGATGGTTTGCAGATTGCCACGTGCGGCATCGAGCTGCATCAAGCTTCGCTCCACCGCACTTCGCGCATCCGACAATTGCTGTGTCATTTCAGCAAACGAGCGCGTCAAACCACCCAACTCGTCTTTGCCTTGCAAGGTGTACTTGGGCGACAAGTCCCCCGAGGCCACTTGGCGCATACCGTGCGCCAGCAACAACAAGGGTCTGGCCAATTGGTTGCCCAACAACATGGCCAGCAACACCGCAGCCAACACCGCCATGATGAGACTCAAGGTGAGTGTGCCGATGTACATGCGGCGCAAACCATCTCGTGCCAACGCACGCTCTTGGTACTCGCGGTTGGCCAGCTGCACGTCCAGGGCATTGGCCACCAAAGTGGCAGGCAGTTCTTGCGCAATTTGCAGCACCCAAGGGTCATCGCGCAAGCTCAAACTGTTTTGCGGCACCAAGGTCAAGACCTTGATGCGGCCTGTGGGCGCGCCAGCCGTTTCGTCCAGGCCCTCCACAATTTCAACACTCAGCTTGCTGCGTACTTGTTTGAATTGCGCTGCTGTCGGTCGCTCAGGACGAATCGAAAACCGCGACTGACCCGCTGTGGCAATCATGCGGCCATCCAAGGACCAGAGCACCGCATCGTTGGCGTCCATTTGCTCTCGAACGCGGTCGAGCATGAGGGCGGCGCTGGGTTCTTGCACATCCACCAATTGCTGCGCTGCCACGCGCGACTGCTTGGCCAAATCACCCGTGAGGGTGTCCAAGGTGGCGCGGCCCAAATTCAGACCCGCCACCAAAGCGCCTTCCACTTTGACGTCAAACCAACTTTCAATGGAGCGCGACACAAACTGGTAAGACACCACATAAATCAACACGCCGGGCACCACACCCACCAAGGCAAAAATAGCAGCCAACTTGACCAGCAAGCGCGAGCCAAACTGCCCTTGGCGAACGCGAATGAACAAGCGCGTCAAACCCCACAGCAAACCCAACAACAGCAAGCCCGCCACCACGGTATTGACCATGTACAGGCGTTCGTAATTGCGATCGTAGAGCGCGCGGTTGCTGGTAGCCTGCGTCAACAAGACAAGCAAGCCTAAACCAATGGTCAGCAAAATGCTGACGCCCAAGCCCACCAACCAGCGAACCGTTTTAGACGGTTGTGCGCCAGTGGCAATGCGTTCTTGTTTGTTCCGACTCATGGGGGCAATTGTCGCTGACGAGAGGCCTTAACGGCCCATGTCCGCGCCAAGTCGCAATGTCTTTTGCGTGCTCAAATTCCACTCCGCCTGGCTGCCGGCTGTCATTTGAAACGGCCTTGGCAGCTGTGACACATCCAATCGGAATTTGAAGCTGAGGGTGTATTTGTTATCGGAATCGATGTCGGCCAAATCGGCCAGCTTCCAATTCACCGTGCGCCGAACGGCCGACATGGCCTCGGGCAATGTCTCAAATGTTTGCGACAAACTGCTGGCCAAACCCACGGCGCCAATGGGCTCGCGAGAGACATTCAAGCGCCACTTGCGGGTGAGCGGCTGGTACGCCAAACGGTAATGACGGGTGACTGCACCTATTTTTTTGTCATACCAGTACCAGCGGTCGCGCATCAGTTCTGCCTCGGTGACAAAGTAAATGGGCATGCCTTTTTGCAGGGCATCCTCCACTGTGCTACTGAGGTCAAGGCGCAAGGTACTTTGCAGCAGCAACGCCCCTTCGGCACGCTCGAGCCACAACTCGGTCACTTCAACGGCCGAATTGGTCGGTGTTTGAGCAGCAACCGGCCTGAAAACGGTGAGGCTCAGGCATGCGCACAACAAAAGCGCACGAAACCAAAAGCTTGTGCGCCTCATGCAATTCAACTCAGATTGAACGCTTTTCCAGCAGTGCGTAATAAAAACCGTCATGTTCACCCATGTCATTGTCGCGGAGACTGAGCTCTGAAGTGACATTTGAGGGCGTTAAATGGCCTGGAGAGGGCAAGATCAGGGCATCAGTGTTGTTCTGAACAAACGTTTGGATTTGAGTTTCGCCTTCGGCCTTGAAAACCGAGCAGGTGCAATACAGCAGCCGACCACCGGGTTTGACCAAGGGCCAAAGGGCTTTGAGCAGCTTGGCCTGAATGCTGGCCAACTGCGCGACATCGCTTTCACGGCGCAGCCATCGCACATCGGGGTGACGGCGGCCAATGCCAGAAGCTGTGCAAGGTGCATCCAACAAGATGCCATCAAAACTTTGGCCATCCCACCACTTGGCAGTGTCGGCCGCATCCGCCGCCACAATCTGTGCACGGACTTGCAAACGGTCCACATTTTGTTGAATGCGTTCACAACGTTGCGGGTCGACGTCCAAGGCCAGAACTTGGGCCGTGGGCTGGCATTCCAGCAAGTGCCCCGTTTTGCCACCGGGCGCGGCACACGCGTCCAACAAACGCAGCTGGGGGCCAGCAGATTTCAAACCTGTGAGCAACAAAGGCGCAGCCCATTGCGCGGCAGCATCTTGCACAGACACATGACCTTGCGCAAAACCAGGCAAGCGCTGAACCGGCACAGCCTTGTCCAATTGAACCCCAGAGGGCACGCCCGCAGTGGTGATGGCCTTGCCCGCGATACCTTGCGTTTGCAACACCGCCAGATAGGCCGCCACGGTGTGATGCTGTTGATTGACGCGCAAGGTCATGGGCGCAGCCGATTGCGCAGCCGCCAAAATTTGCATCCACTCGTTGGGATGATCTTGCTGCACGCGCTTCACCCACCACGCGGGGTGATTCCACTTTGCTGTGCCATCGGCATCGGTGGCAGTTAACAAACTGTCGCGTTCACGCAGGAAACGACGTAAGCAAGCATTCACAAACGGTGCTTGGGCACGCATCTCTTTGTCGCGGCGTGCAGCTTCCACGGCTTGGTTCACCAAGGTGTGAACCGCATAAGGTGCCAAGTCGTCGCGCCACGACAGCGCCAGTGCCGTGCACAGCAATGCATCGGCGGCGGCAGGTGGCGCCTTGCGCGCCAAGAGTTTGCGAATGGCCACTGCGCGGCCCCACCATCGCATGGCTTGAAACGACAGCGCCTGTGCACCCGGTCGAAGTTCTTTGGGTACTTGTTCAATGGCCGCCGTCATGGAGCGGCCATGGTGAACTGCTTGGGCCACACCGGCAGTGGCTTGCAGCAATTGCCATAAGGGGGCTTGTAAATGAGGGCTTGGAGCTGTGGCCATGCAACTCAGGCCAGCAAATCGGCGTTGTCCAGCATTTGGGCTGGCAAGAAATTGACTTGCTTGGCCAACACGCTGGCAGGAAACTGGTTCACGGCTTCGTTGTATTTGAAGGCAGCCTGGTTGTAGGCATCCATCAGCGGCCAGGCCTGTGCTTTGAGTCGGTCAAATTTGTAAGGCAAGGGTTCAATGAACCAAGTGGCCTCGCCACTTTGACCCGCGCGCACCTCGGTTCTGGCCCAAGCGGCCAAAGACAATCGGTCTTGGTTGACTTTTTGCATCGCACTGACAGACAAAGGTTGTGTGCGAGCCAAGTCCAAGCTGTCGGACAAGTCTTCCAGAATTTTCAGCAAATTCAAATCACGTTCGTTTTTCAAGAGCGCTTCTGGCAAAGCGGCTTCTTCCATTTCGCTCAGCATGTCGCGCATGGACGCTGGCAAATTGCCTTGCATCCACACCAAAACACGCAGCAACTGCGCATCGACAGCGGCAAACTGTTTGGCCACGCTGGCGCGCAACACGACCAAGCGGTTGTAGGCGCCGACTGCCCAAAAAAACAGGACGGCCAGAACAGAGCTGAAAATCAGAAGAGACATCTTGACGTCATTGTGTCTGAAAACTTCTGCTAAACGCAAAAGGTAAATGGCAAAACGCCTCTGGCCGCACAGACGGTTCAGAGGCGTTCTTCCAATCATCCGGCCGAGGCCGGACGTTGATCAGGTGTTGGAATCGGCAGCGTTGGCTGCGTCTTCGGTCAACTGTTGAGCTTCGGCCAATTCAACGGCTTCGGCTTCTGTGATGGCGCGGCGTTCTGCTTCGTCCATCGCATCTTTGGCAGCACGAGCTTTGTGATAAGCCAAGCCCGTACCTGCTGGGATCAAACGACCCACAATCACGTTCTCTTTCAGACCACGCAACTCGTCGCGCTTGCCCATGATGGCAGCTTCGGTGAGCACGCGGGTGGTTTCCTGGAAGGACGCCGCAGAGATGAACGAGTCAGTGGACAAGGAAGCCTTGGTAATACCCAACAGCAAGTTGCTGTAGGTTGCAGGGATCTTGCCTTCGGCGCGCAATGCATCGTTGGTGTTGAGCATTTCAGAGCGCTCAACTTGTTCACCAGAGATGTAAGTTGAGTCACCAATGTTCTCAACCACCACACGGCGCAACATCTGACGCACGATCACTTCAATGTGCTTGTCATTGATCTTCACGCCTTGCAAACGGTAAACGTCTTGCACTTCGTCGACGATGTAGC
>CALEYZ010000151.1 GCA_937928195.1 uncultured Limnohabitans sp.
TCGCCGATGTCAAAGCTGAGGTCAATCGCACCATGGATTTGGAAGAGCTCAAGAAGATGAAAGACACGATGGAGGAGGCGGCACGCGATGTGGAAGGCTCCGTTCAGTCAACCGCCATTGATTTTGAAAAGCAGTGGAACGACACCACGGCAGGTCTTTCTACCGAGTCGACGCACACGCCTTGGGAGCCCCCCCCTCCGGTTTACAAGCACCCTGGCAAAAAGTTTCGTTTGAAACAAGCCGCAGTGCCTCAGTGGTACAAGTCACGCGCAGGTGTGCGCACCAAAACACAGTCGGGCGCTGCACGTGTGGCGCGCTATCGACCTACCAAACTGGGTTAATTTTCCGTGTCTGAACCTTCCCAAAAGCCCGAAGACGAATTGGCTGGCACCGAGCAGCCCTTCGTGTCCCATTTGATGGAATTGCGCGATCGCCTGGTTCGTGCCATGGCAGGCGTGGGTGTGGCAGCGGCCATCTTGGCCATCTTCCCTGGTCCCGCCGAGCTCTACGATTTGTTGGCCGCGCCTTTGGTTGCACATTTGCCGGCTGGCACCACGCTCATTGCCACCTCGGTCATTTCACCGTTCATGGTGCCGCTCAAAATTTTGATGATGGCGGCTTTTTTGCTGGCCTTGCCGGTGGTGCTTTATCAAGTTTGGGCCTTCATTGCGCCAGGCTTGTATGCGCATGAAAAACGCTTGGTCATGCCTTTGGTCATTTCCAGCACGGTCTTGTTTTTCATTGGCGTTGCGTTTTGCTATTTCTTTGTCTTTGGCCAAGTCTTTAAATTCATTCAAAGTTTTGCGCCTAAAAGTATCACGGCGGCCCCTGACATTGAGGCTTATTTGGGCTTCGTGTTGAACATGTTCTTGGCCTTTGGCCTGGCCTTTGAGGTGCCCATTGCGGTGGTGGTTCTGGCGCGTTTGGGTGTTGTCAGCATTGAAAAGCTGAAAGACTTTCGGGGCTACTTTGTGGTCTTGGCCTTTGTCATTGCGGCCATCGTGACACCGCCCGATGTGGTTTCACAATTGGCGTTGGCCATCCCCATGTGCCTGCTTTACGAGATGGGCATTTGGGCGGCGCAGTTGTTCATCAAGCACACACAAGCGCCCAAGGAAGACTCAGCGTCCACTTCGCCTTAAGTGCCCGTCTGCGGCACTTGACGCCGATCAACGACGCACGGGTCGTGTGCCCGGTGTGACCCGCATTTCCAAGGTCTTGCCATTTCTTTGTAGCAAGACCACAGCCGCTTCACCGGGTTTCAAAGCCGCAACGCGCGACAGCATCTCGGGCACATCGCCCACGCCCTGACCCGCTACTTTCAAAATCAGATCGCCTGGTTGCAGGCCTGCTTTGGCGGCGGGGCTGTTTTGCAACACGCCGTTGATCAGGACACCCTTGGGCAACTCGCCTGAGTTTTTGTCTTTGGCAATGCCAAAACTTTCAGCCAACTCTGCGGTCAAAGGGCGCGGCTCGACACCAATCCATCCGCGAGTGACTTTGCCATCCTTGATCAGGGCGTCCATGATTTGCGTGGCGGTTGACACGGGCACGGCAAAACCGATGCCCATGTTGCCGCCAGAACGCGAGTAGATGGCCGTGTTGATGCCCATCAGGGCACCGCTGGCGTCGACCAAGGCGCCGCCTGAGTTGCCAGGGTTGATGGCCGCGTCGGTTTGAATGAAGTTTTCGAAGGTGTTAATGCCCAGTTGTTTGCGACCCAATGCGCTCACAATGCCTGACGTCACGGTTTGGCCCATACCAAAAGGATTGCCAATGGCCAAGACAGCGTCGCCCACTTGCAAGGCTTCAACCCGACCCAGCACAATCACGGGCAAGTGGGGCAGGTCAATTTTGAGCAAGGCCAAATCGGTTTCAGGATCCGTGCCAATGACCTTGGCCTGCGCGGTGCGGCCATCGTTCAGCACCACTTCAATGCCATCTGCGCTTTCAATCACGTGGTTGTTGGTGAGGATGTAGCCCTCAGGGCTGACGATCACGCCACTGCCCATGCCACCGCTGGGGGCGTCGTCTTCAGGTTCTTCAAAAAATCGAAACCAAGGATCGGCTTTGCGTGATTTGCCCCGCGCTTTTTGCTGCACGTTGATGCTAACCACCGCAGGGGCCGCCTTTTGGGCGGCTTGGCGGAAACTGCCCCCAGGGGCTGCACTCGCGTTGCCATCGTCTCGGGCTTGCGTGAAGGACACGGTGGTGCCCGTTGCGGGGCGTTTGAGCCAGCCAGGCTGAAGCGTTGCAACCACAAACCATGCCGCCACCAGGACCGTCACAGTTTGGGAAAATAGGAGCCAAATTCTTTTCATGATTTGCATTGTGTCGTAAGCCTTGAATCTCTGCCAAGGCCATGAGATGCGCCACAATAGCCTTTCACCCTAAATGAGATTGCCATGACAGATTTCAAGACGCTGCTTCAAGCGTTTGACCAACTTTTGCAGCCAGAACGCTTCAAAGACTACGGACCCAATGGCCTGCAGGTTGAAGGCAAGCCGGCGGTTCAAAAATTGGTCTCGGGTGTCACCGCCAGCCGCGAACTGATCGACGCCGCCATCGCGGTCAAGGCCGATGCCATTTTTGTGCACCACGGTTTGTTTTGGCGCGGCCAAGATGGCCGGGTGGTGGGTTGGATGAAAGAGCGCCTGCAAAGGTTGCTGGCGCACAACATCAACCTGTACGCCTACCACTTGCCACTCGATGCACACCCCGAGTTGGGTAACAACGCACAGCTGGGCAAGGTCTTGGGCCTGCAAGCGCAAGCTTGGTGCGGTGATCAAAATCTGGTCAGCGTCGGGCAATCACGAAATAACCAAGCCTTTGACAATGCCGATGCCCTTGCGTCGCATGTTCAGGCTGTCTTGGGCCGGTCGATCACGTGCGTTGCGCCGACTGTGCAGCCGGTTCGCCGCATTGCGTGGTGCACGGGCGGCGCGCAGTCGTATTTCGAGGCCGCCATTGCCGAAGGTGTTGATGCGTTTATCACCGGCGAAATCTCAGAGCCACAGGCCCACATCGCCAGAGAAACAGGTGTTGCCTTTTTGGCTTGTGGCCACCATGCAACCGAGCGCTATGGCGCACCAGCGGTTGCATCGCACGTTGCCGCCGCACTGGGCATAGAGCACCAGTTCATTGACATTCCCAATCCCGCCTAAAGCCATGACCCGCGCCATGCCGCCCTTGCAAGCCATTGCCATCACGCCAGGAGATCCTTGTGGCATCGGCCCTGAAATCATTGCCAAAGCCTATTTGAAAGATGCGCTGGCGCCCTCAACTGCCGGCCCTGCGGTGACTCACCGCTGTTTTGTGGCGGGAGATGTTCAGTTGATGGAGAAGGCCGTCGGGCTGGTCGACCCGACAGGTCAACACCTGCGTGTGAGGCAAATTCAAAACGCTGATGAGTCTTGCGACTGCCCTGTGGGGGTGCTGCCTGTTTTACAGGTGGCGAAGCTGTCTGATGCATTGGCATGGGGCCAAATTCAAGCCGAAGCAGGTCGTTTTGCGGGTGAATGTGTGCAATGGGCTGCCCGTGCCGCGCTGCAAAACAAAATCGCGGCCGTGGTCACAGCGCCTTTGCACAAAGAGGCTTTGTCGGCGGCTGGCGCCCCCTTCAATGCGTTTCCCGGCCATACCGAGTTGCTTCAAACAGAGGCTGCGCGCCACGCAAACCTGCCCTTGGCGCAGATGCCTGTTCGCATGATGCTGGCCAATGACGATTTGCGGACCGTGTTAGTGAGCATTCACGTTTCCATGCGTCAAGCGCTCGATGCGGTCACTTACGACAATGTGCTCCAAAGCTTGCGCATCACGCATCAAGCCCTGAGTCGGTTGTTGGGGCGTCCACCCAAAATTGGCGTGGCAGGCCTCAACCCGCATGCCGGCGAGGGTGGTTTGTTTGGGCGTGAAGAGATTGACATCATTCAGCCCGCCATGTCGCAAGCCTTGACTGAGGGTTTGGATGTTCATGGGCCCTTCGCGCCAGATACCATCTACATGCGGGCCCGACGTAAAGTCAATGGCCCTGGGGAATTTGATGTGGTGCTGGCCATGTACCACGACCAAGGGCTGATTCCCGTCAAATACATGGGACTGGAGCAGGGCGTCAATGTCACTTTGGGTCTACCTTTGGTCCGAACCAGCCCCGATCACGGCACAGCTTTTGACATTGCTGGAAAAGGCGTGGCAGATGCCGCAAGTTTGGTGGCCGCAATTCGCATGGCGCATCAATTGATTGGCTGAGGGCACTGGAAAAAGCCCCCGCCAGTCGGCTACAATCGGCGGTTAACCCTGATACCGATTCGCTAGAGGATTCTCATGAGTGATACCCCAGTCGACAACAGCAAAAGGACGTGGCTGATTGCCTCAACTTGTGCTGGCGCCGTAGGCGCAGGCTTCGTCGCCACCCCGTTCGTCAGTTCTTTCCAGCCATCTGAGCGTGCCAAGGCCGCTGGTGCAGCTGTTGAGGTTGATATTTCTGACGTCAAGCCTGGTGAGAAGCTCACCGTTGAATGGCGCGGTAAACCCGTTTGGATCATGCGCCGCACGGCTGAACAGGTTGAAGCTTTGAAGAAGTTGGATGGTCAATTGGCCGATCCTGCTTCCGATCGCAAAGCCTATCCCACACCCGAATACGCCAAAAACGCACACCGCTCTATCAAACCAGAGTTCATGGTGGCCGTTGGTATTTGCACCCACTTGGGTTGCTCGCCTGGCGACAAGTTCCAAGCTGGCCCACAGCCTTCTTTGCCTGACGATTGGCAAGGTGGTTTCTTGTGCGCTTGCCACGGTTCCACTTTTGACTTGGCGGGTCGCGTGTTTAAAAACAAACCCGCTCCTGATAATCTGGAAGTGCCGCCGCACATGTACCTGTCCGACAGCAGACTGCTGATCGGTGAAGACAAGAAGGCTTGAGGGGAATCATCATGGCTGAATTCAAGGAAATCTCCCCCAACGCCTCTGCTGGCGAAAAGCTCCTGAACTGGGTGGACAACCGCTTCCCAGCGTCTAAGCTCTACAAAGAGCACATGAGCGAGTATTACGCGCCCAAAAACTTCAACTTCTGGTACATCTTCGGATCGCTGTCGTTGCTGGTCTTGGTCATCCAAATCGTCACCGGTATTTTCTTGGTGATGCATTACAAACCCGATGCCAATGTTGCTTTTGCATCTGTGGAATACATCATGCGTGATGTGCCATGGGGTTGGCTCATTCGCTACATGCACTCCACAGGCGCTTCTGCGTTCTTCATCGTGGTGTATTTGCACATGTTCCGCGGTCTCATGTATGGCAGCTATCGCAAGCCCCGTGAACTGGTCTGGATCTTTGGCTGTGCCATCTTCTTGTGCCTGATGGCTGAAGCTTTCATGGGTTACTTGTTGCCTTGGGGTCAAATGTCCTACTGGGGCGCCCAGGTGATCGTGAACCTGTTCTCCGCCATTCCTTTCATTGGCCCCGATTTGGCCTTGCTGATCCGCGGCGACTTCGTGGTGGGCGATGCCACTTTGAATCGCTTCTTCAGCTTCCACGTCATTGCAGTGCCTTTGGTTCTGCTTGGCTTGGTGGTGGCGCACATCATTGCGTTGCACGAAGTCGGCTCTAACAACCCCGATGGCATCGAAATCAAAGGTCCCAATGCACCGAAAGATGCAGCGGGCCATCCTTTGGACGGCATTCCATTCCACCCTTACTACTCCGTGCATGATATCTTTGCGGTCAGCATGTTCTTGTTTGTGTTCTCGGCCATCATCTTCTTTGCGCCTGAGTTTGGTGGTTACTTCCTGGAATACAACAACTTCATTCCGGCCGATCCATTGAAGACGCCTTTGCACATTGCACCGGTGTGGTACTTCACGCCTTATTACTCCATGCTGCGTGCCATTACCAGCGAAATGATGTACGTGCTCATCATTTGCGTGGTCTTGGGTGCTGTGTTGGCTGTACGCAAAAACGCATTGCCCAGCATCTTGAAGGCTGGCATTGTGGGCGGTGCTGTGGTGATTTCCGCCATGATGTTGGCCATCGACGCTAAGTTCTGGGGTGTGGTGGTCATGGGCGGTGCTGTGGTCATCATGTTCTTCTTGCCATGGCTCGACAACAGCCCTGTCAAATCTATTCGTTACCGTCCCGACTGGCACAAATACGTGTACGCCGTGTTCGTGATCAACTTCTTGATCTTGGGCTACTTGGGCGTGCAGCCACCTTCACCCATTGGTGAGCGTGTTTCACAAGTGGGAACTCTGTTCTATTTCGGCTTCTTCTTGTTGATGCCTTGGTGGAGCAAGTTGGGCACACCTAAAGCCGTGCCTGATCGCGTTACTTTCGTTGCGCACTAAGCCCAGGAGTATTTGAAAATGAAATCAATTCAAAAATTTGCACTGGGTTTGTGTGTGGCCATTGCATCCTTAACAGGTGCACAAGCATCCGGTGGTAACACCATTGCTTGGGACAAAGCGCCTGTTAACACCAGCGATTTGGGCTCTTTGCAAAACGGCGCCAAGCTGTTCGTCAATTACTGCTTAAACTGCCACTCTGCTGCCTTCATGCGTTACAACCGCTTGCAAGACATCGGTTTGACCAACCAACAGATCAAGGACAACCTGTTGTTCTCCACTGACAAAGTGGGCGACACCATGAAGGCCAACATCGATCCCAAGCAAGCCAAAGACTGGTTTGGTGCGGTGCCTCCAGACCTGACTTTGGTGGCCCGTTCCCGTTCAGGCCACGGTGGCACAGGTGCAGATTACCTGTACACATATTTGCGCACTTACTACCGTGACGAAGCAAAACCCACAGGTTGGAACAACTTGGCATTCCCCAATGTCGGTATGCCCAATCCCTTGTGGCAATTGCAAGGCGAGCGCCAGCCCGTCTACGAAGAGCGCCAAGAACACGGTCAAACCACACACGTTTTTGTGGGTTGGAAGCAAGTCACACCAGGTGCTTTGACGCCTTTGCAATACGACAAAGCTGTGGGCGATTTGGTCAATTACATGCAATGGATGGCCGAGCCTGCCCAAAACAACCGTGTCCGTCTGGGCATGTGGGTTTTGCTGTTCTTGGCTGGCTTTACCTTCATCGCATGGCGCTTGAACGCTGCTTACTGGAAAGACATCAAGTAAGAACTCGTGATTCGGGCCTTGCCCGAATTGATGGAGTGGGCAGGCCCGCCAACCCGGTGGCTTCCCACTCTTTTTGATTTTTAGGAGCCTTCACCATGATGGTGCTTTACTCAGGAACTACCTGCCCTTTTTCTCACCGCTGCCGCTTTGTGCTGTTTGAGAAAGGCATGGATTTTGAAATCCGTGATGTCGATCTGTACAACAAACCTGAAGACATCAATGTCATGAACCCGTATGGCCAAGTGCCTATCTTGGTTGAGCGTGATTTGATTTTGTACGAATCCAACATCATCAACGAATACATTGATGAGCGTTTCCCCCACCCGCAACTCATGCCCGGTGACCCTGTCGACCGTGCACGTGTTCGTTTGTTCTTGCTCAACTTCGAAAAAGAGTTGTTCACGCATGTGGCCACGCTGGAAAACCGCACACTCAAAGGCAATGACAAAGCACTGGAAAAAGCTCGCTCACACATCCGTGACCGCTTGACCCAATTGGCACCCGTGTTCTTGAAGAACAAATTCATGCTGGGTGACAACTTCTCGATGTTGGACGTGGCCATTGCGCCTTTGCTCTGGCGTCTGGATTTCTATGGCATTGACCTGAGCAAAAATGCAGCGCCTTTGTTGAAGTACGCAGAGCGCATCTTCTCGCGCCCAGCCTACATTGAAGCACTGACGCCATCCGAAAAGGTGATGCGCAAGTAATTGCCAGACGCATTCAAATCGGCAAACAGACATGGTCATGAACGCACTAGAGTCGCCATCCACACGCCCGTACCTTATTCGGGCGATGTATGAGTGGTGCACAGATCATTCTTTCACGCCCTATGTGGCTGTGAAAGTAGATGGTTCGGTCCAAGTGCCGCGTGAGTTTGTGCAAGGCGGCGAAATTGTGCTCAATATCAGTTTTGATGCCACCAGTTCTTTGCAACTGGGCAATGAGTTCATCGAATTCAAAGCACGCTTTGGCGGCAAGCCCCGCGACATCATGGTCCCCATTCACCGCGTCATGGCCATCTATGCGCGAGAAAATGGGCAAGGCATGTCTTTCCCCGTCACCGACTCACCCTTGAACAGCACCGTGTTGGGCATGGACAAATTGCACAAGGTGCCGACTGCTTCTGATGTGCCGCTTGCGCACAGCGAAGAGGCAACGGCGCCAGAAGACAAGCCTGTGCCGCCCACGCCCACGCGACCCACGCTCACCCGAATCAAATAAGCCTCATCAAAAATTCGTACTGAGCTGAAAAACAGCCATTATTGATTTACAATTCAGCCCGTGCCGCTTTAGCTCAGTTGGTAGAGCAACCGCCTTGTAAGCGGTAGGTCGTCAGTTCGAATCCGACAAGCGGCACCATTTTGAAAACCAGCCTTCTGCAAAACAGTTGTGTTGGTTTTTTTTCGCCTGTGCTCAGCGTGGGGTTTGAAGTATCTTCAGGCGAATTTTCTCCACCGCATGGCCATGGCTGTTCAAGTGCGCTTGAAGCGCAGGCAACATTTGGCGCAATTTGGCGGCGGCGGCGTTGGAACTCACCAGCAAACACCATTCAGTGCCCTCGATCGGGCCGGCTTGGATGGCGTTTCGCAGAGGGCCTGGAACCAGGGTGTGAATGAGTTTAAGACGCTGGCTTGATGCCCTGGTGAGCTCGGTCAGGCGCGCCAAACTGGGCGACTCCTGCGCCGCTTCCATGAGGGTGACTGCCTGATTAATTTTGACCATGCTCACATTATGCGAGAACCCTGATGTTCTGCGGGATATCTAGGCAATGAAGGGGTGCCCAGCAGTTAAAATGACGCGTTCACTTGCGCCTTGTGCGCATGTACTTTTGAATCCACTTTAAGACAGGATTGTCGAGCCGTTTCGGGTGTTCTAACCTGAAGCAGACTCGAGTCAACATGGCGACCAATTTTCTGACCAAAATTTTCGGCAGTCGTAACGACCGCTTGATCAAGCAATACCGCAAATCTGTGGCGTTGATCAATGGCCTTGAAGCCGACTACGAAGCACTGAGCGACGAGCAGCTGCGCGCCAAGACCGATGAGTTCCGTGCACGGGTTGCACAAGGCGAAACTTTGGACAAAATTTTGCCAGAGGCGTTTGCCGTGGTTCGCGAAGGTTCCAAGCGCATCATGAAGATGCGTCACTTCGATGTGCAAATGCTGGGCGGTATTGCTTTGCACAACGGCAAAATTTCTGAAATGCGCACTGGTGAAGGCAAGACCCTCACAGCCACTTTGGCGGTTTACCTCAATGCCTTGGCCAACAAAGGCGTGCATGTGGTCACGGTCAACGATTATTTGGCCAGTCGCGATGCGCAGTGGATGGGCAAGCTTTACAACTTCCTCGGTATGAGTGTTGGCATCAATTTGCCACAGCTCTCGCGCGAAGAAAAACAGGCCGCCTACAACGCTGACATCACTTACGGAACCAACAACGAGTTTGGTTTCGACTATCTGCGCGACAACATGGTGTATGAAGCCAAAGACCGTGTGCAGCGTGGCCTCAACTACGCCATCGTCGACGAGGTGGACTCCATCTTGATTGACGAAGCGCGCACACCGCTCATCATCAGTGGCCAAGCCGACGATCACACGGCGCAATACCAAGCCATGAACCAAGTGGTGCCCATGCTCACGCGCCAAGAAGGCGAAGCCGATCCTCGCACGGGTGAGGGCATCACCAAGCCGGGTGATTTCACGGTCGATGAGAAATCGCACCAAGTGTTCCTCACCGAACAGGGCCATGAAAATGCCGAGCGCATTTTGGCCAATGCCGGGCTCATCCCAGAAGGCGCTAGCCTTTATGACCCCGCCAACATTGCGTTGATGCACCACCTGACAGCGGCTTTGCGCGCCAACCACATCTATCACCGTGATCAACACTACGTGGTGCAAGAGGGTGAGATTGTCATTGTTGACGAGTTCACCGGACGACTCATGACGGGCCGCCGTTGGAGCGATGGTTTGCACCAAGCGGTGGAAGCCAAAGAGGGCGTGGCCATTCAGGCTGAAAACCAAACCATGGCGTCCATCACTTTCCAAAACTATTTCCGCTTGTACGGAAAGTTGGGTGGCATGACCGGTACGGCCGATACCGAAGCCTACGAGTTTCAAGAAATTTATGGATTGGAAACCGTGGTGGTGCCGCCCAATCGCATCAGCCGCCGCGAAGACCAACTCGATCGCGTCTACAAATCTGCGCCCGAAAAATACAACGCGGCCATTGCCGACATTCGTGAATGTCACGAGCGCGGTCAGCCGGTGTTGGTCGGTACCACGTCCATTGAAAACTCAGAACTTATTTCTGAGATGCTGACCAAAGCCAAATTGCCGCACCAAGTGCTCAATGCCAAGCAGCATGCGCGCGAGGCCGACATCGTGGCACAAGCGGGTCGCCCTGGCATGATCACCATTGCCACCAACATGGCCGGTCGGGGTACCGACATTGTGTTGGGTGGCAACATCGAAAAAGACATTCAATCGGTTGAAGCCGATGAGAGTTTGGACGAGCAAGCACGTCAAGAAAAAATCGCAGCCTTGCGCACCGAATGGTTGACTGTGCATGAGCAGGTCAAAACATTGGGTGGCTTGCGCATCATTGCCACAGAGCGCCATGAGTCACGCCGCATTGACAACCAATTGCGCGGCCGCTCAGGTCGTCAAGGCGACCCTGGCTCTTCGCGTTTCTACTTGAGCTTGGACGATCCGCTCATGCGCATTTTTGCGGGTGACCGTGTGCGCGCCATCATGGACCGTTTGAAAATGCCAGAAGGCGAAGCCATCGAAGCTGGCATGGTCACACGCAGCATCGAAAGTGCGCAGCGCAAAGTAGAAGCGCGCAACTTTGACATGCGCAAACAATTGCTTGAGTACGATGATGTCTCCAACGATCAGCGCAAGGTGATTTACCAACAGCGCAATGACATCTTGGATGCCACCGAAATGGACGCGCAAATTACAGCTTTGCGCGAAGGCAGCTTCACCGATCTGGTGCGTCAATTCGTGCCCGAAGAAACGGTCGAAGAGCAGTGGGACTTGGCAGGCCTTGAACGTGTGCTCAAAGACGACTGGCAAATTGATTTGCCATTGCGTGAAAAGGTCTCGGCTGCCACAGCCATCACTGACGATGAAATTTTAGAAATGGTGCTGGCTGCTGCGAACAACGCTTTCAAAGTCAAGTTGGACGCTGTGGGCGTTGAAAACTTTGTGCCCTTTGAGCGCGTGGTCTTGCTGCAAAGCATCGACACCCACTGGCGTGAACACCTCAGCGCGTTGGATTATTTGCGTCAAGGCATTCACTTGCGCGGTTATGCGCAGAAGCAGCCTAAGCAAGAATACAAGCGCGAAGCCTTTGAATTGTTCGGCCAGTTGCTCGACTCCGTGAAAAACGAAGTGACGCGCGTGCTGATGAATGTGCGCATTGAGTCCAGCGAACAAATTGAAGAAGCTGCACAGGTCTTGGAAGAGCGCGCTGAAAACATCAGCAATGTGACCTACACCGCACCCGATGAGCAAGGTGAGCAACAGACGCAATCTGAATTTCAAAGCAGTTTGTTAGCGCCTGTGGGCCGCAACGATGCGTGCCCTTGTGGCAGCGGCAAGAAATACAAATTCTGTCACGGCAAATTGGCATAAGAGGCAAACATGACTGTGAACTTGCAAGCCCCCAATCCCGCCAACATCTTGGCTGTTCCTGGCGTGCGTTTGGGCATTGCCGAAGCTGGTGTTCGCAAAGTCGGACGCAAAGACCTGACCGTGATCTTGTTGGACGAAGGCACGGCCGTGGCCGGTGTGTTCACGCAAAACAGATACTGTGCAGCGCCAGTGCAAGTTTGTCGTGAACACTTGCAGCATGTCACGTCTGCAGCCAACACCCAAATTCGGGCCTTGGTCATCAACACGGGCAATGCCAATGCCGGCACAGGCGCCAAAGGTTTGGCCGATGCGCGTGCCACAGCTGACGCATTGGCAGGGTTGCTCAACATTCAGCCCCAACAGGTCTTGCCGTTTTCGACGGGCGTGATCATGGAGAACTTGCCTGTGGACCGCATCGTGGCAGGAATGCCAGCTGCATTGGCCGATGCACATGCTGCGCATTGGGCCAAAGCAGCCGAAGGCATCATGACCACCGACACGGTGCCCAAGGCCTTCAGTCAGCAAGTGGTGTTGTCGGGGCAGACTGTCACCATCACCGGCATCAGCAAAGGTGCTGGCATGATTCGCCCCAACATGGCCACCATGCTGGGCTTCTTGGCCACCGATGCCAACATTGATCCAGCTTTGTTGCCAGCCTTGGCCACTGACTTGGCCAATTCATCTTTCAACCGCATCACCATTGATGGCGACACCTCCACCAATGACTCGTTCATGGTGATGGCCACCCGCAAAGCGGCGCATGCCGCCATCACCGATTGGAATTCGGCCGATGGCCAAGCATTGCGTGCAGCCCTCTTGTCGGTTGCACAACAATTGGCGCACGCCATTGTGCGCGACGGTGAAGGCGCGACCAAGTTCATCACCATTCGGGTGGAAGGTGGCAAAACCTCTGATGAATGCCGCTTGGCCGCTTACGCCATTGCCCATTCGCCCTTGGTTAAAACGGCTTTCTTTGCCAGCGACCCCAACTTGGGCCGCATCTTGGCAGCCGTGGGATACGCCGGCATTCAAGACCTCGATCAAGATTTGATTGGCTTGCATTTGGACGATGTGTGCGTGGTTCAAAACGGTGGCCGCAATCCAGCCTACCAAGAAGCCGACGGCCAGCGTGTCATGAAGCAAAGTGAAATCACCATTCGCGTCAGCCTGGGTCGTGGCACTGCCGTTGACACAGTCTGGACTTGCGACCTCAGTCACGACTATGTGTCCATCAACGCGGACTACCGCTCATGAGCGTTGCCATCGAAAAACTCTTAGAACGTGCGGTGCTCATGTTGGAGCGTCTAGAGCGCGTCTTGCCCCAGCCCCTGAGCCAGCCTGATTGGAACGAGGCCATCGCTTGGCGCTATCGCAAGCGTGCGTCGGGCCATGGTGTGTTGGAAGGCGTTCGCCATGTTTCCGACATGAGCCTCCAAGACTTGCAAGAAATTGAGGGCCAAAAAGAAAAACTGCAACAAAACACTTTGCAGTTTGTTCAAGGCTTGCCTGCCAACAATGTGCTGCTCACAGGTTCACGGGGTACGGGCAAATCGTCATTGATCAAGGCGTGCTTGAATGCCTATGCAGCACAAGGTTTGCGTCTGATTGAAGTGGACAAAGAAGACCTGACCGATCTGCCCGACATCGTCGATGTGGTGGCTGGCCGTCCTGAAAAATTCATCATCTTTTGTGATGACCTGAGTTTTGAAGATGGTGAAGGGGGTTACAAAGCTTTGAAATCCATCCTGGATGGTTCCGTGGCGGCGTCAACGCCCAATGTGCTGATTTACGCCACCAGCAATCGCCGTCATTTGCTGCCCGAGCACATGAAGGACAACCTCACCTACACGCACACCGAAGACGGCGAAGTGCACCCCGGTGAAGTGATTGAAGAAAAGATTTCCCTGTCCGAGCGTTTTGGTTTGTGGATCAGCTTCTACCCCTTCTCGCAAGACGAATACCTCACCATCGTGTCACAGTGGCTGAAATCATTGGGTGCTTCAGACGCTGTGATTCAAAGCTCTGGCCCCGAGGCCTTGGTCTGGGCGTTAGAACGTGGTTCACGCAGTGGCCGTGTGGCGTATCAGTTTGCGCGCGATTACATGGGGCGCATGGGCCAGGGCCCTGCGGCTGGCACCTCTCGCAGTCTGTGAGCCAAGCCTTGACTGACAACGCCAAGACCTTGTTGGTGGCCGATGCGCACGTGCAGCGAGAAGGCGGTGCAGACCGTGCCACCGTTGATGTGGCTGTAGGCATTCTGATCAATGCACACGATCAGTTTTTACTCACCTCTCGGCCACCCGGCAAGGTGTACGAAGGCTATTGGGAGTTTCCAGGCGGCAAGCTGGAGGCAGGTGAAACTGTTGCGCAAGCTTTGACGCGCGAGTTGCATGAAGAGCTGGGTTTGCAAATTGGCGAAGTGCAGTTGTGGCAACAGCAACTGGTCGACTACCCACACGCATTGGTGCGACTCAATTTTTGCAAAGTGCGTCAGTGGCAAGGCGAACTGGAAATGCGCGAGGGGCAGCGCTTTGCTTGGCAAGCTTTGCCGGTTGAGGTGGCGCCTGTGTTGCCTGGCACCATCCCGGTGTTGGCTTTGCTGGCCGAAGAGCGTGGCTTTGTGGGGGCTACGCACTCAAGCTGAATCACTGCAGCTTGGGATCGCCAAAATTTTCTTGATCGGGCGGATTGTCTTCGGGCACCCTGAAGCTTTCATTGGCCCATGCGCCTAAATCAATGCCCTTGCAACGTGCGCTGCAAAAAGGGCGGTACGTGTTGTCTGAACTGAACAAACTGGGGCCGCCGCAGGTGGGGCATTTCACGTGTCGTGGCTTGGACAATGGCTCGCTCATGGGCGTCTCGCAGATCGGGTCGGGCGGCGTCTGCGGTTTAGGCGCAGAGTGTCATTTCGAAGGGGGTGTCTTCTCGGCTTGCCAGCAGCTTGCCATCTTCTTGTTGCTGCATCAGGCGTATGACCACCAGCAAACGGTTGCAACTGATCTCGGGTGTGAGGTTCAGACTGTCGTCGATGCGCAAGCGCAGCAATTGAAAATTGCGACCTTGTGGCAAGTTTTGCTGAAGCTGCCCACCTGTGGCCATGACCTTTTGTGTGCTGCCCGATTCACGCAACATTTTGAGCATGAGCTGGATGGACATTGCCAATGGTGCAAAGTGCTGCGACCATTCGAACAAGTTGGCTTGACGAGCTGCAGGGCTGTGATGTTGCCAGGCATGGTATGCCGGTAAGTCAAATTCACAGGTGCCGCCGGGAATGGCTGTGCGGCTGCGAATGCTGTTCAAGAATTCACTTTCGCTGAGCGCACTGCCCATTTTGCCCACCATGCTGTTGAGCGTTTCAAAACGCTGGTCGAGTTGCTCGATGATGAGGTCCAGCGCTTGTTCTGAGATGGAGGGGTTGCCGCGATAGGCATTGAGCTGTTGTTTGTGACGCTCGATGTCTTTGAGAATTTCAGACTTGAGTTCGGAGCGTGAGGCCACTTCCATGATTTCAAAAATCGTGGTGAGGGCGTAGTGATGGTCCAAAGCCTCGCTACGCTGGCAGAGCTTGTTGAAGCGTGCAAACAAATGTTGCAGGCGCAAGTAAGTCCGGATGCGTTCGTTGAGGGGGTATTCGTAAAGTATCACGCTGCGTCTTTCAGTAGCAAGATCATAGCCCGAAGCGGGCCATCATTTCATGAACCACCTGTTTGAGTTGGTCGAAATCGATGCCATCGTTGTAGATGACGGCGTCTGCACATGCCAGGCGTTGTGCGCGTGTGGCTTGCTGCGCCATGATGCGCTCGATGTCTGGCCGTGGCAGTTGGCTGCGGGTTGTCACGCGCTGAATTTGAGTCTCGGTTTGACAGTCGACCACACAGACCCAGTCAACTTGTCGCCGCCAGCGTTCGCCCGATTCCACCAGCAAAGGCACATCAAACACCAAGCATGTTTTGCCGGCATCGATGGCCGCTTGCGTTTGAGCCTGCAAGGTGTGTGCAACCAAAGGATGGATGATGGCTTCCAATTGCCGCTTTGTTTGAGAATTTGAGAACACCAAGGCTCTCATGGCATCTCGGTCCATGGCGCCGTCTGAGGTGATGACTTGCTCGCCAAATTCAGCCAAGATGGCTGGAATTGCTTGTCCACCAGCCTGCGTCAGGGACCGGGAGATGGCATCGGCGTCCATGACAGCGGCACCAGCCTGTGCCAAAAGTGCTGCCACGGTGCTTTTGCCGCTGCCAATGCCCCCCGTAAGCCCCAGACGAACAGTCGGGCGCGTCAAAGGCTCAAACTCCCATGGAAATTCCTAAAAAGAAACATGTGAATCCAGACAGGGCTAAAAAGGGTCCAAAAGCGAAGTGTCCATTGTCACCCAGTTGCCCCCGCATTTTTTGAACAATCCCAAAAATCAGTCCGGAAACTGATGCCAGCAGCAACACAGGCAGCAAGCTCCAAATGCCCACCCAAGCCCCCAATCCGGCCAACAGTTTGAGATCACCTTGCCCCATGCCTTCTTTGCCAGCCCAAGTCACGAAGGCCCATCCCAGCGCCCATAACAGGCTGTAACCCAGTACTGCACCTGACAAAGCGTGCATGAGGGGGGTGGGCGTGAGTGACATGGCGCTGCCAACCAGTCCCACCCACAATAGTGCTTGGGTGATGGCATCCGGCAGCAGGAAAGTTTCTGCATCTATCCAGGCCAAAGCCAGCAATGCGGCGGTAAAAAAGCAGGCCATCAGTGCCTGCGCGGACCAGCCAAATTGAAACAAGCACAGCGTGAACAGCAGGCTGGTGGTGATTTCAATGAACGGATAGCGCCATGAAATGTAAGCGTTGCAATGCCTGCAGCGGCCCATGGACCATGCAAAGGAGAGAACAGGAATGAGCTCATACCAATGCAAGGGCTGTTGGCAGTGTGGGCAATGTGAACGCGGTACACGAAGGTTGAACGGCATTGGCTTGGGCGGCTCTGTGCCCAAAATCATGAGAGGCAGTCGATGAATGAGCACGTTCACAAAACTGCCCATGACGAGTCCCAATGTGACAAATAAAAGCACTTGCCACAGGTTGACATTTTCGAATTGCGGCAGCACCCAACCCATGGCACCGGGGGGGGTCAGTAAATTAGGCCATTGAGAAGGAGGCATCAAAAGACCTGTCCTAAATTGAAAATGGGTAAATACAAGGCAATCAATATGCCGCCGATAAGCCCCCCTAAAAACACCATGAGAACGGGTTCTAGCAGGGTGGTGAGCTGAGCGATGTGCTGGTTCAAATCGTTCACCATGAGCTGGGCTGCTTTTTCCAGCAGGCTTGCCAGAGCGCCAGTTTCTTCCCCAATGGCACACATTTGAACCAATACCTCGGGAAACAGTTTTGATTTTGACATGGCCACGCTCAAACCGCTACCTTCTTGGATGTGCCGAATCAAGTGCACCGCATTGGCTTGGAGTTGGGGCGAGCCCGAAGCGGCTGCCGCTGGCAGCAGTGATTCTGAGATGGGAATGCCTGCTTCTAGCAGGGCCGACAATGTCAGCGTCCATTTGGCAGTGCGACTGCTTTGAATCAAATGCCCCAACAATGGCAAGCGACAGATGGCAGTTTCCCACGCCAGTTTGACGGCATGTGATTGGTGATGCGCGCGAAAAGACATGCCCACTGCTACGGTAAGAACCGCCGTCAGTAGCAGGCCCCACTGTGCAAACCATCGGCTAGCACCGACCAAATACTGCGTGGGGCGAGGCAGTGCGGCCCCCATGCTGCGAAACACTTCTTCAAACATGGGCACCACCCACACCATGATGACCATGACCACGCCGCAAGCTACCGCCAGAATACACGCGGGGTAAATCAGTGCATTTTGAATTTTGGTCTTTAACAGCTTGTTAGCTTCTAGGGTGTCGGCCAATCGGTTCAATAGCTTGTCCAAAATGCCAGCCGATTCGCCCGCTTGCAGCAAGCTGCAGTAAAGCGTGTCGAATGTACGGGGGTGTTTTTGAAAGGCGATATGCAAAGCACAGCCAGCACTGACATCTTTTTGCAACTGGTGCAAAATCTTCTGCAAGGTCTGACGTGTGCGAACCGACCCCACTGCACTTTGACCGAGCAATTCAAAAGCTTGAACCAGAGGAATGCCAGCACTTAGCAAGGCGGACCATTGGCGCGTTAACACCGCCAAGGTTTTGGCTGGAATGCTGTGATTGGAAGCCATTGCATTGTTTGGATTGGCCAAACTTGACACAAGAGGCATTCGTCGAGCCAAGGCACGTGCCATGGCGGCGTCATCGCTCATGCCATGCACTCCGTTTGTGACAAGACTTCAGCCATGGATGTGATACCCATGGCTGCTTGCACCAAGCCGGCATGACGAAGGGTGTGCACCCCTTCCTTTTGCGCTTGTGCGGCCAGCTGGACATGACTGGCATCTCGCAAAACCAATTGTCGCAGGTTGACGCTCATGGGCATCACTTCAAAAAGTCCAATGCGGCCCCAATAGCCTTTGTGACATTGCGGACACCCCTGCGCGCTGTAAAATTGAGGCTCAAAAGTCAAGTCTTTGAGAGGGGTTTGCAAACCCAATTCGGCAAGTGCCTGCTGCGACACATGCATGGGCTTGCGGCAATGCAAGCACAGACGACGAATGAGCCGCTGTGCAGAGATGAGGCTGATGCTGGCAGCCAAGTTGTAGGCCGCCACGCCCATGTTGCGAAGTCGCACGAGCGCGCCTGGGGCATCGTTGGTGTGCAAAGTGGACATGACCAAATGACCTGTTTGTGAAGCTTTGATGGCAATGTCGGCTGTTTCCGGATCTCTGATCTCACCCACCATGAGCACGTCTGGATCTTGTCTCAGAAAGGCTTTGAGTGAACTGGCAAAGTTCAGACCAATTTGTTCTTTGACATTGACCTGATTGACACCACACAGTTGAATTTCTGAGGGGTCTTCAACCGTGGCAATGTTGATTTCGGGGCGATTCAACAGGTGCAAGCATGCATAAAGTGATTGTGATTTGCCCGAGCCAGTGGGCCCTGTGACCAAAATCAAACCTTGTGTTTTGTGAATGGCCTCTAGCATGCGTTGTTTTTCCTGAAGGCCGTACCCTAAGTGGTCTAGGTGCAGTTGTGTCAAGTCGGTGGCCAGCACCCGAACCACCAATTTCTCGCCAAACAAGGTGGGCAGTGTGCTGACCCGCAGGTTCAAGCGCTTTAAATTGCGCAGGCCCACTGTCATGCGCCCGTCTTGTGGCAATCGCTTTTCTGCAATGTCCAGTTTGGCCAGTACCTTGATGCGAGAGGCAATTTGATCTTTGAATTCGTAAGGTGGTGGCGGTATTTCTTGCAGCACACCGTCCACACGCAAACGGACACGGTAAAAGTTTTCGAAAGGCTCGAAATGGAGGTCGGAAGCACGCAGTTGAGCGGCCGTCTCCCAGGCTTGCTGTAAGTAGTGCACAACCGGTGCTTCAGCAGTTAAGCGCTGTGTGTCGGAAGGAGGGCGTTCCATTTGCGTGCCGTTTCATCATGTCGAGGCAGCTCATGATGCGCGCAAACTTCAGCGAAAACTCACCTCAGTTTTAAATGCAAGAATTTGTGCGGTGGTATGCATGCCCACGTGATAACTGCCTTCGTTCAATTCACGGGTCGCTTGCTGTGAAAATGTCACCTGCAGTGGCTGGATTTCTTGCTGAAGCGATGCAAGCCCTGGATACCGATCAGAGTTTTCACCACTGACCTTGGACTCTAAGATGAACGCGCCGCCCAAGGTCAATGATGAGTTCAATTGGGCATAAAGTCGCTGACGCACGGCCACATCAGGTTGCGAGAACACACTCACCACCAAGTCCCATGCATTGCCTTCAAGTTCAAAGTCCTTCAAGTCTGCGACGATGTATTGCAGCGTCACTTGGTGCTGGTCTGCCAGTGCCTTGGCCTTTGCCAAGCCGACGTGTGAAAAATCCACTGCGGTGACTTCGAATCCGAGCTTGGCCAGATAGACTGCATTTCGACCTTCGCCTTCGCACAGCGACACGGCCCGTCCCAGTTTCACTTGCGGTGCAGCCCACACCAAAAAATCATTGGGTGCTTCCCCGTAGGCATAGGTGCTGGATTGGAAACGTTCATCCCAATAATCAGCGCCTTTCACTTCTTGCTTGGACATGCGGCCTCTTCAATTCTTTGCAAGGAGTTGAAATGTTTTCATCACGACGCCTCGATCTTCGGGCGAACCAATGGCATCAATGCAGGTCACGGCTGCTTGCCGCGATGTTTCAAACGCTGTCGTGTTGCCAACGGCGCGTGCCGCCAATGCATGCACTGTGTGGGTGAATGCCAATTCCCAGTCGGGCGTGTCAGCTTTGTCTGTGAAGTACCTTTTCATGCGCTCGGCATAAGCCCAAGCACTGGGCCCCATGTTCATACGGGCGTGTACCAAGGCCAACAACATCACGCTGCGCATGTGGTTGATTTCTTTGCCAGCCACTTGCCAATGCCAAGCAGCGGCGTGAGCTGTGTCCAGTAGGTGGGTGTGAAAACTCACATCGTCCAAAGACTCCGACAAAGTCCATGCCGAATTGTTGGCTTCAATGGCAAAGTATTTGTGCCATGTCTCAGGTAACAGGTTCTCGGGTGTTTGGGACATGAAGGATGTGTCAAAAAGTTTGATTTAACGCGAAAAATAACGCAAGGCTAGAAAAGATGATTTTGGGGGCATGACGCAGGTTCAAAATGCGTTCACAATTCGGCTTTATAACGTAGCCAATGAGTCACGAGGTAAATATGAAATACGCATTGATCTTGGCCATGCTGTGGGCGGTCAACGCTTTTGCCAATGATGCGCCTAAAGCCGACGACAAAAAACCAGAGCGATCAGCCGTGCCCGAGAAGATCACGCGGCCCAGATCAACGCCTGACTCCTTGCCGCAACCCGTCGGGAAAAACAGCAACCCTGATGCTTGCCCTAAGTTTGAATACAAAGAAAAGCCGGCCAAAATTGTGTGCTTGCAAAAAGCCACAGGTGCAGACAAGCCAAAACCTGCAGCGCACTGAGCCATGCCATGCGGCCTTGCGCTGCTGGCTCAGTGAGGCTTAGTTGGACAGGCCCACAAAAACGTTTTGCACGTCGTCGTTGCCATCGATCGCCGCCAAGAAGTTTTCCACTTCTTCAAGTTGTTCCGCCGACAAGTTGGCAGGATCGACAGGATTCTTGGGCTTGTAGCCCAATTTGTTGGACAAGACGGTAAAGCCGTGTTCGGGTAAAGCTTTGCTAACCAAATCCAAATCGGTTGGGTCGGTAATGAACACGGTCACACCGTCTTCATCGGCTGCTTCGAAGTCTTGTGCGCCTGCTTCAATGGCGGCCAGTTCTGCGTCTGCATCTGCCTGAGCGGGTTCTGCTTCAATCATGCCGACATGGTCAAAATCCCATGACACCGAGCCGGATGTGCCTAACTGTCCTTTACGGAACAACACACGAACTTCGGAAGCCGTACGGTTGAGGTTGTCAGTGAGTGCTTCGACCATGACGGGCACTTGATGCGGCGCAAAGCCTTCATAAATGACGCGCTCAAAATTAACAGGATCACCCAGCAAGCCTGCACCTTTTTTGATGGCGCGTTCCAGTGTGTCTTTGGGCATGGACACTTTGCGGGCTTGCTCAACCACCAAGCGCAGTCGTGAGTTGGCTGCAGGATCGGCGCCACTCTTGGCAGCCATCATGATGTCTTTGGCCAAGCGACCAAACAGTTTGCCTCTGGCATCTGCGGCTTGTGCCTTGCCTTTTGCTTTCCACTGCGCGCCCATAGGGGTCTACTTTCTTG
>CALEYZ010000152.1 GCA_937928195.1 uncultured Limnohabitans sp.
GCGAGTTGCACGGGAGGCGGCACATCAGTCCGTCGCGGAGGCAACAGCTTGAGAAGCCCCCGTGTAGGCGCATCAAGCAACTGCCGGCGAATCTCACGAGCCAGCACCTCCGCGATAAGGGATGTGTGTGACGTAGATGCCACTGCGTTGTTTGAGCATTTCCATGGTGAGGTGAAGCACCGTGCCAACACCAGAGGTTGCATAGTTGTATTTGCCCGGTTCAGCTTTGGCCAATTTGACAAAGTCTTCAAAGTTTTTAACGGGCAAGCCGGGTCTGGCCACAAGCATCATGGGGGCTGTGTTGAGCATGCCCACAGGCGCCAAGTCCAGCAGAGGATCGAATTTGAATGCGGCGGGGTTGATTAACTTGCCAATCGCAATGGCGCTGTCGGGTGCGGCAACAAGTGTGTAGCCATCCGGTGCGGCATTGACCGCTTTGGTCACGCCGACGGCGCCGCCCGCACCGGTGACGTTCTCGATCAAGATGGTTTGCCCTAGTCGGGCGCTCAGTTTGGGTGCTATGAGGCGCGCAGCAAAGTCTATGCTGCCGCCTGCGGAATACGGAACAATCAAAGTGATGGGCTTGCTGGCAGGCCATACGGAGGTTTGTGCCTGCGTCGACGTTGTTGCCAGAAGTACCAGGCATGCCAAGCTCGTGAAAACAATACGTCTAGAAATCGATGACTTGTGCATGGGGTCTTTCTTTCAATGAGGGGGTGTCAATTTCGCGATCAACTTAATTTAAGTTGAGTTGGGCGCGAAGTGAATCAAATTTTAGAAGCCATTCTTGTTGCCAATTTTGCCGTGTGCTGTTGTCAATCCATGCGCCATCGAGTCCATTGACCATGAAAGAGCGCAAATCGTTCAGGCTAAATCCAAAATCAAGCACCATCATTTCCCATGCGCGAGTGGGTGTGACATGGTGCAGGGTGGGATCATCCGTGTTCGGGTGAATGCGCAAACCCATGGCCGGCATTTGCCGAATGGGATGGTCCAATGCCCATCGTTCGGGTGTCAAGGTGCGCAGGTAGTAGGAGTTGGTCGGCACTACCGTAAACACAATGCCACGATCGGCACAAACTTTTGCAAACTGTGGGTTGTCAATGATCGTGTAACCGTGGTCAATGCGATCAACTTTCAACAGTTCCACTGCAGTTTGCACGTTGTACCATGGCATGCCAAACTCTCCGGCATGCGCTGTTGTTTTGAGCCCGGCATTTCTCGCCAACGCATAAGCGTCTGCGAATAACTCAGGAGGTCTGTCGTTTTCTCGGTAATCAATGCCGATGCCAACAACTTCTTCAGATTTCGAGGCAATGACTTCTTTCACCATGTAGACGGCTTCCGATGCGGGTGCTTCGCGATCGATGGCGGGAATCAATTTGCCTATGATTTTGAAATCATGTTCGGCGTCCTTGATGGCGCGAACGATGCCTGCCAAGGCTTGAGGGTAAGGGATGGCAGAGTCGCGTGCTGTTCCCGTAGGATTCCAAAAAAATTCACTGTAATGAACGCCGTGGGCGGCGGCGTCCGCCAGGTACTCGTAAGTGATTCTGTGTAAATCGTCTGGAGATTTCACCAAGAAAGAGTCGAGTGCCCTGAGAACGCGAAGGACGCCAACTGGTTTTTCGCCGCGAGTATAAAACGCTTCAATTTCTTCGCTGGTAAGGGGGGCGTTTTCACGTGCGGCAAGCTGAGCGAATGTTGCTTTTCGGACGGTCCCCAAAAGATGACAGTGAATCTCGACCTTTGGCATTTCGCGCAAGAAGCGTTGTAGAGGTGTAGGCGCGTCACTGGAAGGCATTGATTTTTGATGGAGCAAAGTGCGCATGCATGCATTGTATTCAGTCAATCCAATGCGCTGGTCTAGTATGCTTTGGGCTCTGGCAATTTTTGCTCATATTGAGGACTTTCATGAATCTATCGTCACCCTTGGTTCTGCCCAACGGCGCTGTCGTTCCCAATCGCATCGGCAAGGCTGCCATGGAAGAAAACATGTGTGATGCCAATCATGCGCCTTCTACCGAGTTGCTCAAGCTTTACGAAGCCTGGGCTCAGGGTGGCGCTGGCTTGCTCATCACAGGCAATGTGATGGTCGACCGGCGAGGCATGACGGGGCCGGGAGGGGTGGTGCTGGAAGATGCCGCGCATTTGGACCGATTCAAGCAATGGGCACAGATCGCTCGCGCAAGGGGGGCGCAAGTTTGGATGCAGATCAGCCACCCAGGCCGTCAAATGATGGCGGCATTGGGGCAAGAAACATGGTCAGCCTCTGCTGTGCCTTTGGACATGGGAAAACTGTCAGATAAATTTTCTGTACCCAAGGCCATGACGGCCGCGGACATCGAAGAGCTGCAACAGCGTTTTGTGACAAGCGCACTGTTGGCTGAGCAAGCGGGCTTCACCGGCGTTCAAATCCACGGCGCGCATGGCTATTTGATCAGTCAGTTTTTGTCGCCCATTTCAAACCAACGCCAAGATGCTTGGGGTGGCAATCTCGAAAACAGAGCACGCTTATTGGTTGACATCGTCAAGGCTGTCCGTGCTGTGGTCAAACCCACATTTGTCGTTGCTGTCAAACTCAATTCGGCAGATTTTCAGCGTGGCGGCTTCAGTCCCGACGATGCCAAGGCGGTGGTGAACTTGCTGAATGAACTGCAAGTGGATCTTGTTGAAATTTCAGGCGGTAGCTACGAAACACCCGCCATGCAGGGGCAAGCCAGAGATGGTCGAACCTTGGCAAGAGAAGCTTACTTTTTGGAGTTTGCGCAAGAAATATTGACGGTGGCCCGCATGCCGTTGATGGTGACGGGTGGCATTCGCCGAAAGCTCATCGCCGAGCAAGTGGTGGCCAGTGGTGTTGGCATCGCAGGCATGGCCACTGCATTGGCCATTGAGCCCAATTTGCCCAATGCCTGGTTTGCCGGCAAAGACAATTCGGCTGCATTGGCACCCATTGCGTGGAAGAACAAGATGCTGGCGTCTTTGGCCACCATGGCTTGTGTGAAGTATCAACTCAAGTGCCTGAGCAGAGGCCAACAAACCAAGCCCTCGGTGTCACCACTTTGGGCTTTGATTGTTCAACAAATTATGACGGCGCAGCAGGCCAAGAAATACAAAGCCTGGATGGCTTTGAAAAGTCCGTCGAAGCACTAGGGCGCTTACTCAATGACTTTGGCACCCACTACAAAATAGTCGGTCTCGCCAAAGCACGAAGTGGGCAAGCCTCTGTGCTGTTCATACTGCAAGCTCACCCGCTTTCCCGCAAGGGCATTGAGTTGCTGTGCCACCAAGTTATCACGAACGGTGAACAGAAATTTTTCAGGCGCAGCGCCCGGAATGGCTACCAAGGACAACTCGCCTTCCCAGGTTTTACAAATCCATCCTTTGTAGGACACTTTTTGCAAAAAACCAGCGCGCTCGCCTTCGGAGTAGCTCCACGACAGCACGGCCCCGATGTAAATGGCAATCAGCACAGGCACGCTGAGTGCAATCAAGCCAAGTCGGTTGAAGAGGGTCTTAAGTGTGAGTGTCATGTCTGCATTCTAGCCTGCGCTGTGACTGAAAGTGTCTGGTTTGGCTTGTTTGCCAAGCGCTGGTAAAACAAGTGTTTGGCCCACTGAACCATCAAAAGATAAGGTAAATAATTCGAAGAAAAATTACAAATTTGAGTTTTAATTCGATGTGTCAATGTTGAAAGAGGCCGTTATGAAAAAAGATAATGACAGAAATACAAAATCCAGATGGCACCATTACCCGCACTCGAACTTGTTCGCAATGATGCGTTCAACGAATTGGCTTTAAGGTTCGAATGAGCGTTCACAACTTGATCAGGGCTTGCCCTCGTTGGTTACAGGCCTTGATATTTAGACCGCGATTTTCTTTGTCTATTTCCGTGGGGGTTTTGACGTATTTGTTGCTGCCCAGGTCTTGGGTTGCGCCAGAGGTCACTCGCGCCATCATTGCCTGGAATGTGGGTGCCATCTTGTACCTGGCATTGGCCAGCAAAATGATGTTTTGGACTTCTCATGAACGCATGAAGCAGCGCGCTTTGAAGCACGATACGGGGCGATTTTTTGTCTTGGGTTTGGTGGTGTTGTCGGCTGCTGTTTGCATGGTCGGCATCGTTTTTGAGTTGTCACTGGCCAAAGAGTTGCACGATTCTTTGAAGCTGGAACACATTGGCTTGGCGGTCTTGACGGTCATCACAGCCTGGGCTTTTACACAAGTGATGTTTGCATTGCACTATGCCCATGAGTATTTTTACCTCATTGCCCATGGACAGAAGGGTGGGATTGATTTTCCGGGAGAAGCTTCCCCCACTTACGCAGATTTTTTGTACTTTGCTTGCGTTATCGGCACGTCAGGCCAAACTGCAGATGTGAGTTTCAGCAACCCTCAAATTCGCAGAACAGGGCTGGTGCATTGCATCTTTGCATTTTTCTTCAACACCACTTTGGTTGCCTTGATGATCAACATCGCATCGGGTTTGATTTGACGCCATGAGCGTGCCGCTTTCCTTGGATGCCGCGTCGGTGGCCGCACTGCCACGTTCGTCAGGTGTTTACATTTTCAGGGGGGAGGGTGTGTTGCCCATTTACATCGGCAAGAGTGTTGACTTGCGCAGCCGCGTGTTGGCGCATTTGCGTGCCCCAGATGAAGGCGAGATGATGGCCCGATCGCGTCGCGTGGACTTCATCGAGACCGTCGGAGAAATTGGGGCCTTGCTGCTGGAGTCTCACCTCATCAAAACACTCAATCCGATCTACAACATTCGGCTTCGCAGATCTCGGCAACTTTGTAGCATTCAATTGCGAGAAGCAGGAGGGCATTGGACGCCTCAAATTGTGACTGGCCAAGATTTAGGTCTGGGCCGTATAGACGGTTTGTATGGCTTGTTTGGTTCGAGGCATTCGGCACAAGCCAAGCTGCGAGAGTTGTCTGACCTTCACAATTTGTGCCAAGGCCTTCTGGGGCTTGAAAAGTTGGGGTCACGGGGCTGTTTTGGCTTGCAAGTTCAAACTTGTTTGGGCGCATGCATCGGCAAAGAAGCGCGCGTCGATCATGATCAGCGCATGATGCGTGCCCTCTTGGATTTGAAGGTTCATGCTTGGCCGTTTGCGGGGGCCATTGATTTGATCGAGGAGAAGCCAGGCTGGGTTCAACGACATCGTCTGCAAGACTGGCGGTACATGGGCACCTGGTGTTCAAAGTCTGATCAATTGCCGGTGACTGTGCAGCAAAGCTTTGACATGGACACTTATAGAATACTGGTGAAACCCATCATGATGGGATCTGTCCAAATTGTTATTGTTTGAAATTTTAAATTACGTTTATGTACATCAATCGCGACGCACTTTTTTTGATGGGAGTCTTGTGTGCTGTCTCAGCCATTGCGCAAGAAGCAGCCAATGCACCCTCCAGCCTAGGGTGGTCGGCCATGATCAGTAGTGGACAAACTAAAACTGATTTGGGCTCAGCAAAAGAAAGATCAGTCTCTTTGCGCCGTTACACCGAATTGGGCTCTATTTCCCTTGAGCAGTTGAGCTTGAAGCGATTTGGGACGAGTGACTCTGCACTTGCCATCGATGCTTACCCTCGGCTATGGGAGGGCGCCTATGCCAATGTCCGTTATCAACATGCATCCTCACCAAACTTGTATCCAGGTCATTCATGGCGGGCGGAGCTTTATCAAAACGTGGGGGGTGGATATGAACTGTCTGCCAGTCATGATGACTTGGGTTTTGCTTCCAATGTGAAAATCGAGGGTGTGGCAGTGGTCAAATATTGGGGCAACTTTTATGCGCGCTTGAGGCATCAGCGCGTGATTTCAGATGGGTCGGTTGGCCAAGGCAACCGTTTTTTAGTGCGTTATTACTACGAAGGCGACGCAGACCATTTTGTGGAGGCCAATCTGTCCAGCGGACGGAGTGATGATTTCAGCAGTGCGCAATTGTCAGGCATGCGATCAGATTCACGGGGACTAATTTTGAACCACTTTGTCACTCGGCAGTGGGGTTTCAAAGTCTCATTGAGCCAAGCCAATGACGCCGCTTTGTCCAGTGGACGTGAGCGTAGTTTTAACTTGGGCCTTGCTTACCGCTGGTAATTGACTTAGTCAGGACGGCTGGTTTGGCTACGACCTGAAGCTCATTTTGAGTCTTACCGACGTTGGCTAAAGTACGGGGCAAATTAATGTTGATCTGACCCCAATTCTGACCCCAATTCATGCCAATTGGGGTGGATCTGTTGGACAATTGAGGCTTCTCACTTCAGGCGCGCAGTTTTCTTTATGGCTATTCAATGGTTTCCCGGTCACATGCACCTCACGCGCAAGGCGATT
>CALEYZ010000153.1 GCA_937928195.1 uncultured Limnohabitans sp.
TCGACATCCTGGGCCTTCTCGACCTAGTTCTACTGGGCAACCTGGTTCTGATCGTGCTGTTCGCCGGCTACGAGAACTTCGTCTCGAAGATCGAAGTGGCCCACAACTCGGTCGACCGCCCGCACTGGATGGGCACCATCGACTTCTCGGGTCTGAAGATCAAGCTGATCGGTTCGTTGGTTGCCATCTCGGTCATCGAGCTGCTTAAGGACTTCATTGAGCTTTCCACCGATGAACCAAGGTGGTTGGTGGTTGTTGGCTGGTTTGTTTTTGACCGCATCCCTTTTCTTGTGGTGGGCGCGCATGTACCGACGTGCCAAAGAGTTGGGCTTGGGCATGCACATTCCATGGGCGTTTGCAGCGGCCATTTGGTTGTACTTGGTACTGGGCTTTTTCCGCCCCATCTTGATGGGTTCATGGGGTGAGGCTGTGCCTTACGGTATCTTCCCCCACCTGGATTGGACGGCCGCATTTTCATTGCGTTACGGCAATCTTTTCTACAACCCCTTCCACGCCTTGTCGATTGTGTTTTTGTATGGCTCTGCGCTGCTGTTTGCCATGCACGGCGCCACCATCTTGGCCGTAACACGCTTCGGCGGCGAGCGCGAAATTGAGCAAATCACAGACCGTGGTACAGCCTCTGAGCGTGCTGCTTTGTTTTGGCGTTGGACCATGGGCTTTAACGCCACGATGGAATCTATTCACCGTTGGGCATGGTGGTTTGCGGTGTTGTGCCCCATCACTGGCGGTATTGGCATCTTGCTGACCGGCACTGTGGTGGACAACTGGTACTTGTGGGCCATCAAGCATGGCGTTGCGCCACCTTATCCAGAAATATTCCCTGCGGTGGTCGATCCAGCGTTGTTGTCGGGAGCTAAGCCATGAAGTTCGCACACATTTTTAAACTTAGCTTCAAAGGCTTGATTCTGGTCATAGCAGGTTTGCTATTGGCAGCCTGCGAAAGACCCCCCATGGAATCTGTACAACGTGGTTACCGCGGTACAGGCATGGTTCAAATCTACAACCCGACAGCGCTTGAGGAAAGTGCTGAAAACAACACACCGCCGTTTGCATTGCCAGCAGGTGATCCATCGGGCCCCAAGGCGTCTGCTGTTTACAAAAACGTCAAGGTCTTGGGTGATTTGAGCGTCGGTCAATTCACGCGCCTCATGGTGTCCATGGCTTCGTGGGTTGCACCACAAGAGGGTTGTTTGTATTGCCACAACCCTGCCAACTTTGCAGAAGACTCCAAGTACACCAAGGTGGTAGCGCGTCGCATGATTCAAATGACGAAGCACATCAACCAAGATTGGCAGTCGCATGTGAGTTCTACAGGCGTCACGTGCCATACCTGCCACAGGGGTCAGCCGGTGCCCAAGGAAATTTGGTTCAAGGCCAACCATCAGCCTTATGGTTCCAACTTCATGGGTGACAAGGCGGGTCAAAACGAGCCCTCTAAAGTGGTTAACTTGAGTTCATTGCCCAACGATCCCTTTACACCTTTCTTGTTGGGTGATCAAAACATTCGTGTAGGTGGCACAACCGCATTGCCAGCTGGCAATACGCAGTCCATCAAACAAGCTGAGTGGACCTATGGCTTGATGACCCACATGTCGACTTCATTGGGTGTGAATTGCACCTACTGCCACAACACCAATTCGTTTGTGAGCTGGAAAGGCAATCCACCTCAAAGGGCCACGGCCTGGTATGGCATTCGCATGGCCAGAGATTTGAATGTCACTTACATGAATTCATTGTCTGACACATTCCCTGACCATCGCAAAGGTGAGCTGGGTGATGTGGCCAAAGTCAATTGCGCCACTTGTCACCAAGGTGTGTTCAAGCCATTGGGCGGCGCCAAGATGGCCAAAGATTTCCCCGAGCTGGGTGGGCAATCTGAAGTCACACCTACGGCCGTTGCGCAGAAATAATCCAACAAGATGGCCGCCTCGTTAGATCTCGTTAAAACAGATGTATCTGGCGTGGTGGTCGTCGTTTTGGTTGATTATCTGCGCCAGTTTCGAGGCTGGGGCTGGATGCGCTTGATGGCGGGCAGCGTCGGTTTGAAAAACGTGCCGGGCTTGCTGTTTTCCAAAGTGATGGGCAGCGGTCATGGGGGCGGCTTTTCAATTCGACCGAGTCCTTCACACCAAGGCCTCATTTGTCGCTTTAGCAACATTGATTCGGCCTTGAAATTTCTCAAAGGCCCTCAAGTCAGTGCCATGCGCGAGCATGCTCGTGAAAGCTGGAGTGGATTGTTGGCGGTGACTTCTTCGCGAGGCGCATGGGACCAATCACCTTGGCCTTTGACGGATGAGTTCAGCCGCAAATACGGCGACACCTTGTCCGGCGATAAAAAACAACCGCTGGCTGTGCTAACGCGGGCCAGCATTGTGCCTTCTAAAACCATGTCTTTCTGGCGTTATGCACCGTCTGCACAAGCTGAGCTAGACCAGGCCAAGGGTTGTTTGCTGGCCATGGGTCTCGGAGAAATTCCTTTGGTGCGTCAATGCACCTTCAGTCTTTGGGAAGACAAGGAAGCGATGCGCGATTACGCATTTCAAGGTGCACATCAAACTGCTATTTCTGCTTCCTACAAAAACGATTTCTTTTCTGAGTCATTGTTTGTCCACATGCAAGTGTTGGGCATGTCGGGTCAATGGATGGGCAAAGACTTTGGCGATGACTTGCATTTGGGTCCCATCGCAGCCAACAGCAGCAAGCTTCTCGCTAGAGAGGCGGCTGATGCATAAGAAGCATGTTGTAGTCGTTGGCGCAGGAATGGGTGGCTTGACCAGTGCGCTTCGTTTGGCGCATTACGGCTATGAAGTGACTGTGCTCGACGCTCAACCGCAGGCGGGTGGCAAGGTTCACACGCGTGATGTAGCAAGCAGTAAGGTCGACAGCGGGCCCACCGTCTTCACCATGCGCTGGGTTTTTGAAGAATTGTTCAACGAGGTGGGTGCCGATTTAGAAAGCGAGTTGTCGCTAACTTCACTCTCAATCTTGGCGCGACATTTTTGGCCAGATGGCAGTGCTTTGGATCTGTCTGCAAATGCAGCGCAAAGCGAAGACAACATTGCGGCGTGGTCCAGCCCAGCTGAAGCATTGCGATTCAGAAACTTCTGTGAAGTGGCGCGCAAGACATACCAAACATTAGAAGGCCCGTTCATTCGGTCAGCACGGCCCAACATGCTGTCCATCATGACGCGCTTGGGTCCGCAAGGTTTAATGCATTTGGGCAGTCTCGGTCCCATGAGCAGTTTGTGGCAACAGATGGAAGCGCACTTCAAAGATGAAAGACTGCGTCAACTGTTTGGCCGCTATGCCACCTATTGCGGTTCATCCCCTTGGGAAGCACCTGCCAC
>CALEYZ010000154.1 GCA_937928195.1 uncultured Limnohabitans sp.
CCCGCAAGGTGGATTTGGCATGTGCCAATTGTCCTCGGGCAATGTGTGTGAGGAGTGTGCTTTGTTCAGGTGCGAATGCGTTTAATCGTTTATTTGAAATAAAGCGAATGTGCATTTCTAAAGGTCAGTTGCGCGTGGTGTTGATTTGACCAAGCTAAGCATTTGTCTCGCCATTGCACATCGTCTTCATTTCTAAATTTCTCAATTTGCGTCAGTGATGTCGACGCTTCTCGTTGCGTGCCTTGTGTGTGAGGCCAGTTGGTTCCCCAAAGTACGCGTTCAGAATTTGTGTGTACTAAGCTTTCGATGAAAGGCTTCAAGTCTTCATAGGGACTGAGTCGCGCCGAAGACAAATAAGGAGCCGAGACTTTGACATAAAGTTTTCCTGTCCGAACGATATCCAGTAGTAGTTGCCAGTGTTGGTTATTTAGGGCGTTAGTCATATCAGGCAAGCCCAAGTGGTCAAGCACGAAATGTCGCGATGATTTGACGATATGGTCAGCCAGTGACTCTAGAACACTTAAGCTCACATGAAGTTGGATATGCCAGTGATTTGGCATGCTTGACTCAAGGTGTTGGATTGCAGCAAATGCAGACTTAGCGCTCTCATCCTGATTTACCACCATGTTGATTCGTGCACCAACAACACCAGATTGATTGAGTAATTCAATTTCATCGGCGCTTGTTGTCGGATCAATGACTGCAATGCCTCTGGCCTTTGGGCCAAGTATTGCCAAAGCATTGAGCAAGCAACGGTGATCTGTGCCGTACACACTGGGTTGAACCAATACCACTGAATCGGCATCAATCGTTTTTAAGTGTGTCTGGAGTCGCTCAACATTTGCAGTGTCTGGCGTAAATTTTCGCAAAGGTACATATGGGAACCGACCGGGGGCAAACACATGCACATGGGTATCGCAGAGTCGGTTCATGGTCTTACTGCGCCTGAATGTTGGCTGCTTTCACGGTTTGTTGCCAACGTGAAACTTCTTCGCCAATAAATTTTTGAAAATCAGCCGCAGAATTTCCAACGGGCGTTGCGCCGATTTCCTTCAACTTTTGTGTCACTGCTGGAGCTTGAATGGCTTTGGTAATTTGCTTGTGCATGGTAGCAAGCACATCTTTAGGCGTGTTCGTTGGAGCAACAACTCCCACCCAATGCGTGACTGCAAATTTTTGAATACCGGACTCTTCGAAGGTGGGCACATCGCCAAGCTTTGCAACACGTTTGGCTTGTCCAACTGCAACTGCTTTGATTCGGCCAGATGCCAAT
>CALEYZ010000155.1 GCA_937928195.1 uncultured Limnohabitans sp.
TCTTGCAACACGCGCAGCAACTTGACTTGCATGTCCAAGGACATGTCGCCAATTTCATCCAAGAAGATGGTGCCACCATGGGCCAATTCGAAGCGCCCAATGCGATCTGCCACCGCGCCTGTGAAGGCGCCTTTGCGGTGACCAAAGAGTTCACTCTCCAGCAAATCCTTTGGAATGGCCGCCGTGTTAATGGCCACAAATGGACCGTTGGCCCTAGGCGAATGTTTGTGCAATGCACGTGCAACCAATTCTTTACCAGAACCAGATTCACCCGTGATCATCACCGTGACATTGCTTTGTGACAAACGCCCAATGGCACGAAATACATCCTGCATCGCAGGTGCTTGGCCCAACATTTCTGGGGTAGCGGCCATCAATTCTTCAGCCACTTCTTCACGCTGGCTCTCTTCCAATGCACGTCGAATTAATTCAATGGCTTTGGGCAAATCAAATGGTTTAGGCAGGTACTCAAAAGCGCCATTTTGGAAAGCAGAGACAGCACTGTCCAAATCTGAAAATGCCGTCATGATGATGACGGGCAAACCTGGCAGTCGTTGCTTGACCTCAGTCAACAGATCCAAACCTGAGCCACCAGGCATCCGGATGTCACTGACCAAGACCTGAGGACCCTCACGGTCTTCTTCAGTGCTCAAAGCTGCGAGTACTTCACGAGGATTGGTGAAACTCCTCGTTGTTAAACCCTCACGCAACAACGCCTTCTCTAAGACGAATCGAATGGATTGGTCATCGTCTACGATCCAGATAGGCTTCATGGGTCTTAACTTTCTCTAAGTGGCATGCACCAAACTGACATCAGTTCAGGGCAACGGAATCAAAATTTTGAAATCGGTCCGACCCGGCACGCTCTCACACTCGATCAAACCGTGATGTTGCTGAACAAAAGTCTGCGCAAGCGTGAGACCTAAGCCAGAGCCACCTTCTCTTCCCGAGATCAAAGGAAAGAAAATACGGTCCTTGATTGAGTCTGGAACACCAGGCCCGTTGTCAATGACATGCAATTCCAATGCCAGTCGATAGCGTTGCTTGCCAAATGTGACTTGTCGTGCAATTCGAGTTCTGAAAGTCAAGACGGCATCACCCTCTGCGATGCGTTCTGCTAAAGCCTGTGCCGCGTTGTGAGAAATATTGAGCACCGCTTGAATCAGTTGCTCTCTGTCACCTCGAAACTCAGGGATGGAGGTGTCGTAATCGCGAATGACCCGAAGGCCTTTGGGAAACTCAGACACAATGAGCGATCTGACGCGCTCACAAACCTCATGGACATTGACGTCACCCACCACATGCGGCCTGCGGTGTGGGGCCAGCAAACGGTCCACCAAGGTCTGAAGCCTGTCCGCTTCTCGAATGATCACTTGGGTGTACTCCGTCAACTCCTTTGACTCTATTTCCATTTCAAGCAACTGTGCAGCCCCGCGAATCCCGCCCAAAGGGTTTTTAATTTCGTGCGCCAAATTTCGAATCAGTTCTTTGTTGGCCTGCGCTTGGTCCAGCAAACGCTCTTCTCTGTCTTGCCTGGTCTGCTGTTGAATAGGCAGTAACTCAATGATGACTTCATCTGCATCGTCAGACTGCGCCACAATCACATGAACAGGCAATGCTTCCTCCGGATTGATGCGCAACAATTCGGCGTCATAGCGCAAAGCCGCGAATTCATTGGCCTTGGCGCCTGTCAACGCATGTAAAAGCGGTTGTGGGTTTGCAAAAAATTGTAAAAAAGAATGACCCTCTAAACTTCTCCGTGACTGTCCAATGACATCTTCAAGCTCTGAATTGACAAAGACCACTGAGCCGTCACTTCTCAAGACGGCAATCGGTGTCGCCAGCAAATCAAACGCATGAAATCGCTGCTGAGGGTTTGTTGTGGGTTTGGCCTTCATCCATGCTCACCTGGTTTGCACTGCATCCGCCATGCGCTTGCCTGAGCGCACCAGTTCACGTTGCAACGATTGCATGTCACGCTCCACTCTTTGAATTTGAGCTTTTAATGCGACGACGCGTTGCTGATAGCTAGGCTGATGGACAGACTCATCAATCAAAAGTTGGGGCTGACCACGGTTGTAAAGACGCACCAATTCAGCGTATTGCGCATTCAATTTTTGCAACTCGTCCTCCAAAATGGTGCGCGCCTGTTGCTGTCGCTCTTGCGAACCCATTGAAGGCATGACTTGATTCGCCGTTGTCTGCGAAGACGACGTCAGTGTCGCATCGGAGGCATTGAACGAGGTTCTGCCAGAGGCTTGTGGTGCGCCCCCTTGAACCTTGGTTCCTTCAATTTGAGTAGGACCCGAAATACGCAATGCCTGACATAACTGAGGATCAAGTGGGGTATTGGTGATTTCTTGACCACACTTGTACACCACTTGATCTGCCAAAGCCGCCGACGCAAGAGACACCCATGCAACACCAAGCAGGCTTAAGCCTTTGGCCATGAATACTTGCGATTGCTTTGTCAGTGTCTGCATTCCGTTTTCTTTTCACAATGAAAAAGGACGGCCTGAGCCGTCCTTTTGAGGGTCGGGCTCAGGTGCCCAAACTCGCTGCAAATTACAGTGAGTAGTACATCTCGTATTCGATGGGGTGTACAGCTTGACGGAAGCGTGTGACTTCACCCATTTTCAATTCAATGTAAGCGTCGATCATGGAGTCAGTGAACACGCCACCTTTGGTCAAGAAGGCACGGTCTTTGTCCAAATACTCGAGGGCTTGGTCCAAGCTGTGGCAAACGGTTGGCACCAATGCATCTTCTTCAGGTGGCAAATGGTACAAATCTTTGGTAGCAGCTTCGCCTGGGTGGATCTTGTTTTCCACGCCGTCCAAACCAGCCATCATCAATGCTGCGAAGCAGAGGTAGGGGTTGGCCATTGGATCTGGGAAGCGCGCTTCAATGCGGCGACCTTTGTCAGATGCAACGTGAGGAATACGGATGGAAGCAGAACGGTTGCGGCTTGAGTAAGCCAACTTCACAGGCGCTTCAAAACCAGGCACCAAACGCTTGTAGCTGTTGGTGGTTGGGTTGGTGATGGCGTTCAAGGCACGAGCGTGCTTGATGATGCCGCCGATGTAGTACAGCGCGTAGTCTGACAAACCTGCGTAGCCGTTGCCAGCGAACAAGTTTTTGCCGTCTTTCCAGATGGACTGGTGAACGTGCATGCCGGAACCGTTGTCACCGACCAAAGGCTTGGGCATGAAGGTCGCAGTTTTGCCGTAGGCGTTGGCCACGTTCCAAACCACATACTTCAATGTCTGAGTCCAGTCAGCGCGCTCAACCAAAGTGCTGAAACGTGTACCGATTTCATTTTGACCTGCGCCAGCCACTTCGTGGTGGAACACTTCAACGGGGATGCCCATCTGCTCGAGGATCAGGGACATTTCTGCACGCATGTCTTGTGTGCTGTCAACGGGAGGCACTGGGAAGTAGCCACCTTTGACGGTAGGACGGTGACCGCGGTTGCCGCCTTCCATTTTGGTGCCGCTGTTCCAAGGGGCTTCGTAGTCGTCGATCTTGAAGAACGTACCCGACATGTCGCTACCGTAACGAACGTCGTCGAACAAGAAGAATTCTGGCTCGGGTCCGAAGTAAGCGGTGTCGCCCAAACCTGAAGCTTTCAAATAAGCTTCAGCGCGCTTGGCGATAGAACGTGGGTCACGGTCGTAGGCTTTGCCATCACCGGGTTCCAACACGTCGCAACCCAAGATCAAAGTTGTTTCTTCGAAGAAGGGGTCAATGTTGGCTGTGTTGGGATCGGGCATCAACAACATGTCGGAGGCTTCAATGCCCTTCCAACCTGCAATGGAGGAGCCATCGAAGGCGTGACCATCGGTGAACTTGTCTTCGTCAAAGTGGGAAATTGGCACGGAAACGTGTTGTTCCTTGCCACGGGTATCGGTGAAGCGGAAGTCAACAAACTTGACTTCGTTCTCTTTCACCATCTTCATCACGTCTGCGACGGTCTTTGCCATCAAAATCTCCTGGTTGGATGGGTGTTGATAATTGGTTCTTCGGGCTTGCAGTTTTTGTGCCAACTATGACTTGACGCCACTTTTGCCCAAGACCGCTATTGTGCCTCGAGGACAGGGTTGCACCTGAGAGAAATCCATGATTTTTTCGCACCTCGAGATGCACCATCAATACGCATCAATGCACTATTATAGTGCATTCAGTTTTATCGCACCATTTCAGGGCCTAGGCTCACTTGAAAAGGAATCAAACCTGATTTCAAGGCGGCAAAAGCAGCCTCAGTCTGCGTTTCTTCACCCTTGACACCCAGCTCGATGTGTTTGCCCCATTGGGGATGATTGACACTGGGCAAGCTGAAGACTTTAATGCCGGAAAACTGAAGTTCGATGGCCTCCATCAATGGCGTGAGGGTGGCCTCCATCGCGCCAAACACAATGACGGAGCGTTCGACACGCTGTGGCGCTGCGCCCCATGTTTGGCAATACGCATTCAATTTGTCTTGCATCATGGGCCATGCCATGACTGGAAAACCGGGTACAAAGTGAACCAGTCCCCCGCCAACACCACGGCAAGTGAAGCCTGGGATCTTGTTGTAGGGGTTGTGAATAATGTCAGCGCCTTGAGGGAACACGCCCATGTTAAGTCGATGCTGGTTGTCTTCGCGTTCGGGTTCGTAGGGCAAGCCTTGCTCAAGCGCCACATCCCGCATGCGCTCTTGAATGAGGGCTTTGGCCTCTGCCTGCAAGACCAGAGGCAAGCCTAAGGCTTTGGCTGCACATTGTCGGGTGTGGTCGTCGGGCGTGGCACCAATACCACCACAAGAGAACACCACATCGCCAGAGGCAAATGCACGCGTCAGCACCGCGGTGATACGTTCTGGCGTGTCACCCACATACTCAGCCCAAGCCAGCTGCAATCCCCGTTCAGTGAGCAATTCGATGAACTTGGGCAGGTGTTTGTCAGCGCGCTTACCGGACAAAATTTCATCGCCGATGATGATGATCCCAATGGCGGGACGGGTCTGCAAAGTAACGTTGGTTGGAGACGTCATGGTGGCCTTGTGAAGATCAAGTGACACAAATGCCCTCAGGCATTCAAGACTTTGGATTCGACATCAACAATGTCTGAAGGAGACAGTGCACCTGTCTGAGAAACGGTGGGCGGTTCATTGCGAAATTGGTCTAACGCGTTGAGCAAAAAATGAACAAACCAGAGGGCAGAGAAAATAAACACCAAGGTGTAAATCCACACAGCAAAGGGAATCAAAACCACAAAAGCCGCGACGAACAAAGCACCCGAAGCCCATACCAAACTCGGCGCTGCGCCCATCATGCCCGTCACAATGCCCATCGCCAACAACTGAAAACGATAGCGACGCATCAACTCTAAACGCTCTGCGCGAGAGGCATGCTCAGACAAGACATCGTAGGCCATCACGCGGTAGGTGAGCCAACCCCAAATAAGCGCTGGCAAAATCATGGCCAAGGGAGGCAGCCACCACAGAGGCAAGGTCAAAATCAAGGCACCGATGGCCAAGACCACAGACAAAAAAGTCCAAGCCACACCTTGCAACATGGCGCCACCGTGTTTGCGCTCCAAGTGGGCAAAACGGCGATCGGCCACCAAACTTACCAAAGCTGGCGTCATCATGAAAGAGACGGCCAACAAAGACATCACGACCACCAAGGGTGTGACGGCAAAGATAATGATCAGAGGTGCAACCACTGATTTCAAGCTCATCAGCCCTACCCTCGCCAACCAAACCCAAGCCCAATCCAGGTTGCTGCTGGTATCCATCCAGATGCGAACACTTTGCAACGCAGCATCCCAATACAAGGTGCCCAAACCCATCACAATGACGCCCATCAAAACCAAGGGAATCAGTGACAGCATGATCACTTTGGGGTGCAGACAATAAACCACCGCGCGCCAAAAAGAGTCAGCCATGTTTTTCATGCGATGGGTCTCCGCTCAAACAGTCGTTTCAGACCCAAAACTTGTTGTGCCCAAAAACCACGGCCATAGTCGCGCCCTTCTTCGACTTGGTCTCGAACGCCTGTGGGTTCGTAGCGATTGGAAAAATCAGCCGTCTTGAACAGCATGTCCCACCAAGGAAACAGCACGCCAAAGTTGTGTCCGCCAAGTGTTTTTCGTCCCGCTGATTCGTGACCCAAGCCAATGCTGTGGTGCAGTCGATGAAATCGCGGGCTGATCCATAAGCGATCGCCCAACCAGCCAAAACTGCATTTGAAATTGGCGTGCTGGAAATTCTCACTCAATTGACTGACCGCTACCAGGGCAACGAATTGCCCCGGACCTACACCAATCAATTTGGCCAGAATCGACAACAACAAAGCTGTCATGACATCGTCCAGTAAATGGTTGCGGTTGTCAGTCCACATCGTCATGTGGCGTTGTGAATGGTGAAGCGAATGCAAGGCCCACCAGAAGTTGAATTGATGTTGCGCGCGATGAAGGAGGTAATGCGCAAAATCAAAAACGATCAGATAGATGACGAAACTCACAAGCGCCTGGTCGCTGACACCTGGCCAAATGGCATCGATGTTCAAGGTGGGAAAGCCTTCGACACGCAGCATGCCAAAAGCTGTTTCAAGCGCATTCTCAAATGTAAAAAACATGAAGAGCTTGAAAATGCCCAGCCGATGAATCAAGGTGTAGATCACATCCACTCTGACAGCGGAGGCATCGAGCACACGCTCTAGGGGGCGCCATTTTTCGAGCGGTGCAATGATGCACAACATGACCGTGATTTGCATCAAGCCTACCAACAACCAGCCAGTGCCTTCGAACGCGATATCGAGCAAGTTCCCTGCGCCCAAATTGAACGCAATGGCTTGAATCAGATTTTCAAACAACCAAGTTTGCGAATTGGCAAATGCCTCGGTTAAAAAATCATAAAAATTGGAAAGCATGTTGACGAAAAAACCTGCGATTTTGTTTACTGAGGACTGTCAGCCAAGAGTTTCGAATATTGAGGGTGCTGACGCAAGCTGGCAAAACAAAAACCCTTTTCTTTCAAGCCCAAGATCAGGGGTGCCAACACGGCCGGTGCCCATGGCTCTTGGCGCGACCAAATGCCCAAATGGGCCACCAGAATATCGCCGCTTCGAATGTTCTTTAGCGCACTGTTCAATAGTTTTTGATTGCTGTGCGTCTGACTTGAAAGCTCATCCCCTAAGAACCCAGCAGGAGACCAACCCACATGCGTGTAGCCACAATCTTTGGCAGCCTGCACTAGAGCTGGTGATGTTTTCCCCCCTGGCGCTCTAAACAAAGGCAATGCCTTGCGACCCGTCATGGCCTCTAAACGATCTGAGGCTTTTTTCAAATTAGCACAGTAATCGGCAGCGCTCCAACTTAATTCTTTGCCAGCCTGCTCCCCTGCACTTGGGCGAATTTTGAAATGCTGCGCATCGATGTCTGCACGCCAATAAGCGTGATCATAGGTATGACTGGCAAACTCGTGTCCGTTGACAGCCTGCGCTTTCCACCAAGGCGCCCAATGCGACCCCAACGCCCCATCACCTTCTTGCGTCTTCTCGTGCGCTGCAAAATAGGTCACCGGCACTTGGTGTTTTTGCAAGACTTGAGAAATCAAGGGGGCCACACCCATGTGGCCCGTGTCAAACGTCAGATAGACAGGTTTTTGGCACGGTGCATTGTTTGGGCTGCTCTGTAAAGCCCAAGCGGCACTTGCGAACAATGCGGTCAGCACTGTGGCCAGCCAGCAGCCCCAGCCGGTCAATTTCCAAGGTTTGTCATTGACGAGGCGCATGGTCCAGTGTCCACACACCATGAGGCGACTTGCCCACTTTGATTTGACGAATCACTTTGCGTGTACCCATGTCGATGACGCTGAGTTTTTGCGCCCAACGTGATGCCAGCAAAATGGTTTTGCCATCGGCTGTGATGTCCATGCAATCGGGACCTGTGGGTCCTGGGTAATGGTCGACCACCGTGAAGTTTTTGTAATCAATTTTGCTGATGGTGTTGGCCACTCGGTTGCTCACCAGAACATGCTGTTTGTCGCCCACCGCACGGAAAGCGTGGGCACCCTTGCCTGTCTGAATTTTTTTGATTTTTTGAGCTGGGCCGTTGGAAACGTCGTACACCTCCACACCATCACTGCCAGTCAAGCCGATCAACAAAGTTTTGTCGTCTGGGGTGCCAAAAACGTCCGCAGGCATGGTGCCTGTTTTCACACGCCACTTGATCGTTTGCGTGGCCAAGTCCACAGCCACCAGTTCATCGCTGTCTTGCATGGTTGCCCAGACTGTGGTGCTTTTGCTGTCAATCCACAAATGGCTGGGCGTTTTGGAAGAAGAAATTCGCTTGACCAAGGTGGGCGTTTGACCATCCCATTTGTAAATGTCAATGTGATTGAGGCGGTTGGCCACCGTGACAAACCACTTCATGTCTGGTGAAAAACGCAACTGATAAGGGTCCAAAATGCCGGTCACCACCCGTTGAATTTCCGCCGTGCGGGGATCAATGAAGGTGAGCGAGTCCGACAGCGCATTGGCCACAATGACCGATTTTTCGTCAGGCGTCATGTACAAATGGTGCGGTTCTTTGCCTGTGGGGATGCGCTTGGTTTCTGTCCACGAGACGGGATCAATCACACTGACATTGCCGTCGAGCGAATTCAAGATGAAGACTGGTGCAGGCCCTTGCACAGCAGGTACGGCAGGCGCGGGTTGCGGCGTTGCGGACATGGCAGACGCGGCGCTTAAAGTGGCCAGGCTAAGAGTGAGAGTCAGTGCGCGAATGATCATCCCTCAAGTGTACTGGGCTATTTCAAGCTCTCATGGGGATCCTGCCTCTAACTTTCACAATTTAAGCTGATTCTGATGTCAAAATGATTGAATGAAACCGCCAAGTTTGATCTCTGTCAGAGGTGTTGAATTAGAGGTTCAGCACATTCCGCTGGACCCGCTTTCAGCTCAGTCGACTTCCCCACCGGTATGCGTCTTTTTGCATGAAGGTTTGGGCAGTGTGGCCTTGTGGAAAGACTGGCCTCAAACAATCTGTGAACGATTGGGTTGTGAAGCTTGGGTTTATTCACGCAAAGGTTATGGTCAATCGGAAGGCATTGACGACGCGCGGGGTTCCGGCCGCCTCAGGGCAGATTACATGCACCACGAAGCGCTTGAGGTGTTGCCTGCGCTGCTACAGACCTTGAACATTGCCAAGCCTTTGCTGATAGGGCACTCAGATGGCGGAACCATTGCACTCATCCATGCCAGTCAATTCGAGGTTGCTGGCTGCGTGGTCATGGCGCCCCATGTGCTGGTGGAAGACATCTCCATTCAGGCCATTTCACAGGCGCGCGACAACTTCGACAAAATTGCACCCCGCTTGGCCGCCTTTCACAAAGATGTGAATGTCGCCTTTTGGCAATGGAACGATGTGTGGCTCAGCGAGGCGTTCAGAAGCTTTGACATCCGGCCCCTGCTTCACACCATTCAAGCGCCCTTGCTGGCGATTCAAGGGACAGACGATCCGTATGGCAGCATGGTTCAAATTGATGAGATAGCAGCGCGGGTGCCGCATGCGCAATTGCTGAAGCTAGAAAACTGTGGGCACAACCCCCACAAGGACCAAGCCGATGCGGTACTTCAAGCTTTGAAGTATTTTTCGAGTTCGCTGGGCAAGATCCAACGCCACTGACCTGGTGCCAAGTCATCGGGCAATTGCAAATGACCGATGGCACTGCGGTGCAAACCCTCCACGCGGTTGCCCACGGCCGCCAACATGCGTTTGACTTGGTGGTACTTGCCTTCAGTGAGGGTGAGCTTCAAATGGGTTTCTGAAACTTTTTCACAGGCTGCTGCCTTGACAGGTTTGGGGCTGTCGTCCAACACCACGCCCGCCAGCAGTTTGTCCACTTGCTGATCGGTGATCTCGTGCTTGGTGGTCACTTCGTACACCTTGGGCATGTGGTGCTTGGGTGAACTCATGCGGTGAATGAACTTGCCGTCATCGGTCAGCAGCAACAAGCCTGTGGTGTCTTGGTCTAAGCGACCCACGGCCTGCACGCCCTGCACAGCTGCCTTTTGGGGGCGCAGCCTGAGCGGTGAAGGCAACAAGGTGTAGATGCTGGGCCACGTTGAGGGCTTTTGCGAACACTCGGTGCCTGTGGGCTTGTGCAGCATGAGGTAGGCACGGTCAAAGTAAGGCCACTCGGTGCCCTGCACTTTGAACTTGAGATTTTCGGGGTCAAAGAAAACACCCGGGTCTTCTTGCACCTCACCATGGACACTGACGTAGCCCTGTTGCACCAAGCCTGCGCAAACACGGCGAGTGCCAAAACCCTGACTGAAGAGAATGTCTTCGAGGCGCATGGGTTTCATGACACAACTCCGCGTTGAACTTCTGGGTTCAAAGTTTTAAGCCAATGAATTACTTCAAGGCTTTGAAACGCACGCGCTTAGGCTTGGCACCCTCTTCGCCCAAACGTTTCTTCTTGTCGGCTTCGTACTCTTGGTAGTTGCCATCAAAGAACACCCATTGGCTGTCGCCTTCGGCGGCCAAGATGTGCGTGGCAATGCGGTCCAAGAACCAACGGTCGTGGCTGATCACCATGACCGAGCCCGCGAACTCGAGCAAGGCGTCTTCCAAGGCGCGCAATGTTTCCACGTCCAAGTCATTGGAAGGTTCGTCCAGCAGCAACACGTTGCCGCCTTCGATCAGTGTTTTGGCCAAGTGCAAACGGCCGCGCTCACCGCCGGACAACATGCCGACTTTCTTTTGTTGGTCGCCACCGTTGAAGTTGAAACGGCCGCAGTAGGCACGGCTGGGCATTTGGAATTTGCCGACTGTGATGATGTCCAAACCACCGGACACATCTTCCCAAACGGTTTTCTCGTTGGCCAGGTCATCACGGTTTTGATCGACGAAGGCCATCTTCACAGTTTGACCAATCTTGACGCTACCGCTGTCGGGTTGCTCTTTGCCTGCAATCAGTTTGAACAAAGTTGATTTACCGGCACCGTTAGGGCCGATGATGCCGACGATGGCGCCAGCGGGTACTTTGAAGCTGAGGTTGTCGATCAGCAAACGGTCGCCGAAGGACTTGCTGACGTTGGTGAATTCGAACACTTCATTGCCCAAACGCTCAGCCACCGGAATGAAAATTTCCTGTGTTTCATTGCGCTTTTGGTATTCGTAGTCAGACAGCTCT
>CALEYZ010000156.1 GCA_937928195.1 uncultured Limnohabitans sp.
GTGTGCTCTTCCGATCTGACGAACAACCAAACGCAGTGACTTGGACAGTGCATTCACGCAAGACACACCCACACCGTGCAAACCACCAGACACCTTGTAGCTGTTTTGGTTGAACTTGCCACCCGCGTGCAATTCGGTCAACGCAATTTCAGCAGCACTGCGCTTGGGCTCGTGCTTGTCGTCCATCTTCACGCCGGTGGGAATGCCGCGGCCGTTGTCGGTGACGCTGATGGAGTTGTCGGCGTGAATGGTGACGACGATGTCATCGCAGTGCCCCGCCAAAGCTTCGTCGATGGAGTTGTCGACCACCTCAAACACCAAGTGGTGCAGACCGGTACCGTCGGACGTATCGCCGATGTACATGCCAGGGCGCTTGCGAACCGCTTCCAAGCCTTCCAAAATTTGAATCGAACCTTCACCATAACCCTCTGATGCGCCGGCTTGGTTGGTGTCGATGATGGGCTGAATCGTGGTGAACTCTTCGGCGCTTGGCTTGTTTTCTTCGGTCATTTTTACTTTTCTCAATCTCTCGAATGGCCGAAACCCGCGAATCAACGCGGGTTTCGAAAGGCTTATCTTGCGGCGTTTGTAACAACACCCTCAAGCAGTTCAGGCCTTAAATGCGCATGGGCATCACCACATATTTGAACTGGTCGTTGTCGGGGATGGTGATGAGTGCAGAGCTGTTGGCGTCGGCCAAATCAATGCGCACCATGTCTTGGCCCATGTTGGTGAGCACATCGATGATGTAGGTCACGTTGAAACCAATTTCAATGCTGTCACCACCGTAGTCAATGTCGAGTTCATCCACGGCTTCTTCTTGCTCGGCGTTGGTCGAGGCCACACGCAAAGTACCGGGGTCCAAATTGAGGCGAACGCCTTTGAATTTGTCGCTGGTGAGAATGGCGGTGCGCTGCAAGCACGACAACAAGGCTTGACGACCCAGCGTCAAATTGTTGCGATGGCCTTTGGGGATGACGCGGTTGTAATCGGGGAACTTACCTTCCACGAGTTTGGTCACAAACTCCATGCCACCAAAACTGAACTTGGCTTGGTTGTTGGCAAACTGCATGTCGATGGCACCTTCAGCATCGCTGAGCAAGCGCTGCATTTCGAGCACGGTTTTACGCGGCAAGATGACTTCTTGTTTGTTGGGCACATCGGTGTCCAAGGTGGCGGACGCGAATGCCAAACGGTGGCCATCGGTGGACACCAAAGACAACTGCTTGCCTTCGGCCACAAACAAAATACCGTTGAGGTAATAGCGGATGTCGTGCACGGCCATGGCAAAAGAAACTTGGCTGAGCAACTGCTTCAAAGTTTTTTGCGGAATGCTGAACACGGGGCCAAAGCTGGCGGCTTCTTGCACCAGCGGGAAATCTTCGGCAGGCAAAGTCTGCAACGTGAACTTGGATTTGCCACCCTTCAAAATCAGTTTGCTTTGGCTGGACTCCAAGCTCACGGTTTGATCAGAAGGCATGGTGCGCAAAATGTCGATCAGTTTGCGTGCACCCACGGTGGTCGTGAAGTCGCCGGCGTCACCGTCCATTTCGGCGGTGGTGCGAATTTGAATTTCCAGATCGCTGGTGGTCAACTGCAATGCTTTGCCGGTTTTGCGAATCAGCACATTGGCCAAAACAGGCAATGTGTGACGACGTTCCACAATGCCGGAAACGGATTGCAAAACAGACAGCAATTTGTCTTGGGTGGCCTTCAGTACGATCATGTCTTCCTCTGTTTTCGGGGGGTCCCAATTTGGATTTTGGGAGCCCCTAGATTTTCGCTGATTTTTGACCTCAAATTGCTCTTTTGACCGCTTAATTCAGCATTCTTTAGGGGGGCTTGGCCACCCTCTGGCCAAAGGCGTTTTGGACCGGCGTATCAATGGTGCCCCAACAGCCCTGAGCCGGACTGCCAAAGTCAGCCTTTGAGGGTTTGCTCCAGAACGTGCAATTGCTGGTTCAACTCGGTCAATTGTTGACGCTCAGCACTGATTTTGCGCACGGCATGGAGCACCGTGGTGTGGTCGCGGCCGCCAAACAACTCGCCAATCTCGGGCAAGCTCTTTTGGGTCAATTCTTTGGCCAAGTACATGGCAATTTGTCGCGGCCGTGCAATGCTGGCTGGCCGTTTTTTGGAATACATGTCGGCGACCTTGATCTTGTAGTAATCGGCCACCGTTTTTTGGATGTTCTCCACGCTGATCTGGCGGTTTTGAATCGACAGCAAGTCGCGCAAAGCTTCACGCGCCAGTTGAATGGAAATTTCTTTCTGATTGAACCGTGAATACGCCAAGATTTTGCGCAAAGCGCCTTCCAGCTCACGCACGTTGGAGCGCACGTTCTTGGCCACAAAGAAGGCCACCTCTTCAGGCATCACACTGCCTTCGCTGATGGCTTTGTTGATCAGAATGGCCACCCGCATTTCAAGCTCGGGGGGCTCGATGGCCACCGTTAAACCCGAGTCAAAGCGCGACACCAAACGCTCGTGAATGTCGGCCAAACCTTTGGGATAGGTGTCGCTGGTCATCACGATGTGCGATTTTTTGGCCAGAAGCGCTTCAAAGGCATTGAAGAATTCTTCTTGGGTGCGATCTTTGTTGGCAAAGAACTGCACATCGTCAATCAACAGCAAATCAAGTGAATGATAACGGTGCTTGAATTCATCAAAAGTTTTGCGTTGATAAGCTTTAACCACATCCGATACAAATTGTTCGGCATGAATGTAGAGAACTTTGGCATCAGGCCTGTCGGCCAACAATTTATTGCCCACCGCATGAACCAAGTGTGTCTTGCCCAAACCCACGCCACCATAAATAAACAGTGGGTTGTAAAGGTGGCCTGGCATGGTGGCCACGTGCATGGCTGCGGCACGCGCCATGCGATTGGCAGAGCCTTCGACCAAGGTGTCAAATGTCAGCGCGGTGTTCAGTCGATGGCGGTGACCATCGGCAGGCGCCTCGTCGGGCACTTCGGCCACTTCAGGGCGTGCCTCTAAAGCAGCCTTTGCCATTGAAAATGCAGTTTTTCCCTGGGCTTCTCTGGTAGCAAGCGCTAACTCAATTTGAATTTTCTGACCGTGCAAGCGCGACAAGACATCGGCCAATTTGGCGCTGTACTGCGCCCGAATCCAATCTAATTTAAAGCGATTGGCCACATACAGAGTGACCTTAGACAAGTCTTCAGAAACCTGTGCGGTAAGAGGTTTGATCCAAGTGTTGAATTGCTGCTCCGGCATTTCCTGCGAGAGCTCATCCAAGCAAACTTGCCACAATGCTTGGCCTGCTTCGTCTGCATCATGAGGGTGCTGTCCGTTGCTCATGCGTTATGGCCTTGGGTGTGGACAGTTTGAAGATTCATGGCGTTCAAAATCACTTTATCAAGAGTTTATCCACATGCAAAACGAAGGGCGTGGGGCGATCATAAACCAGAATATTTGAACTGAAACACGGATTTTTTCTGGCCTGCTGGGGCCTAGGGTTTGCCAGCCCCCAGAAAGTTTGCGATAATCGCCGGTTTCCTCCAAAAAGAACCATGTGGTTTTGGAGGGCTGTTATCAGGAACGACTCAAAATGAAACGCACTTACCAACCTTCTAAAACACGCCGCGCACGTACACACGGCTTTTTGGTCCGCATGAAAACACGTGGCGGCCGTGCTGTGATCAACGCACGTCGCGCCAAAGGCCGTAAGCGTTTGGCCGCTTAATCGCAGCAAGTCACCGCTAAGCAGCAGCCAATTCAAAGCAGCCGCGTGAGCCTAGCCCTCCCATGGCTTGGCTGCTGAGCAAGTTCATGACTCGGCAGTGGTGTGCAGCGTTTAAAAACCCGCCCTCAATTCCAGGCCGCCCTTGCCGGCGGCACGGTTTCTCGTACGCCACATTTCGCGTTGCATCGTCTTAACTTGCCTGAAAGCAAACCTCAGACCTTGGCCGAATCTGCTAGCGAATCTGACGGACTCAGCGCCCCCCTCTTTCATTCTTCAGATGTTTGGCTTGGCGCCATGGTGCCCAAGCGATGGGCCAAGCGTGCCGTCACGCGCAATGCCATCAAACGTCAAATCTATGCCATCAGTGCACAGTTTGAAGCACGGCTGCCTTGTGCAGCGCACGTGGTTCGTCTGCGCTCAGGCTTTGACCGCCAACAATTCATCAGCGCCACCTCACCCATGCTCAAACTTGCTGTTCGGCAAGAACTTGCGCAATTGTTTGAACGTGCGGCTAACAAGTCATGATCCAACAGCTATTGATCGGCATTGTGAAAGGTTATCGCCTTTTTCTCAGCCCTTGGTTAGGATCTGCTTGTCGGTTTGAGCCTACCTGTTCTATGTATGCGCTGGATGCACTCCAGCAACATGGCGCAAGTGTTGGCAGCTACCTCACCCTCAAACGTTTAGGCCGTTGCCACCCTTGGTGCAATGGCGGTCACGACCCGGTGCCCGAACAGGCTCCCAAGTGGCTTTCACGTTTGTTGCATCACCCGTTAACTCACCCCACTTCGAAGAAGTCTTCATGAACGATATTCGCCGCACCTTTCTATGGGTCATTTTTGGCTTCTCCATGGTTCTGCTTTGGGACCAATGGCAGATTTACAACGGCCACAAAGCCACCTTCTTCCCCAAACCCACCAGCGCCACCGCACCTGCCGCGAACGCCGCAACACCGGCCGGCGTGCCCGTGGCCAGCGCACCCACGGCCGCAGCACCCGCAGGTCCTGCGCAAGTGCCTGGCGTTGCAAACCCTGCGATTGCAACACCGCGCGAGCGCATTGAAGTCAGCACCGATGTCTTGAAGCTCAGCTTTGACACCGAAGGCGGCTCTTTGGTGCGTTCAGAGTTTGTGAAATACGGCGACTTGCAAGACAAGGCCAAGCCTTTCGTGTTGCTCGACGAAAGCAAAGCGCGCGTGTATGTGGCGCAAACCGGCCTGATCGGCGGCGCTTTTGCATCGCATAAAACACCCATGAAATTCACTGGCGAGCGCACCTTGAAAGAAGGCCAGAACGAGTTGAGTTTGAAGTTTGAATCTGCCGATGTCGGCGGTTTCAAATTGGTCAAAACCTACACCCTCACGCGCGGCAGCTACGCCGTGAAAGTCGCTCACCAAGTCATCAACACTGGCAATGTTGCCGCATCACCTCAGTTGTATGTTCAGCTGGTGCGTGATGGCAACAAGCCCGACGGCGAGTCTTCTTTCTACTCCACCTTCACAGGCCCAGCGGTTTACACCGATGCCAAGAAGTACCAAAAAATCGAATTCACCGACATCGAAAAGAACAAGGCTGATTTCGAGAAAACAACGCAGCAAGGCTACGTGGCCATGGTGCAACACTACTTTGCGTCCGCATGGGTTTTGCCGGCCAACACAGCACGTGAAAACTTTGCACGCAAGGTCGACAACAACTTGTATGCCGTTGGCATGATCACGCCCTTCAGCGAAGTGGCCCCCGGTCAAACCAAAACATTGGACGCCACTTTGTTTGTCGGCCCCCAAGAAGAAAAAATGCTGGAGGTGATCACACCCGGTTTGGAACTGGTCAAGGACTATGGCTGGCTCACCGTGTTGGCCAAGCCTTTGTATTGGTTGCTCGACCGCCTGTTCAGCTTTTTGCACAACTGGGGCTGGTCCATCATGGCCTTGGTGGTTTTGCTGAAGTTGGCGTTCTACTGGCTCAATGCCAAGGCTTACGCCAGCATGGCCAAAATGAAGGCCATCAACCCCCGCATCATGGAAATGCGTGAGCGCAACAAAGACAACCCACAGCAAATGCAGCAAGAGATGATGCGCATTTACCGTGAAGAGAAAGTCAACCCCATGGGCGGTTGCTTCCCCATCATGATCCAGATTCCGGTGTTCATTGCCTTGTACTGGGTGCTCTTGTCTTCCGTTGAAATGCGCAATGCACCTTGGATTGGCTGGATTCACGATTTGTCTGCACCCGATCCTTACTTCATCCTGCCCGTGGTCATGACCTTGTCCACCTTGCTGCAAACGGCACTCAACCCCGCGCCGCCAGACCCCATGCAAGCCAAGATGATGTGGTTCATGCCTCTCATTTTCAGCGTGATGTTCTTCTTCTTCCCCTCGGGCCTGGTGCTGTATTGGATTACCAACAACATCTTGTCGATTGCGCAGCAGTGGGTCATCAACACACGCATGGGTGTACCGCCACAGTTCAATCTGCCAAAATTCAATTGAGCCAATGACCTTCAACTCAGTTCGCGCTGAGTTGAACCCTCTCCAACAGGGCCGCTCATGCGGCCCTGTTGCTTTGAAACTCACACATTCCTCTTCGCAAGCACACCATGTTGTCTCGCCACCAAGACCCCATCATCGCCATTGCCACAGCACCCGGCCGCGGTGCCGTGGGGATCGTGCGCATTTCAGGGCCCAAGCTCAAAGCATGGGCCGATGCCTTGTGCGGCAAATCCTTGCAAGCACGGCAGGCGCATTACCTGCCGTTCAAGGATGCCAAGGGCGACCCCATTGACCAAGGTTTGGCGATTTTCTTCCCAGGACCTCACTCCTACACCGGCGAGGACGTGCTCGAATTGCAAGCGCACGGCGGTCCCGTGGTCTTGCAGCTGTTGCTGGCGCGTTGTATGGAAGCGGCCAACCAAACCAACGACGAGACAGGCCTGCCATTTCTGCAAGGTTTGCGATTGGCGCAACCCGGCGAATTCACGCAACGCGCATTTTTGAATGACAAGATTGATTTGGCACAAGCTGAAGCCATTGCCGATTTGATCGACGCGTCCACAGGCGCGGCAGCGCGGAGTGCCAGCCGTTCATTGGCGGGCGACTTTTCCAAAGAAATTCATGTCCTGCGCGACAAGCTGGTGCACTTGCGCATGCTGGTGGAAGCCACGTTGGATTTTCCAGAAGAAGAAATTGATTTTTTACAAAAAGCCGATGCCCAAGGGCAACTTGATCGCTTGCAATCACAGTTGACCAAAGTGCTAGAACGCACACAGCAAGGCGCACTTTTGCGCGAGGGCATCAAGGTGGTCATTGCGGGCCAGCCCAATGCGGGCAAGAGCTCGCTGCTCAATGCCTTGGCCGGCGCCGAATTGGCCATCGTTACACCCATTGCGGGCACCACGCGCGATGTGGTGCAACAAACCATTCAGATTGAAGGCGTGCCCGTGCACGTCATTGACACCGCGGGTTTGCGCGAAGGCGAAGGCATTGATGAGGTGGAGCAAATCGGCATTGAACGTGCATGGGTTCAAATTGCAGCAGCCGATGCCGTCTTGTTTTTGCACGATCTGACACGCCAGCACCTGCCAGACTACAGGCAAGCCGACGCGCAAATTCAAAGCACCTTGTCAGCACAACTGCCTCAGGGCGTGCCCTTGATTCACGTTTGGAACAAGTGTGATTTGGCGCAACAGACATCGCCTCAGACCAACACAGCCAATGCGCAACACGACATCCACTTGTCAGCCAAAACAGGACAGGGCATCGATCTGTTGCGCACACAGTTGCTGACCGCGGCCGGTTGGCAACCCGCCAACGAAGGTTTGTACCTTGCCCGCGAACGACATGTGCAAGCACTCAAACGTGTGCAGTCGCATCTTGACGTTGCCGATGCGCATTTGCGTGCGCAAGCGCAATCACTCGACTTGTTGGCAGAAGAGCTGCGCTTGTCTCAATCGGCCTTGAACGAGATCACTGGCGAGTTCAGCGCCGACGATTTGCTCGGCGTTATTTTTTCTAGCTTTTGTATTGGTAAATGAACCATGGCCAAGTCCGCTGTCATTGATCGACCCGCACCTCAAAGCCCCAAATCTTTGAGTGGCCTGTTGCCATTCCTGCGCCCCTACCGTTTGCAAATTGGTTTGGCCTTTGTATTTTTGGTCTTGGCCGCAGCCTCCACATTGGTGTTTCCCATTGCGCTGCGTCAGTTGATTGACAACGGTCTACAGCACCCCGATCCAGGCGCACAGGCCATGGCACTGCGCGGCAACTTCCTCATGCTGTTTGGTGTGGCGGTGGCCTTGGGCTTGTTTTCTGCAGCACGCTTTTACACCGTCAGCTGGTTGGGCGAGCGCGTGACAACCGACCTGCGCAACGCGGTTTACAGCCACGTCTTGCAGCAAAGTCCAGCCTTCTTTGAAACCACTCCCACGGGCGAAGTGATCAGCCGATTGGTGGCTGACACCACCTTGGTTCAAACGGTGGTGGGCAGTTCTTTGTCGATGGGCCTGCGCAATGCGGTCATGGGTGTGGGTGCCTTGGCCATGCTGGTGTGGTCACATCCCACGGTGATGCTGCAACTGGTGGTCACGGTGGTTCTGGTGGTCTGGCCTGCTACGCTTTATGGCCGCCGCGTGCGCCGTTTGTCACGCGCTAGCCAAGACCGTGTGGCCGATGCCAGCAGCATTGCCACCGAAATTCTCAATGCCATGCCGGTGGTGCAAAGCTACACCGCCGAGTCGCGTGAAGCCGCTCGCTTTGCGGGCGCCACCGAACAAGGTTTTCAAACGGCCATTCGCCGCACACGCGCACGCTCTGTGTTGGTGGCCTTCATCATCATTGCCAACGCGGCGTTCTTGTTGTGGGGCCTGTACCAAGGCACACAAGCTGTGATTGCGGGCGAGCTTTCTGCCGGTCAATTGGGGCAGGCTGTTTTGTACGTCATCATCTTTGCCGGTGCTGTGGCTGTCTTGGGTGAAACCTATGGCGATTTGTTGCGCGCCGCAGGGGCCACTGAACGGCTCATGGAGTTGTTGGGCAGCACATCACCGGTGCAATCGCCTGCGCACCCTGTGACATCTGTGCCACCCGCAACGGGCAGCCGCCTTGCGTTTGAGGGCATTCAATTTCATTACCCCTCACGGCCGTTGCAAGCGGCTTTGGAAAATTTTTCTGTCCAGGTTCATGCAGGTCAAACAGTGGCTTTGGTGGGCCCCAGCGGTGCGGGCAAAACCACCTTGTTTGGTTTGCTGCTGCGTTACTACGATCCACAGCGAGGTCAAATTGTGTTGGACGGTGTGCCCATCCAAGACCTCAGCTTGCACGATTTAAGACAACGCATTGGCATCGTGCCGCAAGAACCTGTGCTGTTTTCCAGCAGCGCCATGGACAACATTCGCTACGGCAAACCCGAGGCCACCGACGATGAAGTGCGCGCCGCTGCCCGCGCCGCATTTGCCGATGAATTCATTGTGGATTTGCCCGAAGGCTACAACACCTTTTTAGGCGAGCGAGGTGTGCGCTTGTCTGGCGGCCAACGGCAACGCATAGCCATTGCACGTGCCATGCTCAAAAACCCACCTTTGTTGTTGCTCGACGAAGCCACCAGTGCATTGGACGCGCACAGCGAGCGCATGGTGCAAGCCGCATTGGAGTCAGCCATGCGTGGGCGAACCACGTTGGTCATTGCACACCGATTGGCCACTGTGCAACAAGCAGATCAAATTTTGGTTTTAGAGCATGGCCGTTTGGTAGAGCAAGGCAAGCATGCCGAACTGGTTGAAATGGGCGGTGTCTATGCCGGCTTGGCCGCACTGCAATTCAATGCGTGAAACCGGTGCACAGTTCAATGTCCGTCAAAGTTCACCAAAGTGAACAGCGGCAAGCCCGCTTCTTTTAATTTTGCAGAGCCGCCCAGTTCGGGCAAGTCGACAATGGCGGCACCCTCAATCACCTGCGCACCCAGCTTCTCTAGCAGCTTCATGCCCGCCATCATGGTGCCGCCTGTGGCAATCAGGTCATCGATCAACAAGACCTTCTGACCGGGCTTCACGGCATCGGTGTGCAACTCCACCGTGGCCGTGCCATATTCCAGCTCGTAGGTTTCTTCCACTGTGGTGAAAGGCAGCTTGCCCTTTTTGCGAATGGGCACAAAGCCCACATTCAACTCGTAAGCCACCACGGCCCCCAAAATAAAGCCACGCGCATCGAGGCCTGCCACCACATCAGGCCGCATCTCTGGGGCCATGTAACGGTGTACAAACGCATCAATCAAGACGCGAAAGACCCGGGGGTTTTGCAACAAAGGCGTGATGTCGCGAAATTGAACGCCGGCCACTGGCCAATCGGGCACGGTCCGGATGTTGTTTCTCAAATAATCGTTCACGGACAAGGCAACGTCGCTCATTTCTGTCACTCCGGTGAGGCATTCTGGGTTAGATCGCCATCATAGTCACGCTTTCAGTCATCCCTCGCTAAAATAGGCGCCATGTCATTCAACCCCGAACAAGCCCTCCAACTCGCTCGCGAGACTTTGGACATTGAAGCGGCAGCCCTGCTAGGCCTCAAATCGCGTTTGGACACTCGCTTCACCCAAGCGGTTCAAATGATGCTCAACGTCAAAGGTCGCGTGGTCGTGACTGGCATGGGCAAAAGCGGTCACATCGGCTCCAAAATTGCAGCCACCTTGGCCTCCACGGGCACCCCCGCCATGTTTGTCCATCCGGGTGAAGCCAGTCATGGCGACCTGGGCATGATCAAAGCCGTCGACGTGGTCTTGGCCATCTCCAACAGTGGCGAGAGCGATGAGCTGGTGTCCATCTTGCCCGTACTGAAGCGCCAGGGCGTCCCCCTCATTGCAATGACCGGCGGCATGAGTTCTGCATTGGCCCAACACGCCGACGTGGTGCTCGACAGCAGCGTTGAAAAAGAAGCCTGTCCATTGAACTTGGCACCCACCGCCAGCACCACAGCCCAACTTGCCTTGGGTGATGCCTTGGCCGTTGCCTTGCTGGATGCGCGCGGTTTCAAGGCTGAAGATTTTGCGCGCTCGCACCCCGGCGGCTCATTGGGCCGTCGTTTGCTCACCCATGTCAGTGATGTGATGCGCAAAGGCGATCAAGTGCCGCAAGTTGCGGCAACTGCCAGCTTCTCTGAGCTCATGCGCGAAATGAGTCACAAGGGCTTGGGGGCATCGGCCATCGTCGATGACCAACACAGCATCCTTGGCATTTTCACCGATGGTGATTTGCGCCGCCTGATTGAAAAAGGTGTTGACCTGCGCGCGCTGCTTGCCAAAGATGTGATGCATGCCAACCCGCGCACGGTCAGTCAAGACGCATTGGCCGTCGAAGCCGCAGAGCTCATGGAGCAGTACAAGATCACCAGTGTGTTGGTGATCAACGCCGAAGGCACTTTGTGCGGCGCATTGAACAGCAACGACTTGATGCGCGCCAAAGTCATTTAATCACTTTCAGGTTTTCTACCTCTCATGCAAGCCATCGTTCCCGCTTTGAATTTCGCACCAGAGTTACTGCTCCAAGCGCAAGGCGTGAAAGTGGTGTTCTTTGACGTTGACGGTGTTCTCACCGATGGTGGCTTGTATTTTTCTGAACAGGGTGAAACGCTCAAACGCTTCAGCACCTTGGATGGCCACGGCTTGAAGTTGCTCAAACATGCCGGCATTACGCCCGTCATCATCACGGGCCGAGACTCTGCCCCCTTGCGAGCTCGCCTCAAAGCTTTGGGCATTGAACACGCACGCTTTGGTACCGAAGACAAGTTGCCTGCGGCCGAAGACTATTTGAAAAGTTTAGGATTGCAATGGCACCAAGCGGCGGCCATGGGCGACGATTGGCCAGACCTTCCCGTCATGCAGCGTGCCGCATTCGCGTGCGCGCCGCAAAATGCACATGCCCAAGCACTGGCACTCGCGCACTACGTCACAGCACGCAAAGGCGGTGACGGTGCAGCACGCGAATTGTGTGATTTGTTGGTGGTTGCCAGCGGTCACTACGGCCAACTGTTGGCACGCGTTGGCTCTTCTTCGGCTGCATGATGGCAGCAATCAGGCGTTTGTTGGATCGCTTGGCACTTTACCTGCCAGCCGTACTGATGGCACTCTTTGCATTGGGCAGTTGGTGGCTGGTGCGCAGTTTGCCCAGTTTTTTTGCTGAACCCAAAACAAAACAAGTCCGGCACGAACCCGACTATTTCCTTGAACGTTTCTCCGTCAAGTCTTTCGACAGCAGCGGACGCCTCACACGCGAACTCAGTGGAGATCGGGCGCAACACTTTCCAGACACCGACATTCTCGACATCAGCCAAGTGCTCATGCGTGGCCATAATCAAGATGGCAAGCGCGTCAATGCCAGTGCCAATCGGGCCCTTGCAAAAGGCGATGGCTCACAAGTCACCTTCATCGGTAATGTTCAATTGACGCAAGCCGCCAGCATGGACGGCGCGAAACCTCGCGATGCGACAGAAATGCGCAGTCAAGAGATCACGGCCTTTGTGAAAGAAGAACGCTTGGTCAGCAATGTGCCGATCGAAATTCGACGAGGCCAAGATGTATTCACCGCCGAACACATGCAAATGAACAGCAAAACTGGCGAATACGAATTGACCGGCAAAGTGCGTGGTGTGGTGCACGCAACACCGCGATAACCGTGCGCCACCCAAAGTAACGCCAACCCGAAAGACTCGCATGCGTCCCTTGGTTTTCATCACCGGCGCCTCCAGTGGCATTGGTCAAGCTTTGGCCCTGCGCTATCACCAAGCAGGTTGGCGGTTGGCATTGGCCGCCCGAAGAACAGCGGAGATGCACACTTGGTTGACGGCACAAGGCATTGGCCCTCAAGATGCCCAGTGCTACAGCGCCGATGTCAGCGATGCAAACAGCATCATTGCAGCAGCGCAAGCTTGCTTGGCTGAACAAGGAACGCCCCATGTGGTGATTGCCAACGCAGGCATCAGCGTTGGCATGGACACGCGCGTGCGGGAAGATTTGGAAGTACTGCAGCAAGTCATGACAACCAATGTGATGGGCATGGCCGCCACATTCCATCCATTCATTGAAGCCATGAAAACGCGCGATGTTGCTAGCCTGCGCCATGGCACTGTAGGGACCTTGGTCGGCATTGCCAGTGTGGCAGGCATTCGCGGCATGCCAGGTCATGCGGCCTATTGCGCCAGCAAGGCGGCGGCCATCAGTTATTGTGAAAGTTTGCGCGGTGAATTGAACCCCGAGGGTTTCAAGGTTGTAACTTTGGCGCCGGGCTACATCAAAACGCCGCTCACTCAAAAGAACAAATTTCCCATGCCCTTCTTAATGTCTGCAGAGGCTTTTGCAGACCAAGCGTTTCAAGCCATTGAAAAAGGTACCCGTTTCAAAGTGATTCCCACACCCATGGCTTGGGTAACGCGCATCCTGCGAATCTTGCCAGATGCCCTGTTTGACCGCGCCTTCAAGAACCAACCGCGAAAACACCGTGCCATTCATTGAAGTCCTCATTCACGGAACCCATGAAAAAAGCCCTGCATGCAGGGCTTTTTTTTTGACTCACACCCGAAAGTGTGAGTGCGGTAGGAAACAGCGATTAATAACCGCCGCCGTAGCCACCGCCGCCTTCGCGACGACCGCCACCACCGTTACCGCCGCCACGTGGGCCAGAGCCGTAAGGGCTGCGGAAACCGGACTCGCCGCCGCCTTCGCGACGACCGCCACCACCACCGCCGTAGCCGCCACCGCCGCCACCGTAACCGCCGCCGCCTTCACGACGACCGCCACCACCAAAGCCACCGCCACCGGAACGGGGAGGACGCTCTTCCATGGGACGTGCTTCGTTCACAACAACACTGCGGCCGCCCAAAGGCTGACCGTTCATGCCGTTGATCGCAGATTGAGCTTCTTCATCAGTGCCCATTTCCACAAAGCCGAAGCCTTTGGAGCGACCTGTGTCGCGTTCCATCATGACTTTAGCGCTGGTCACGGAACCGAACTGGCCGAAAGCCTGCTCTAAATCACCGTCACGAACCGAGTACGGCAGGTTGCCGACGTATAGTTTTTTGCCCATTGAAAGGGACTCCTCTAAACACAGAAACAAAAGCGATGGAGCCCCAAAAACGCATCAACAAACCTAAAAAACTCTGGAAGGAAGCGAAACTGACACCTGTACACCGCGAACTAAACACACGCTCTTGGAACGTGTGTTAAGCCATTATGGGCCATAAAACAAAGCGTTTGGCAAGTTAATTCTAGGAAAGGCCTTTAAATACTTGGGATTCGACGTGTTTTTGTCTTATTACCAACTGACTTCCCGATCTGGCGTTGCGCTGATTTTGTGAACTGTCAGATCTGCGCCTTCGTATTCTTCTTCTTGGCTCATCTTCAGTCCCAGTGTTAATTTCAAAACACCATAGACCACTGTGCCACCCAACAAAGCCCAAGCCACCCCCATGACGGTGCCAATGATTTGCGCTGTAAACGACACGCCGCCCAAGCCGCCAAAGGACTGCAAACCGAAGATGCCAGCTGCAATGCCACCCCATGCACCACACACGCCGTGCAAAGGCCAAACACCCAGCACGTCATCGATCTTCCATTTGTTTTGCGTCAAGGTGAACATCAGTACAAACAGAGCGCCAGCAACGGCGCCCACGGCCAATGCGCCAAAAGGATGCATCAAATCAGAACCAGCACACACCGCCACCAAACCGGCCAAAGGTCCGTTGTGAACAAAGCCTGGGTCATTCTTGCCCATCAACAATGCCGTCAACGTCCCCCCCACCATGGCCATCAGCGAGTTAACCGCCACCAACCCCGAAATCTTGTCCAGCGTTTGCGCACTCATGACGTTGAAACCGAACCAACCCACAATCAAAATCCAGGCACCTAAAGCCAGAAACGGGATGTTGGAAGGTGGGTGCGCAGACACCGCACCATCTTTGCGATAACGGTTGTAGCGTGCGCCTAACAACACGACCGCAGGCAATGCGATCCAACCGCCCATGGCATGAACCACCACGGAGCCCGCAAAATCGTGAAACTCTTCACCGGTGGTGGCTTTGATCCACGCTTGAACACCAAAGTGCTGGTTCCAGGCGATGCCCTCAAAAAAGGGATAGACAAAGCCCACAATGCAAGCTGTGGCGATCAGCTGTGGCCAAAACTTGGCCCGCTCGGCAATACCGCCAGACACGATGGCTGGAATGGCCGCGGCAAAGGTCAACAAGAAGAAGAACTTCACCAAGTCATACCCATTCTTAGCAGCCAAGGTCTCGGCGCCAACAAAGAAGCCGGTACCGTAAGCCACGGTGTAGCCCACGACAAAATACACCACGGTCGACACTGAAAAGTCCACCAAGATCTTGACCAAGGCATTCACCTGGTTTTTTTTGCGAACAGTGCCTAACTCTAAAAAGGCGAACCCCGCGTGCATGGCCAGCACCATGATGCCGCCCAACAAAATAAAGAGCGCATCCGCGCCCTGTTTTAGTGCTTCCATGTCTATCTTTGCTTGTTTTTGAATTGAATTGGTGCACAAAGTCCTGAAATGGTCAGTGCGCACCAAAAATAAGCAAAAATCACGCCCAAGCTTGAGGTTATGGGCAGATATGATCTGCACCATGGAAGCATTTCTAGTCTCTACTGGCATCGTTGCTCTGGCCGAAATGGGCGACAAAACACAATTGTTGTCCTTGGTTCTGGCCGCAAGGTTTCGCAAACCCTGGCCGATTGTCTGGGGCATCTTGGTTGCCACGCTGGCCAATCACGGTTTGGCGGGTGCTGTCGGCAGCTGGGTCACCACCCAACTCGGCCCCGAGGCATTGCGATGGGTTTTGGGCGGATCCTTCATTGCCATGGCAATCTGGATCTTGGTACCCGACAAGCTGGACGATGAAGATGAACAAACCAACCCACGCTGGGGTATTTTTGCCACCACTGTGGTGGCCTTTTTCTTGGCTGAAATGGGCGACAAAACACAAATTGCCACGGTGATGTTGGCCGCACAATTTCACAATTGGTTCTGGGTTGTGGCTGGCACCACACTGGGCATGATGCTGGCCAACGCACCTGTGGTCTGGCTGGGCGACGCCATCACTCGCAGAATCTCCCTGACGCTGGTGCATCGAATCTCCGCCGTGATCTTTGCAATCTTGGGCGCATTGGCATTGTGGGGTGGCCCAAGTGCTGAAATTCCAGCGACGCCTGCAGAGACCAAACCGGCAGTCACCGCAACGTCTTGAGTGACTTTTTCACAAGAGAGCCTTTATACTGTGCTTGCGCCGATTTGCTCCAGCTTGCGGGCGCGCAAACTTGAATGTTTGTAAATTCAGCTAAAGAGAGAACCTGTTACACCGGTTTTGCTTTTTCAGCTGAACCGGTTTTTTTTCGGGTTCATTTCGGACTCATTACGGGTTGATGGATTCATGCCTTTGATCGCTTCGCCACAATCGATGTTTTTTGAAGTACCACTTGCACTGCAAAGTGGCGCCTCAATTCGTGCCTATCACCTGGCTTACGAAACCTATGGCACTTTGAATGCCGACAAATCCAACGCCGTGCTCATTTGCCATGCCTTGAACGCCTCACACCACGTGGCAGGTGTTTACGAAGGTCAAGACAAAAGTGAAGGCTGGTGGGACAACATGATTGGCCCCGGCAAAGCCGTTGACACCAATCGCTTCTTTGTCATTGGCGTGAACAATTTGGGCTCTTGCTTTGGCTCTACAGGCCCCATGCATGCACATCCCGACACGGGTGAAATTTATGGCGCCGATTTTCCAGTGGTCACGGTGGAAGACTGGGTTGATGCCCAAGCCCGCTTACTTGATGCGCTGGGTGTCCAAACCTTGGCAGCCGTGATGGGTGGCAGTTTGGGTGGCATGCAGGCATTGTCATGGACCCTGCGCTACCCAGCACGCGTGGCACACGCCGTGGTAGTGGCCAGTGCCCCCAACCTCACCGCAGAAAACATTGCCTTCAATGAAGTGGCTCGCCGCGCTATCGTGACGGATCCTGACTTTCATGGCGGTCATTTTTACAAGCACGGCGTTGTGCCGCAACGAGGCCTGCGCATTGCGCGCATGATTGGCCACATCACGTACCTCAGTGACGACGTCATGAATGAAAAGTTCGGCCGTGAACTGCGCGAAGCTGTGACGCACAACGCAACGGGATATCGTTACTCCACGCAAGATGTGGAGTTTCAAATTGAAAGCTACTTGCGCTATCAGGGCGACAAGTTCAGCGAGTACTTTGACGCCAACACCTACCTCTTGATCACGCGGGCTTTGGATTATTTCGACCCGGCACGTACCTTGGGCGGCGATTTGACTGCCGCACTGGCACATGCCACTTGCAAGTTCTTGTTGGTGAGCTTCACCACTGACTGGCGCTTCTCGCCTGCACGCAGCCGTGAAATGGTGCGCGCATTGCTCGACAACAAACGCGATGTCAGCTACGCCGAGATCGATGCACCGCATGGTCATGATGCCTTTTTGCTGAACGACGCTCGCTACATGAATGTGGTGGGCTCTTACTTCGACAACATCGCCAAGACCTTGAGCGCGGGAGGCCAGGCATGAGTGAACATGTGAATTTGCAAGCGATCGCGCGCTTGGTGCCAGAAGGTTCGCGCGTGCTTGACTTGGGTTGCGGCGATGGTGCGCTCTTGGCCTATTTGCAAACGCATCACGGCTGCACCGGCTACGGCGTCGAGATTGATGACACCAACATTCAAGCCTGCGTGAAGCGCGGCGTGAATGTGCTCCAACTGAATTTGGACGAGGGCCTCACCATGTTTGCCGACCAGTCGTTTGACGTGGTCTTGCAAATTGACACTCTTCAACACTTGCGCAATGCCGAAGTCATGCTGCGCGAAACCGTGCGGGTGGGCCGCACCGGCATTTTGGCCTTTCCCAATTTTGCGCACTGGCCCAATCGTTTGAGCATCTTGACGGGCAGCATGCCTGTCACCAAGCGCTTGCCTTATCAGTGGTACGACACACCCAATATTCGAGTGGGTACTTACGCAGATTTTGCGCAACTGGCCACTCAAAATCATCTGAAAATCATTGACAGCTTTGGCTTGCAAGAAGGCCAAGAGGTTAGAACCTGGCCGAACCTGATGGCAGGTACGGCCGTTTTCAAGTTGCAACGTTAACGCTGTTTCATCAGCCACTCAAAGGACTTCCATGACGCTTCCATCCACCATGAAATTTGTTGACCATGGCACTGGCGGGGGGCCAGAAGTTTTAAGCCCCAGCACCTGCTCCATCCCCACGCCGCAACCTGGCGAGGTCTTGGTCAAAGTGGCATTTGCCGGTGTCAACCGACCCGATTGTTTGCAACGCAGTGGCAAATACCCGCCACCACCCGGTGCATCGCCCATCGTCGGCTTGGAAGTATCTGGTGAAGTGGTTGCTTTGGGTGAAGGTGCCACGCGCTGGAAACTGGGCGACAAAGTTTGTGCTCTGACCAATGGTGGCGCGTACGCCGAATATGTGACGGTGCCAGAAGGCCAGGCGCTGCCCATTCCCAAAGGCTATTCCATGCTGCAAGCAGCGGCCTTGCCAGAAAACTACTTCACGGTGTGGACCAATGTCTTTCAACGCGGCAAGTTAAAAGCGGGCGAAAGCATTTTGATTCACGGCGGCTCTTCTGGCATTGGCCTCACCGCCATTCAACTGGCACACGCTTTTGGCGCCAAAGTTTTTTGCACGGTCGGCAATGAAGACAAAGTAGCCGCTTGCAAGAAGGTAGGCGCTGATGTGGCCATTGATTACAAAACACAAGACTATGTTGAAGAGGTCTTGAAGCTCACCGATCAAAAGGGCGTGAATGCCATTTTGGACATGGTGGGCGGCAGTTACATGCAACGCAATTTAAAAGCGCTGGCCATTGAAGGCCGTCTGTTGCAAATTGCCTTCTTGCAACCTTCCAAAGTAGAAGTCGATTGGGTCTCCCTCATGGCCAAGCGCCTCACCTTCACGGGCTCCACCTTGCGACCTCGAAGTGCTGCAGACAAAGCGCAAATCGCCAAAGAACTGCAAGAACAAGTTTGGCCCTTGCTCGCAGCAGGCACAGTCGCCCCGGTCATTTACAAAGTGTTTGACATGAATGAGGCGGCACAAGCGCATGCACTGATGGAGTCCTCACAGCACATTGGCAAGATCATGCTGACCGTTGCAGGAGAAGCAGCATGAGCAAGCCCTTCAGCGTCGGTGTGATTGGCTTAGGTGCCATGGGCATGGGCATGGCGCAGTCACTGCGCCGTGCGGGTCATGTGGTGAACGTGTTTGATGTGCGTGCCGAGGTGGCACAAAAATTTGCAGCCGAAGGCGGCGTAGCCTGTGCCAGTTTGGCAGACATCGCCAAAGCGTCTGACGTGTTGGTGTCGGTGGTGGTCAACGCGGCACAAACTGAATCGGTGTTGATGGGCGACGGTACTGCGCAATCAGGCTGCATCAACCACCTCAAGCCTGGCAGTGTGTTTGTCATGTGCTCCACCGTCGATCCGGCATTTTCTGTGGGCTTGGAAAAAACACTCAACGCCAAAGGCTTGCTCTACATCGATGCACCCATCTCGGGCGGTGCGGCCAAAGCGGCATCTGGCCAAATGACCATGATGACAGCCGGCACGCCAGAGGCCTACGCCAAAGCAGAACCTTTCTTGAACGCAATGGCCGCCAAAGTTTACAAACTGGGCGACAGCGCGGGTGCTGGCAGCAAAGTCAAAATCATCAACCAACTTTTGGCCGGTGTGCACATTGCTGCGGCGGCAGAAGCCATGGCGCTGGGCCTGCGTGAGGGCGTTGACCCAGAGGCACTCTATGAAGTGATCACGCACAGCGCAGGCAACAGCTGGATGTTTGAAAACCGCATGGCCCATGTGTTGGCCGCCGATTACACACCGCTGTCCGCGGTGGATATTTTTGTGAAAGATTTGGGCTTGGTGTTGGACATGGCGCGTGCCAGCAAATTTCCACTGCCGCTTTCAAGCACGGCGCATCAAATGTTCATGCAAGCCAGCACCGCCGGTTTTGCAAAAGAAGATGACAGCGCTGTGATCAAAATTTTCCCAGGCATTGAATTGCCCAAAGCAAAATAAATCCGTTACCTCTCAGCCGACAGACTCTAAAGGCCACTCACCATGAAATTAGGTTGCATTGCGGACGACTTCACAGGCGCCACGGACCTGGCCAACAACTTGGTTCGTGCTGGCATGCGCGTGATGCAAACCTTTGGTGTGCCCTTAGCGCCGCTGTCGTCGAACGTTGATGCCGTGGTGGTTGCTTTGAAGTCGCGCACCATTCCTGCCCAAGAAGCCGTTGCGCAATCTTTGGCGGCGCTGACATGGTTGCAAGCACAGGGCGCTGAACAAATTTATTTCAAATACTGCTCCACGTTTGACAGCACGCCTGAAGGCAACATTGGCCCCGTCACCGAAGCTTTGATGGATGCGCTCAACTGCAAGTTCACCATTGCCACACCCGCTTTCCCCGACAACGGCCGCACGGTGTTCAAGGGCTATTTGTTTGCTGGCGCGGTGCTGTTGAATGAAAGCGGCATGCAGAACCACCCGCTCACCCCCATGACCGATGCCAACTTGGTGCGCGTCATGCAAGCGCAAACCAAGCGCAAAGTAGGTTTGATCGATCACACCACCATGGCCAAAGGCACGCAGGCCATTGCTGACAAAATCAAACAGCTGGAAGCAGACGGTGTGGGCGTGGCCATTGTGGACGCCACCAGCAACGAGGATTTGAAAACCTTGGGCCCTGCACTCAAAGGCATGCCCTTGGTGACTGCAGGCTCTGGCGTGGCCATTGGTTTGCCTGCCAACTGGGGCTTGAAATCTTCTGCCCAAGCCGCCGCGTTACCTGCACCCAGTGGCCACCAAGCCATTGTGTCGGGCAGCTGCTCGTTGGCCACGCAAGGCCAAGTAGCGCACTTCATTTCAACAGGTCAACCCAGCTGGCAATTCAAGCCATTGAATTGGACAACGCAAGATGTGCCCGCGCAGATCAAAGCCGATGTGGCTGCCGCACTGACATGGGCTGAACCCTTGTTGGCGAAAGGTCCCGTTTTGATTTACGCCACCACCGATGCAGACACGCTGCAAAAAGTGCAAGCCAAGTTCGGTCGCGAGCAAGCCGGCGAATGGATGGAGTCGGCCTTGGCACAAGTTTGTTTGGGCCTTCAAGCCTTGGGCGTGAAGCAGTGGGTAATTGCCGGCGGCGAAACATCTGGCGCCTGTGTGCAAGCTTTGAACATCACGCAAATGCAAATTGGTCCGCAAATTGATCCAGGGGTGCCGTGGTGCTTTGCGCCGCAACACACCGCAGGTCATCTCACCTTGAAGTCAGGCAACTTTGGCACGCCCGACTTTTTCACCAAAGCCTTGAAGGTGTTGGCGGAGACTCAATCATGAGCACGGTGGCGAACATGAGCGAAGTCAAAGCCCGCGAAGAAATATGCCGCGTGGGGGAAAGCCTGTTTCAACGTGGCTATGTGCACGCCACGGCAGGCAACATCAGCGTGCGTTTGGACCATGGTTTTTTAATCACGCCCACCGATGCCTGCCTGGGGTTTTTAGACCCTGCAGACTTGGCTTTGCTTGATCACGAAGGTCATCAGCTGAGCGGCAAACGCGCCAGCAAAACCATTGCCTTGCACCGCAAAATTTATGAAGCCTCCGACCATGCACCCGGCAGCTGGCCAGCGGGCTGCGTCATTCACACGCACAGCACACACTGTGTCGGTGTGAGCTTGCGCGCCAAAGGACCTGAGTTGTTGCCGCCTGTCACGCCCTACTTCGTGATGAAGGTGGGTCACGTGCCCTTGATTCCGTATTTCCGTCCGGGCGATGTGCTCGCGGCAGATGCTGTGGCCGATGCCATTCTTCACTATGCCCAACTTGACACCCCCATTCGCGCGGTCATGTTGTCGCGCTTGGGGCCCAATGTGTGGCACCAAGATTTGACACAAGCCATGGCCACGCTGGAAGAGTTGGAAGAAACGGCCAAGCTCGTTCAAAACCTGGCACCTCATCTGCCCGAGAATTTATCGGATGCGCAGATCGAAGAATTGCGTCAGAATTTTGGCGCTGCTTGGTGATCTTGCACTGAACGCCAACAGAACAAACACTGCGCACTTTGCACTTGCGATTTTCTTGAAAGCACACCATGCGCCAATTTGCCGCCAACCTGTCCATGATGTACCCTGACATGGATTTTCTGGACCGTTTCGAAGCAGCGGCCAAGGATGGCTTCAAAGCGGTTGAGTATTTGTTCCCGTATGCCTATGCCGCCGAAGAACTGGCAGCTCGCCTCAAAAACAACGGCCTGCAACAAGTCTTGTTCAACATGCCACCGGGCGGCACCGATGACGCCAGCACGCTGAGTGCGTGGGACCGTGGCGATCGGGGCACCGCCTGCAGCCCCGGCCGCGAAGCGGAGTACCAAGCCGGTGTGCAACGCGCCTTGCGCTATGCCGATATTTTGAACTGCCCCCGCATTCACTCCATGGCCGGCGTCTTGCCCGCTGGTGTGTCGCGCGAACAAGCACAAAGCACCTTGGTGGCCAATTTGAAATGGGCTTGCCAACAAGCACAGCGGGCTGGACGTGACGTGCTGCTTGAACCCATCAACCCACGCGGCATTCCTGGATTTTTTGTCAACCGGCAAGACCATGCGCACGAGATCTTGGCCCAAGTAGACGCGCCCAATTTGAAAGTGCAGATGGATTTGTTCCACTGCCAAATTGTGGAGGGCGATGTCACCACCAAAATTGAGCGCTACTTGCCGACGGGCAAGGTGGGTCACTTTCAAATCGCCGATGTGCCTTTGCGCCACGAACCCGGCACCGGTGAGTTAAATTGGCCGTACTTGTTTGACCTGATCGACCGTCTGTCGGCAGAATGTGGCTGGCAAGGTTGGATTGGCTGCGAGTATGTGCCTGCGGACACCCGCAGCGGTGGCACTTCACGCGGTTTGTCGTGGTTGAAATCTGTCTGAATTTTTGGAGTCCTTCATGAACGCACCCCTTCACAAAGAAATGCCTGCTGGCTTGCTGAATGCCGAAACCGCTTTGCGTGATGTGACGCAAGCTTGGGATTCAAAGATTCTGAAAGAACTCACGCAGTACATTGAGATTCCTGCCAAATCACCTGCGTTTGACAGCAGCTGGGAAACCAACGGTTACCTTGACACCGTGCTGCGCCAAACAGCGGCATGGATTGAAGCGCAAAAGGTGGCCGGGCTCAGCTTGGAAATCATTCGCTTGCCCGGTCGCACGCCGGTCTTGTATTTCGACATCCCCGCCACGCGCGCGCAGTCTGAAGGCTCTGGTCAAACCGTGCTGATGTACGGCCACTTGGACAAACAACCCGAGTTCAGCGGCTGGCGCAACGACCTCGGCCCTTGGACACCCAAATACGAAGAAGGCAAGTTGTATGGCCGCGGCGGTGCAGACGATGGTTACGCCGCCTACGCCAGCATTGCTGCTGTGCAAGCCCTCAAAAATCAAAATACGCCGCACCCCCGCATCGTGGGCTTGATTGAAACCTGCGAAGAATCTGGCTCTTACGATTTGCTGCCCTACATCGATGCCTTGCGGCCTCGTTTGGGCGATGTGGGTCTGGTCATTTGCCTGGACAGCGGCGCGGGCAACTACGACCAACTGTGGCTCACCACCAGCTTGCGCGGCATGGCCAGTGGCACCTTGAAAGTTGAAATTCTCACCGAAGGCATTCACTCCGGTGACGCCTCGGGCTTGGTACCTTCCAGCTTCCGCATCATGCGCCAAGTGCTCGACCGCTTAGAAGACAGCAAGTCAGGACGCTTGTTACCGGCCAGTTTTCACTGCGAAGTGCCTGCCGATCGTTTGGCACAGGCCAAAGCCACGGCCAGCATCTTGGGCGAAGAAGTTTACAAACGCTTTCCTTGGGCGCATTACGACTGCGGTGGCTCCACCACTTTTGCTTTGCCCACCACCACCGACCCGCTGCAAGCTTTGCTCAATCGCACATGGACACCCACCTTGAGCGTGACCGGTGCGGAAGGTTTCCCAACTTTGGAGAATGCAGGCAACGTGCTGCGCCCCTACACCGCGTTCAAACTCAGCTTGCGTTTGCCACCGCTGGTGGACGCAGCCTCTGCCGTGGCAGAAATGAAAACCTTGTTGGAAGACAACGCGCCGTACCAAGCACGCGTCACTTTCGAATCCAATGGCGGCGCCACCGGTTGGAACGCGCCCAGCAGCACGCCGTGGTTTGAGAAGGCTTTACAAACTGCCAGCCAATCGCACTTTGGTGCCTCCGTGGGTTACATCGGCCAAGGCGGCACCATCCCCTTGATGAACATGCTCAGCCAAGGTTTCCCCACAGCGCAAATGATGGTGTGCGGTGTGTTGGGCCCCAAGAGCAATGCCCACGGGCCCAACGAGTTCTTGCATGTGCCCTATGCGAAAAAACTCACAGCCTCTGTGGCCGAGGTGATGGCCTCATTGCCCTAAGCCACACCAAAACCCCTCGCGCCAGCGATGGGGTTCCATCGGGCTCAGGTGTTTGCTTTGCGAACCCCAAACATCCATGCCAAAGACAAGGCAATCAAGGTCACAGGAACCAGCGAGCCATAGTTCAACCATGTCCAGCCCTGTGTGGTGACCAACGCACCTGAGGCAAAGGACGTGAAGGCCATGGTGGCAAACACGCAAAAATTAATGGCCGCTTGACCGCGGTCTTTTTCTTCAGGTCGCCAGGCCGACATCGACAAGGTGGTGCTGCCTGTGAACACAAAGTTCCAGCCCACGCCCAACAAAAACAAAGCGATCAAGAACTGGTTCAAATCGGTGCCTGACAGTGCCACGGCGATGCACACAAAATTCAAGATGACGCCCGTCGCCATGATTTGCAAGGTGCCAAATTTTTTGATCAAGTGGCCGGTAATGAAACCAGGCGCAAACATGCCGATCACGTGCCACTCTAGGACCAGGGCGGCATCACTGAACTGGTAGCCGCAGACTTGCATGGCCAAGGGTGTGGCCGCCATCAAGAGGTTCATCACGCCATAGCTCATGGCCGACGACACCGCCGCCACGACGAAGACCGGTTGCTTCATGATTTCGGCCAAAGGTCGCCCCTCCGAGCTGCCTTTGGCTTTTTCAACAAGCGGTGGGAACTTCACAAAGTGCATCAAGGCCATGCCCAACACCGCCACCACCGTCAGGGCCACATAGGCGCCCATGAAGGGCGTCTCAAACCAGCCCTTGCTTTTGGAGGCCAGATTGGGGCCCACAATGGCACCAATCAACCCGCCGGCCATCACCCACGACACCGCCTTCTCGCGAAAGGAGACTTCAGCCAACTCAGCAGCAGCAAAGCGATACAGCTGGCCATTGGCACTGTAATAACCGGCGATCAATGTGGCCACCGTCAACAACGCAAAGTTGTGTGTGTAAGCCGCATACGCACACAACACCGCAGAGAACAAGCCGACCAACAAACCCAATTGAAAAGACACACGTCGGCCCCACTTGACTTGCGACTTGGCCACCAGGCCGGTCGACAGCGCACCGCCCACCACGTAGCCCATCACGGGCAAAGTGGCCATCCACCCCACAGGCGCCAAACTCAAACCCACCAGCCCATTGATGGCGATGAATGTCACGTTGTTGGTCAGGAACAGGCCTTGGCACAAGGCCAATAAAAAGAGATTGAGGTTCATACACCGTAGTGTATCTAGGTCAGCAAGCCCACAGCAGACAAAACGGCGACAGGTGCGGTCTCTGCTCTCAAGACCCGCTGACCCAAGCTCACAGGCAAGAAGCCTGCAGCCAAAGCCTCCGCCTCTTCTGCTGGGCTGAGCCCACCTTCGGGGCCGCTCAAAAGAACAATGTCTTGCCTTGCGCCGTCAACCATCGGTGGCAAAGCACGCAACGCGTCCGTCAAACTCTGCGTGCCTTCGGCCAATGACAATATCCAGCGGGTGCACGGTGCTTGCTGGGTCGAAGCAGCGATCGCCTGCGTCAAAGTGAGTGGCGCCGCCACTTGCAAGACACGGTTGCGCCCGCATTGCTCGCTGGCCGCCACAGCGATGGCTTGCCAGTGTGCCAATTTTTTGTCAGCGCGCTCACCTTTGAGCTTCAAGACGCTTCGCTCGGCCGTGATGGGCAAGAGCGTGCTGGCGCCCAGCTCGGTGGCTTTTTCAAGCAACCAATCCATGCGCTCGTTGGCCGTGATACCCGACCACAAATGAATGCGCACCGCCAACTCACGCTCCACTTCGGCTTTGTGCGTCACGCGAACAGCCACATCACTGCGGCCCATGTGCGTGATGACGGCCACACATTCGCCGCCCTCACCATTGAACAAGGTGATGTCATCGCCCGGTTGCATCCGGCGCACTTGAACATGCCGCGCTGTGCCTGCGGGCAGGTCCAATTCGTCCCCTGGATGGAGCGCAGAAGGGCAATGAAAACGTGGCAACTGAGACATGGGTTTACATTCGGCCAAACGCAAAACCCGTCACGCCGTCGGTGCCTTCGACCTCTTCGATCAAACGCAGCAAGGGCTTGAGCTCAATGTAGCGAGACGCTGTGGCGCGAATGTAGGCAATGAAGCGCGGCGCATCGGCCAAGTACTTTTCTTTGCCATCGCGCAAAGTCAGGCGTGCAAAAATGCCCGCCACTTTGAGGTGACGCTGCAAGCCCATCCACTCCA
>CALEYZ010000157.1 GCA_937928195.1 uncultured Limnohabitans sp.
TATCCACAGAAAAAAGGCAAAACTCAAGACCTGACCCCATTTACTGCCAGCAAATGTCGCATGCGCTCGGTGGCGAGGTCGGGCTGGCTCAACAGGTTGGCTTGGTCGGCCAAGCGGAAGATTTCGCACAGGTGCGGCAGGGAACGTGCGCTTTGTTGTCCACCGACCATCACGAAATGGGACTGATGGCCGTTGAGCCAAGCCATGAAGACCACGCCGGTCTTGTAAAACCGGGTGGGCGCCTCGAAAATCAAGCGTGACAGGGGCACGGTCGGCGCCAAGATGGCGTGAAACTGTTCGGTGTGCCCTTGTGCCAAGGCGCTGAGCGCTGCGCTCGCGGCGGGGGCAATGGCGTCGAAGATGCCCAGCAAGGCATCGCTGTGGCGATGAACCTCTTCCGTGCCTTGATGGTCACCCGCGATCAATTCGGCATAGTTGAAATCATCGCCGGTGTACATGCGCACACCCTTGGGCAATTGACGGCGCATTGCGATCTCGCGGTCTTTGTCAAGCAGCGAAATTTTGATGCCGTCCACCTTGCTGGCATGTGCGCGAATGACGCCCAGTGCCGTCGCCGTGGCCTTGTCCAAATCGCGGTCACCCCAGTAACCCGTCAATTGCGGATCAAACATGTCCCCCAGCCAATGCAGGATCACCGGAGAACGGACTTGCGAGAGGATGTGGTCATAGACCTTTTCATAATCGGCGGGTGAGCGCGCCACTTTCACCAGCGCGCGGCTGGCCATGATGATCAACTGCCCGCCCATGCTTTCGATGGCCTCGATTTGCGCATCGTAGGCGCGAATGACATCGTCCAGCGTCTTGACCGAGGCCAAATCCAGATGATCGGTGCCGCAACCGCTGGCCACACGGGCACCGGGCACCGTGCGCGCCGCCTGCAAGGTGCGCTGAATCAGTTCACGAGAGGCCGCCCAGTCCAAGCCCATCCCACGTTGGGCCGTGTCCATGGCCTCGGCCACGCCCAAGCCCAGTGACCACAAATGATGGCGGTAAGCCAACGTGGCGTCCCAATCTACTGCGGCGGTGAGCCACGGATCACCTGGCGCTCGGGCATCCGCCACGACGTGCGCCGCCGAATAAGCAATGCGATTGAAAGGATGAAGGGGCCGGGCCACAGCGGGCGCGCCTTGCAAGCGATAGCTTTCAAGCTGGCCTTTTGAATTGACGAGTGTCAGTGAAGAAGTCATGCTGTTGTCACGTGGAAGGACAGTGTCCGAGAGGGAACATGGCAGAAAAGTCAGGCAACACCGCGCTGGCAAAACCAACGCATGCGGTGCTCGCCAAATGAATTTGGCCGGCCTGAATGTTCAAGCGCACGGCCCCGTGGCTTTGGGTATAAAGATCAGGGTGTGCTTTCAAAAAAGAAGCTTGCTCAGCCTCTGGCCGCGACGCCAAGCCATTGACATAGTGGTGCCCGTTGCGCTCCACATGGGTGATGCCCAACACGTTGACCAGCGCCAAATCTTGTTGCACCGACAAGCCTGCCTGCACCGTCAGGTCTTCGCCCGACATGAAGAAACGCTGACGCCCTTCCTGCGCATTCCAGTTGGCACACCGCGCGGCATTCAACAAAGAGCGGTACACGCCCTTGCATGTTTTGCTAGAGATACCGCTGTACCCGCAGGCGCGGGCATGCACAAACGCGTCCAGCAAGCCGTCGGACTCGTCAATGATGACCGGCCAGCCCAGGCTGACACGGGTCAAATCGGCTGACAAGGCGTGTTGACGCGCAATGGGTTGCTCGATGAACAAAATGCTTTCACACATGCGCTGCAAGGCTGGGGTGGCCCGCATGCGTTGCAGCAATTCGCCCATGCTTTGGGCGTCCGGGTACTGCTCGTTGCCGTCCAAAGAAGACAGGTAGCCTTGCGGTATGCGATCCAGCACAGAGGCGATGGCCGTCAGGCGGTCCAGATCGGCATCGAGCTTGCCGCTGACTTTCAGCTTGAAATAACGGTGGCCGTAAACCTTGACGACTTCCTCCAGCGTCTCCGGCAAGCCGTCATTCACCGGCTCGGTGACGTCGGCCCGGGTGATGGCATCGACCAAGCCCACCGTGTGGCGAGCAGCTATTTGCTGAGCCGGCTTCAGTTGCTGCAAGAAAGTGTCCATGCCCAAACCCGCAAATTCGGGCATGGCGTCGCTGATACCGGGCAGGTTGGCTTGGACCGCTTGGTAAAAGGAAGTGCCTGTCATGCGGCACAAGGCGTCCAGGACGGCCCGGTCGATGAGTGCCGGGCCATAACTGGCCAGCAAAGGGTTGAACCCCAAACTTTCACATTGCTTCTGATGGGCGTGATGGTGACGCGCGAAATGGCCAAAGGCGGTGGTGGCCCGGGCATCGCTCAGATAGGCGTCTTTGGCCATGCGCAAGACGCTGCGCTCTTGCTCGAAATTGTCAGCATCTGACAACGCAGGATTTTTATCAAACCATTTGGGCACCACCATTTCGGCAGCGGCACCCCAATGGGTTTGGCCAGAAGCTGTCTCAATGCGCGCGCGCACAAAGGCCTGAAAACACCGGCGCAAGGTGACCACTCCGAAGCGAAAGGGCATGCGCAAGGTGACCGGTATTTCAAGGAGTTCGATCTCACAGACGCGGAATTCGGGTGCGGTTGAAAGACTCATTGCATTTGCTCCCAAAGTCCTTGCAGGTAACCCGCTGCGCGCGCTGCACAGCCCAAACCATCAGGCACATAGTCAAAGGGCTCTACCGCAAGTGGCCCGGTATAGCCTTGTCGTTTGAGGGCCGCCAAAATGGGGCCAAAGGCCATCGTGCCCTGACCTGGCCCACGGCGGTTCGGGTCATTCAATTGCACATGGGCCACCCAACCCGTGGGAAACCATTGGTCAATCAACTCCGGCAAGGGGACCGACTCGGCCAAGCCAGCCGAACTGGTGTCCAGCATGGTTCGCAAATGGGGATGGTTGACAGATTGCAAGACGGCAACGGCTTGCGCCAACGTATTCACCACAGGCGTCTGGTCGGCAGACAAAGGCTCAATGCAGTAGGTCACGCCAGCACGTTGCGCAGCTTGTGCCGCCAGCGCCCAGCAATCGGTGGCGCGTGCCAAGGCCACGGCATGGGTCTCGCCTTCGTGAATCAGGCGCTGCTTGGGGGAGCCATGCACTAAATAGCGCCCACCCATGGCCGCGCACAGCTCGCAAAGCAATTGCATGAAGTCCACCGTGCGTTGGCGCACAGCGGCATCGGGATGAGTGATGGACAGGCCCTCGGGCTTCACCAGCAACCAATGCAAACCGGTGATCACCAGGCCGTGGTCTTGGGCAATGCGGGCCAGCTGCTGGGCCTGTGCCATCGTCATGGCAGAGGGGTCCGCACTCACCGTGAAAGGTGCCAACTCCAGGCCGCCATAGCCCAGCGATTGCGCCAGACGGCACTGCTCTGCAAAAGGCAGGTCGCCCAACACTTCATTGCAAAGCGAAAGCATCATGAAGACGTGTCCATTTTCAACCACTGGCGGACTTTGGGAATGCGCAAGACCACTGTGATGACAATGGCCGCAAACAAAACGGCCGAGATGGGGCGAGAAATGAAGGGGAGCAAGTCACCATCCGACAGCACCAGGCCCCTGCGCAGGCTTTTTTCCATCAAGTCACCCAGCACAATGCCCAGCACCAGGGGCGCAACCGGGAATTGATACTTGCGCAAGACATAGCCCAAGACGCCAAACAAAAGCATGGTCCAGACGTCAAACAAGCGTGAAGACAATGCGTAAGTTCCCACGACGCAAAGCACAAACAACATCGGCACAATGATGGTGGTAGGCACACGCAAAACTTGCACCAACAACTTTGTCAAAACCAAGCCGTAGATAAAAATGCCGATGGTGGCGATCATCATCATGGCCACCACATCGTAAACAAATTGTGGGGACTCGATCATGATCATGGGCCCAGGTTTGACCCCATGGATGAGCATGGCGGCCATCAGCACCGCTGCGGGCGCTGAGCCGGGCACTTGCAAGGTCAGCACCGGAATGATGGCGCCAGGCACACAGGCGTTGTCGCCCGTCTCGGCAGCCATCAAGCCATCGATGGAGCCTTTGCCGAATTTTTCTTTTTCTTTGCTGGCTCTTTTTGCTGCGGCATAGGACGACCAGGCCGCCACATCTTCGCCAACGCCCGGCACAATGCCAATGAAGGTGCCAATGACGCCAGAGCGCAAAATGGTTTTCCAATAGCGCAACACATCCATCACTTTGGGAATGACGGTGTCAAAGGGATTGATGTGCGGCACACGACGCCGCTCTTTCATCGCAACCAGCACTTCAGCAAAACCAAACGCCCCCACCAAAGCCGGCACTAGGGCAAAGCCACCTGCCAGATCACGGTTGTCGAAAGAGAACCGTTCGTAGGCATGAATACCGTCTTGTCCGATGGTGGCAATGAACAGTCCCGTGATGCCGCTGATCCATCCCTTCAAGGGGTCACCGCCACTCAGGGTCGCCGAAATGATCACGCCAAACACGGCCAACCAAAAAAACTCGTATGCACCGAACTTCAAGGCCAGGTCGCCCAGCAAGGGAGTGAACCAAGCCAAGAAAAACATGCC
>CALEYZ010000158.1 GCA_937928195.1 uncultured Limnohabitans sp.
CCCTCCCAGTTACGACAAGCAGTATTTGCGCGACTGGCTCGAGAGCACCTTGGTCAATGGCAAGCCCTGGGACAAAACCCCGCCAGCCCCTCGTTTACCCCGTGATGTGATTGAAAAGACCTCGGCAAAATACGAAGAAGCGCTGCAGCGATTGACCCGTTAATTCAATCGCGCCTTGAGCTGCCTTGGGCAGAGGATTGGGCTGGCGCTCTTACGTTGGAGATGCCTTAATGATCAGTTTGTTTCGCTCGGCCCCCGAGCTCATGGTGCAATACGCCCACTACCACCGCGACCGTCGCAACATTGCCACCCACTTGGTGGGCATTCCCCTGATTGTTCTGTCGATTGGCATGCTGTTGTCTCTGGTGGTGATTGACATCGCAGGTCAATCTGTGAGCTTGGCCGTTTTGTTGTGGGCCTTTTCAAGTCTTTGGTACCTGACACGCGGCAATTTGTTGCTGGGTGTGGCCACGAGCGTGGTGAATGGGGCCTTGTTTGCACTGGCGCACACCCCCGATGCGGCAGTCGGTTGGGGTCTTTCTGGGCTTTACGCTGCAGCTTGGTTTCCTGGTTTGGCGGTGTTTGTGATCGGCTGGATCATCCAGTTTGTGGGGCACATTTTTGAAGGTCGCAAACCCGCGTTTGTCGATGATGTCGTGGGCCTGCTGGTGGGACCCATGTTTGTCGTGGGTGAGCTGTTGATGATGGCTGGCATGCTTCGCAGCATGCACAGCCTTATCGAGGCGCAGGCGGGCGCGACGCGCTGAGTTTGGCGCTTGCTTTCAGTTCAGCATCATGCTGAGCTTGCGACGATAGCTCGACACCATGGCCGCTTGCGGATCTTCTTGCACCGCACTTTTGCCCATGAGTTCAATGCCGCCTGCTGACTTGCCCGTATGATCGGCGCCGCCTTTGGGCGCCACGGGTGTGAGCAACTCCAGCAAGCCCACCATGGTTTTTCGCGGAGCTTCGTCGAGCCATTTTTTGTCGCGCATGATGATCTCTAAGAGTTCGTCCATGGCGCCTGTCCAGTCGTCGCTGGCCAAGAGCACGCGGGCTTTGGCAAAGCGGGCGTCAAAGTCGCGCTTGTTGGCGGCAATGCGTTCGTCAAACTTTTCCAAAGACCATTGGCCCATGGGGTCGGTGGTGACGAAGTGCAAGGCATCTAGCCACTGTTTCAAGGCTTCAAAGCGCAGCTTGAGCGGAATTTGGTTCAGACCCGGTTTGAGGACTGTGCCTGCGGTCTCGAGCTGGCCCATGCTGATCAGCAGTTTGACCAAATCGAAGCGGGCGTCGTCATTCTCAGGGTTGGCTTGCAAGGCTTCCATCAGCTTGGCTTGCGCTGTTTCCAGGTCGCCAGATTCCAACAGGGCTTCGGCTTCTTGCACTTCGGCTTCGGCCAAGACTTCGTTTTCGCCAGGCAAGTGCTTGTCGAGAAATTCGCGCAACTTGCCTTCAGGCACAGCGCCCATGAAGCCGTCGACGGGCTGGCCGTTTTTGAGCAAAACACAGGTGGGAATGCTGCGGATGCCAAAGGCGGCGGCCAATTGTTGCTCTTGGTCCGAGTCAATTTTGACCAATTTGAAGCGGCCGCCATAGGCCTCTTCCATCTTTTCCAAGAGGGGGCCCAAGGTTTTGCAAGGACCGCACCAAGGCGCCCAAAAATCCACCAACACAGGCGTGGTCATGGAGGCCGCAATGACCTCGGTTTCAAAAGTTTCTACGGTGACATCGATCATATTTACCAGACCTCGGGGCTAAACCTTAAAATTCAAGGATTCAACTGAAATTCAGTTGAGGCAATTCTTCATTCAATTCTTATCGACTGCGTCTTGACGCTTCAGCAAAGCCAACCATGCCAAACACAGCCTCCCAAGCCAAAACACGCATCGGCGTGGTCATGGGCTCCAGTTCTGACTGGGACACGATGCAGCACGCAGTGCAGATTCTCCAACAGTTTGGCATCGATCACGAAGCCAAAGTGGTTTCTGCGCACAGAATGCCTGACGAAATGTTCACTTATGCCGAAACAGCTTTAGATCGCGGCTTGTTCGCCATCATCGCGGGCGCAGGCGGCGCAGCACATTTGCCGGGCATGTTGGCTGCCAAAACGGTGGTGCCGGTGTTGGGCGTGCCCGTTGCCAGCAAGCATTTGCAAGGTGTCGATTCTTTGCACAGCATTGTGCAAATGCCCAAAGGCATTCCGGTGGCCACGTTTGCCATTGGCGCTGCAGGTGCCGCCAATGCCGCTTTGTTTGCAGTGGCCATGCTGGCCCAGCAAGATCCAGCCTTGCAAGCCAAGCTGACGCAATTCAGAAAAGACCAAACCGCTGTGGCGCAAGCCATGACCTTGCCACCGGTGGCTTCAGCGTGAACGGCATGATGCACGAAAAGACTTTGTTGCCCGGTGGCAGCGCGGCGACAACTGCTGCCGCCGCTGTGGCAGAACCGATCACCTTGGGCGTGATGGGCGGTGGCCAGTTGGGCCGCATGTTTGTGCATGCTGCACAAAGCATGGGCTACTTCACTGCCGTGCTAGACCCTGATGTCAACAGCCCTGCCGGCCGTGTCAGCCACCGCCACATCCAAACCGATTACACCGACCCTGCCGGTCTGCAACAACTTGCGGCTTGCAGTGCTGCCATCACCACCGAGTTTGAGAATGTGCCGGCACCTGCTTTGCGCGAACTGGCCAAACTGCGGCCCGTCTCACCGGGTGCCGATGCGGTGGCCATTGCGCAAGACCGCGCGGCAGAAAAAGCCCACTTTGTGAAGTGTGGTGTGCCTTGTGCGCCGTATGCTGTGATTGACACAGCCGCGCAATTGGACGCTGCCTTGTCGGCCAATTTGTTGCCGGGTATTTTGAAAACAGCGCGCATGGGTTATGACGGCAAAGGCCAAGTGCGCGTGAAAGATGCGGCAGCTTTGCGTGCCGCATGGCAAGACTTGAAGCAAGTGCCCTGCGTGCTTGAAAAAATGCTGCCCTTGGCACTGGAGTGTTCGGTCATTGTGGCGCGTGGTCGTGATGGTCAGATGGTGAATTTTCCGGTGCAACGCAATTTGCACCGCGAAGGTATCTTGGCCGTCACTGAAGTTTACGAAGGCCACTTGCCCGAGGCATTGCAACAACTTGCCGTGACGGCTGCACGCTCGATTGCCGAAGGTGTGAATTACGTGGGCGTCTTGTGCGTTGAATTTTTTGTGCTGCAAGATGGCAGCATGGTGGTCAACGAAATGGCGCCTCGGCCGCACAACAGTGGCCACTACACATTGGACGCGTGTGATCAATCACAATTTGATTTGCAAGTGCGCACGTTGGCGGGTTTGCCTTTGACACAACCCCGTCAACACAGCGCTGCCATCATGCTCAACTTGCTGGGCGATGTCTGGTTTGACGCCAACAACACCCTGCGTTTGCCCGACTGGGCCGCTGTGCTGGCATTGCCAGGCACGCACCTGCATTTGTACGGCAAAACCGAAGCGCGCAAAGCACGCAAGATGGGCCACCTGAACGTGACGGGCGACTCTGTGCAAGCGGTGCGCGACGTAGCCTTGAAGGCCGCCGCCATTTTGGGCATTGACGCTTTTTAACTGACGCATCAGCCGTTCAAGCATTTCATTCACATGATCATTTCAGGCAACAACCCCACGCATGTGCAACAAGCGGCCGATGCTTTGTGCGCAGGCGAACTCTTGGGCTTGCCCACGGAAACGGTGTACGGCTTGGCCGCCAATGCCAGCAATGAAAATGCCGTCGCCAAAATTTTCAAAGCCAAAGGACGGCCCGCCAATCATCCTTTGATTGTGCATGTGGCCTCTGCCGATGCGGTGGCAAAGTTTGCCAGTGAAGTGCCTGCGTTTGCACAGCAACTGATGGCCAAATTTTGGCCTGGCCCGCTCACCCTCATCCTGCCACGTCGTGATGATGTGGCCGCAGCTGCAGCGGGGGGGCAAACTTCAGTGGGCTTGCGTTGTCCATCGCACCCGGTAGCGCTTGACGTTTTAAAAGCTTGTGCCGCCCAAGGCGTGTGGGGTGTTGCTGCGCCCAGTGCCAATTTGTTTGGCCGTGTCAGCCCCACCAGCGCCGCGCATGTGCAATCTGAATTTGGCGATGCTTTGCTGATTTTGGACGGCGGTGAATGTGAGGTCGGCATCGAGTCCACCATTGTTGATTGCACTCGCGGCGTGCCTGTGTTGCTCAGGCCTGGGCAAATCAGCCGTACCCAAATTGAACAAGCTTGCGGGCTGAAATTGGTTGCGCCAGAAGCCCTCAACTCCGATACACCACGCGCCTCAGGCACCTTGGCGTCGCATTACGCACCCACAGCCAAAGTGCGTTTGATGCGCACAGCCGAGTGGCGCAAAGCTTTGGAGGCGTTAGGCCCTCACACGCAAAACTTGGCCTTGTGGTCTGTTGAAAAACCAGGCCATGACATGATGGGCGCTGGTTTGTTGTGGCGCGCCATGCCTGCCGATGCAACACAAGCTGCACACGATTTGTTCAGTGTGCTTCGCAACTTTGATGCGCGTGGTGTGCGCACCATTTGGATTGAAACGCCACCCGAAACCCCTGAGTGGGAAGGTGTGCGTGACAGACTCAATCGCGCAGCGGCTTAAGCGCCAAAAAAAACACCCCGAAGGGTGTTTTTTGAGAGGCACATGTCCAATTAGAAGCGCATGCCCACACCCAAGCTCACACCAATGGGGTTGAGGGTGATGTCCAATGTTTGTCCCGTGGACAAGGTGTTGCGTGTTTTCAAAGGGGTCTTGGTGATGGCCCCGTCCACAAACCAGCGTTCGTCAATTTTGTATGACGCACCCACTTGCAGGGTGGCCGCCAACTTGGATTTGATCGACAAGGTGGTCGGGATCAAGGGTGTGCCGCCCGTGAGGCCCGACAAGGCCGCCGTGCTGTGTTCGCCGTCAAACTTGGCGTAGGTGGCGCCCAAGCCCAAATAAGGACGGAACACGCCACTGGCCTCCCCAAAGCGGTACTGCACCATGACGGTAGCAGGGATGGCTTTGGTGTCGCCAATCTTGCCTACGCCAGCAATGGTGCCCGCACCATACAGGTCATGTTTGAACGGCAAGGCCAAAGGCAAGTCGATGGCCACGCTGTTGGTGAGCATGTAGGTGAGGCCGCCAGCGTATTGCGTGCTGTTGCTGACACTGGTTTGGGCGCCAGGCAAAGAAGGTGCCGACAAAGTGCCGCTGGTCACTTGAGGTGCCAATTGCATGATGCCGCCACGAACCAGCCAACTGCCCTGAGACTGCGCTTGCGCAGCGCTGCCAAGGGTGAGTGCGGAGACTGCTGCCAACGCAGACAGTGCAAAGCAGAATTTAGAAGTCATGAAGTTTCTCCTTTGCGATGTATTACAGCCAGCCAGCGGTGGCCAAAGATTTCGCCACCAATTGGCTCAGCAATTGATAGCCCAGCGGCGTGGGATGGAAACCGTCCGAGAAGGCATAGGTTTGCCACCAGTTGGCGCCACCTGTGGCACCGGCGGGCGGTGTCATGGCGGACAAATTGGCCGCAGTACAGGTTTGGAAGTTATAGGTAGGCAAGCCATCGGCGCCAACGCCTGAGATGGGGCAAGCGGGCGTGGTGACGTTGGTCAAACCGTATTGCGCCGGATTGGCCACTTGGTCATTGAAGGCTGTGTAGAAATCGACCAACACGATGCGCTTGTCGTTGGCCACCAAGGAGGCCAAACGGGCGTTGAAAGCTTCCACCCAAGACTTGAACAATGCTTCCGATTGCGCACGTGCACCCGCGCCAGTGGCGCCACCGCCATAGGCTGCTGCAATGCCGCCCAAGACCATTTGGAAGCGCGGTGTGTTGGTGATGCCAGGCATGTTCAACACGGCAACGCGTTGCGCACCTTTGTCCAAGGCGCTGGCCTTGATGCTGTTGTAAAACTTGTCGGCCAAAGCCACCATGTAAACACCGCCCACTTGCGCCATGCCGGCTTGCCCACCGGCCAGCATGGGGCCCAGAGTGGCGGCTGGAATGAGTGTGCCTGTCATGGCGGCAAAACTGGCGCCACCGTCTTTGGCTGCGCCCAAGTACGCGCCAACCAAGTCGGCGGCATCGTTGCCACCACCGTCAATCAGCAGCAAGTCGGAACTGGCGTAATTGCCTGCCGCGCTGGCCACTTGCAATTGGTAGGTGATGGAGAAGGGCGAGGCGCCCGCGCCGGTTTGTGGGTTGATGTTGTTGATGCGACCACCGCCCACGGCATAGCTAGAACAGCCTGCCACTGTGGCAAAAGGTGTGGCGGGTGCGCCGGTGTACTTGAAGAAGTTGCACAACTGGGGGGTGCCCAAAAGTGCCGCGATGCGTTCTGTCCACAGCGTGTTGGGTTCGCTGGCACTGTCTTGCACCGAGAAAATGCGGCCGTTGGTAGGAATGCCTTTGAACACACCGCTGTCCGCCAGGCTGTCGCCCATGACTTTGACCGATGTGATACCAGCGACTTTGCTGGTTTGATCAGCGCCACCGCCGCCGCAGGCTGCCAGAACGGCAGCGACTACCGAACTGAGCAGTGCCAGTTTCCATGTCTTGGATGTCATCGTTCACCTCTTTGCTTGACTCTGAGTCGAATTGAAAAAAGAACGCCCGTTCTTTTCAAATCATCTTAAGCAGAGCGGCCGCGGTGAGTGATGGGGTTAGTACCAGTGAGGCCTATGACTTTTTTTGATCGGTGACAGCCCATTCCAAAAGCTTGTCCATGGCGGGTCGCGCAGCATTGGCATTGGGGTGGTTAACGATGACCACAAACACATAGCGCTGACCACTCAGACCCTCTACGTAACCTGCCAAAGAGGCCACATCACGCAGGCTGCCAGATTTCAATTGCGCTCTGCCAATGGCCACTGAGTTGGGGAGGCGGTCTTTCAGGCGAGAGACGGTGCCATCAACACCGGCAACGGCCAGGGAACTTTGAAGCGCTTGGGCGTAGGCGCTGCGAGCGCCCAATTGAAGCAATGCGGCCAGTGCTTGTGCGCTGCTGCGTTCTTCGCGCGACAAGCCTGAACCGTTTTCAAGCACAGGCAGTGTTTGGTCTTTGAGGTTTTGACGCCACCATTGCAAAACCAAGGCGCGAGAAGCTTCAAAATTACCGGTGCCTTGCTGGCTCGACAAGGTCAAGAACAGTTGCTGCGCCATCACGTTGTTGGAAAACTTGTTGATGTCGGCCACGATGTCTGACAAAGGCAAAGATGGCGCCTCCAGCCAGAGCTTGGCACCTTGGGGCGTTAAGCCGTCGCGGGTTTGGCCCGACAGCTTGCCCCCTGCTTGCAGCCACATGGCCTGCACCATGCGCGCGGCAAAGGTATGGGGCTGTACATAGGCCACGGGCCATTTTTGCTCGCCGCATGCGCTGGGGTAAGCCCCTGCAAAGCGCACCCAGTCGGGGTTTGAAAAATCGGCCTTGAGTTGGCTGCGCCAATCTTGGCAAGGTGCATTGGACAAGGGTACAGAAGTAGACCATTGCACATTTCGCAGTGGCGGTTCGCTGTCAATTTTGGCTTCGCCTCGTGCCACATCGGGCGTGAATTTGAACAGCATGGCGTTGAAGTTCAGCAACAAGCCTTGCGGTGCAACGTTGTAGGGACGCAGCGGTTCATCGTCAAAGCTGGCGGGGTTGCGCGCGGACAAGTCAAACACGCTGCCATCCAAAATGATGTCACCGCGAATGTCGCGCAGACCTTTTTGCATGATCTCATCGATCAAAGACTGCAAGCGTTCGACCACCAATTTGGGGTCGCCGCTGCCTTTCAAATACATGTTGCCATACAGTACGCCATCTTTGACGGTGCCATCTGTGAACACGCGATTGCGCCACGTAAAGTCTGGCCCGAGCATCGACAAACCAGCCGAGGTGGTGATCAGTTTCATCACCGAGGCGGGGTTCATGTCTGCGTTTGCGCGGTGGCTGAGACGGGCGGGCGGCGTTGCGGCGTTGGGCGCTGTTTGTACCGGCACCACCATCACGCTCAGGGCGTTGAGGGGCACGTTGGCTTGCTTCAATGCGCCGCTGACGCTGGCGGGCAGTGCATCTTTGCTTGGCAATGATGTGGCTGGCTTGGCTAGCGCAAATGCGCATAGGCTGGCCAAGGCCAGTGTCAAACCCAATGTGGATGTCCGTGCCCATGCCAATCGACGTCCTCGCGCCAATTCTGGGCGCTGCCGGCCAAATGAGAAATACGTGTGCATGCTTGAAGTCTAGCCGGCTTGGCGTGGCCGTGTGAAGCGCAGGACGTATCATTGGCACATGGTTTTCTCTTCACAAACTGTTGGCCGCATGGCCGCTGTCATCACGGTCCTCATTTGGACCTCTTTCATCATCGTGGCCCGTGCGTCTGCTTCGCATGTACTCTTGCCGCTGGACATTGCCTGCGCGCGTATCCTGGGTGCCAGCAGCATCTTGCTGCCCTGGGCTTGGTGGATGATGCGTGAACAGCGGCAACGCGGTGAGGTGGTGGGCTCATTGTTGGGCTTGTCGCCCTTGCCCTTGCGCATCACGGTGCAAGCCGGTTTGTTTGGTGGCTTCTTGTACGCAGTGCTGGCCTACATCGGCTTCTTTTATGCGCCCGCGGGTCATGCGTCGGTGTTGATGCCTGGCAGCTTGCCCTTGTGGACCACGCTCTTGATGTGGCTCTTCTTGCGCGAGCAAATTGGCATGAACCGCGCTATTGGATTGCTCATGATCGTGTGTGGCGACGTGTTGGTGGGCGGTGTGAGTTTGCTCAAGGCGTTTGACGGTGGCGAGGTGTGGATTGGCGATGTGCTGTTCATGACCGCTGCGTTTTGCTGGTCGGCCTACAGTGTCACGGTGCGTCGGTATGGCTTGGATGCGGTGCGTGCCACCATGGCCATCACGGCGTTTGCTTTGGTGTGTTTCGTGCCGGGCTACGCGGTGTTGGTGAATTTGGGTGTGCTGCCAAGCCACATGTCACAAGCCTCTTGGTCTGAAATTGTGTTTCAGGCGGTGTTTCAAGGTGTGGGTTCGGTGGTCATTTCGGGCATCACGTTCACGCAAATGATTCGCGCTTTTGGTCCGGTCAAGTCGACCATGATCACGGCGGTGGTGCCGGGCTTGTCCGCCTTGGGTGCGGTGGTGTTTTTGGGCGAACCTTTGTCTTGGAACTTGTGGGCCGGCTTGGCCTTGGTCACGGGCGGCATTTTGTTTGGGGTACGCCAAGCCATGGTCAAAGCATGATCAAGCCATGAAAGACAGAACTCGGACAGCCATTTCACATGACGACTGATTTGAAATTTTTAGCGTTTGAAACCAGCACCGACATGATGTCGGTGGCCCTTTGTGTGGGCGATCAAACTTGGCACCTTCACACGCAAGGCGGCGCCAATGCGTCTGCGCAATTGATTCCCAGTATTCACAACTTGCTGGCCCAAGCGCAATTGACTTTGGCCGATTTAACGGCCTTGGTGATTGGCCAAGGACCGGGCTCATTCACGGGTCTGCGAACCGCCTGTTCTGTGGCGCAAGGTTTGGCTTTGGGTGCGAACCTTCAAGTGATTCCCGTCGACACCTTGATGGTGGTGGCAGAAGATGCACGCGGTAGTTTGCAAGCGCCGCTCACATCGCAAGTGAGTGTGGTGATGGATGCCCGCATGGGTGAGGTTTATGGCGGCGCTTACGCGTGGCACGCCGCAAGCGGTCAGTGGCTAGCCACGGTGCCTTTGCAAGTGGGGCCACCTGCACAGGTGGCGCAGACGCTCATCACGGACCACGCCGCATCGGGCGTGTTGGCGGGCAATGGTTTTGAGGTTTACGCCGACGCATTTTTTGAAATCCTCGCCGCGCGCAGCAATGCGTGTTCGGTGGGTGTCTCGGACGTTCAGGCCATGAGATGCGTCCCAGCTGTGCCGCATGCCCTGGCTTTGCTCCGTTTGGCGCCAGCCTTGTGGGCGGCTGGCAAAGCCGTTGCACCCGAAGGTGTGCAACCCCTGTACATCCGAGACAAAGTGGCACAAACCACGGCCGAGCGTGACGCCATCAAGGCGGCCAAAGCGGCCCACTCGGCAGCGCCTTTGCAAGATGCCCCATGACCGCCTTCCAAGACAATCAGGGCGTGGCGACCGATGCGCTCCAGGTGCAACTGACCGCATTGACCGAGGCCGATTTAGAAGCCGTGGTCGCGGTTGAGCAGTTGGCCCATCCTCATCCTTGGTCGGTGGGCAACTTCAAGGACGCCTTGAAAGCGGGCAATCGAGCCGAAGGTCTGAAAGCCGGTACGCAGTGGGTGGGCTATTACGTGGCCATGCCCGTGCTGGACGAAGTGCATTTGTTGAACATCACGGTGGCGCCTGTGTTTCAGGGCCAAGGATGGGCGCGTTGTTTGATGCAGTCTTTGTCCTTGTGGGCTCAAACTCAACAAGCCACCACCTTGTGGCTGGAGGTGCGCGAAAGCAATGCGCGCGCTTTGAAGCTCTACACCGCGTTTGGTTTTGAGCAGGTCGGCATCCGAAAAGATTACTATCCTGTCAGCACCAACCGCCGAGAAGCGGCCGTGGTGATGCGCATGGCACTAAACTCTCAGCAATGACCGACCTTCACGACAAGCACGACATCGACACGCGATTCGAATTGGACGATCGCCAACGGGCCATGCTGGCCGAGATGGGCGTGCGCGTGTGGATGCCCAAGTCAAAGCCGCAGGTGGCCGCGGTGCAAGCGGTGGCAACGCCTACAGCGCGAACTGCTCAGAGCGACACCGCATCCGATACCTCGATTGCTGTTGCGCACGTTTCGACAGATGCCTCAGTGGCCGTACCCAAGACAGCACCCAAGACAGCACCCATGGCACTGCCGCCGAAGATGGTCACGGTGCCGGTGGTGGACATTGCGGCCTTGCCAGAAGGCATTGCCAGCATGGACTGGCCCACTTTGCAATCGGCGGTGGCGTCGTGCACAGGATGTGGTTTAAGCCAAGGCCGTCAACAAGCCATTCCGGGAGAGGGCCCAGCCACTGCCGAGTGGATGGTGGTGGGCGATGCGCCTGGCGAGGACGAGGACAAAGAGGGCCGCAGCTTTGCCGGACCGGCAGGTCAATTGTTGGACAACATGCTGAAGGCCCTGGACCTGACCCGCTCGCAGGTTTACATCACGCATGCGCTCAAATGCCGTACCCCTTCGGGCCGCAGTACCAGCCAAGTTGAGGTGTCGCATTGCGCGTCTTATTTGGCAAGGCAGGTGGCCTTGGTTCAGCCCAAGGTGATATTGGCCATGGGACGCACAGCTGCCTTGGCTCTGCTACAAAGTGTTGAGCCCTTGGGCAAGCTGCGATCTGAAATTCAAAGCTTCCACGGCGTGCCCGTGGTGGTGACCTATCCGCCCGCGTATTTGTTGCGCAACCAAGCAGACAAAGCCAAGGCCTGGGCCGATTTGTGCTTGGCGGCCAGCTTGGTCCGCTCTTGAGTTTCAGTATGAAGCATCAGTCTTGAACTTTGGCGGGCTTGGCCGGCCACAACACGCTGGCTATTGACAGCACCATCAAGCCCATGGCCGCCCAATCTTGCCAATGCAAGTGCTCGTTCAAGGCCCAGGCGCCCGAGAACACACCCAAGATGGGAATCATCATGACGCTGAGGGTTGACGCCACGGGCGGCAGGCCGCGCGCCAAATAAAACCAAGCAGAGTGCGCAAAGCCAAACACCAAAAGGGCGTTGTACAAAATGGACAGCCAATGTGTCGTGGTGGGGGCTTGCCAGCGATCTGCTTCAAACAGCAGTGCCAATGCGCCAATCACCACGGTGGTCATGGCGGTCATCCAAAAAGACAAGGTGAGCGTGGGCAATGGAATTTGCGTGCGGCGCAGCAACTGTGTGCCGAAGGCCCAAGTGCTGGCGGCCACCAGTGCCAACAGCACGCCGACCGGTCGACCCGACAAATTGGCCAACTCGTGCCAGAGCAACAAAACCACACCCAACGCCGCTGCGGCCACCCCACCCCAAGCGCGCTTCGACATTTGCGCTTGAAACACCACCGCGCCAATGACGGCAGAAAAAATGGGCATGGTGTAGCCCAAGATGGCGGAGCGCCCACTGGACAAGTACTGCACTGCCAAAATGATCAAGGCATGCCATATGAACATGTTGAAAATCGACAGTACCAGCAGCTCGCGCCAGTAAATGCGGGGAATGCGAAAGGGCACCTTCATGGCCAGCAAGGCCAAGCCCAACACAGGGGTGCCGATGAGCAAGCAAATGAAGCGAAAGGTGAGTGGCGGAAAGCCCGTCACACCCAGCTTCATGATGGGCCAATTGATGCCCCAAACGACAGTCAGGAGTGCCAAGACCACCCATTGGCGAGTTGTGAGAGCGTGCATAGCGCCGATCTTAGAGGCAAATGCCGTGATGAGGCGTCTGTTTGGGGTTTGCCTGCCTGAGCCTTTAAAATCGGCGCATGACCTTCTTAGAACAACTGCAAGGCGCGGAGCGCCAAAACGGCTCCCTGTTGTGTGTGGGCTTGGACCCAGAGCCCCGTAAATTCCCCGCTCACCTCAAGGATGATGCCAGCAAGATCTATGATTTTTGCGCGCAGATTGTCGATGCCACGGCCGATCTGGCCATCGCCTTCAAACCTCAAATCGCCTACTTTGCGGCGCACCGCGCAGAAGACCAGTTGGAAAAACTGATGGACCACATGCGTCGCAACGCGCCACATGTGCCCGTGATTTTGGACGCCAAGCGCGGCGACATTGGCTCCACCGCCGAGCAATATGCCAAAGAAGCCTTTGAGCGTTATGGCGCAGACGCCGTCACCTTGTCGCCCTTCATGGGCTTTGACTCGGTCCAGCCGTATTTGAAATACCACGGCAAAGGCGCGTTCTTGTTGTGCCGCACGTCCAACCCGGGCGGCGATGATCTGCAAAACCAACGCTTGGCCTCTGTCGAAGGCCAGCCTTTGTTGTACGAACATGTGGCCAAGTTGGCGCAAGGCCCTTGGAATTTGAACGGTCAACTGGGCTTGGTGGTCGGTGCCACCTACCCCGCTGAAATTGAGCGTGTGCGCAGTTTGGCGCCCACCTTGCCCTTGCTCATTCCTGGTGTGGGTGCGCAAGGTGGTGATGCCGTGGCCACCATCAAGGCGGGTTACCGCCGAAGCAATGGCGCCACCACCGGTGCGGTCATTGTGAATTCATCGCGCGCCATTTTGTACGCGTCATCGGGGGCCGACTATGCACAGGCTGCACGCAAAGAAGCCGAGCGCACACGCGATGTGCTGAAAGCTGCTGCGCAAGGCTGATCAATCTGCACTGCGCTTGGCGTCCTCACGCACAACTGCGTGCAGGGCGCTTTATTTTTGGAGCAAACGCTTCAAGTAACGGCCGGTGAAACTGTTTGGATTCTCTGCCAGTGTTTCAGGGGTGCCCACACCGACAACGGTGCCGCCGCCTGAGCCGCCTTCGGGGCCCATGTCGATCAGCCAATCGGCGGTTTTGATCACATCCAAGTTGTGCTCAATCACCACGATGGTGTTGCCTGCGTCGCGCAGTTGGTGCAACACTTTGAGCAGCAGTGCAATGTCGGCAAAGTGCAAGCCCGTGGTGGGCTCGTCCAAGATGTACAAAGTGCGACCGGTGTCGCGCTTGGACAATTCCAAAGCCAGCTTCACACGCTGCGCTTCACCACCCGACAAGGTGGTGGCGGCTTGGCCCAAGCGGATGTAGCTTAAGCCCACATCGAGCAAGGTTTGCAACTTGCGCGCAATGGCAGGCACGGCGCTGAAAAATTCAAACGCCGCTTCCACCGTCATGTCGAGCACTTGGGCAATGTTTTTGCCCTTGTACAAAATTTCCAAAGTTTCGCGGTTGTAGCGCTGGCCATGGCACACGTCACAAGGCACGTACACGTCGGGCAAGAAGTGCATTTCTACTTTGACCATGCCGTCGCCTTGGCAGGCTTCGCAGCGGCCGCCACCGTTGGAGGCATTGACGTTGAAGCTAAAGCGGCCGGGGCCATAACCCCGTTCACGCGCCGCAGGCACCTCGGTCATCAGGTCGCGAATGTGTGTGAACAAGCCGGTGTATGTGGCCGGGTTGCTGCGGGGCGTGCGGCCAATGGGCGATTGGTCCACGTTGATCACTTTGTCGAAGTGGTACAGCCCCAAAATGTCTTCGTGGGCGGCCGGCTCGTCGTGGGCGCGGTGAATGCTGTGCGCAGCAGCGGTGTACAAAGTTTCGTTCACCAAAGTGGATTTGCCAGAGCCTGAAACACCTGTCACGCAGGTCAGCAAGCCCACCGGAAATGCAACCCGCACATCTTTCAAGTTGTGGCCTGTGGCGCCCACAATTTCAATGAAGTCTTTGCCAGGTGCGTTGCGTTTTGCAGGCACTTCAATGGCTTTGCGACCCGACAAATACTGGCCCGTCAACGAATCGGGGGCCAACAAAATCTCATCGCAGGTGCCTTGCGCCATCACGCGGCCACCGTGCACGCCTGCGCCTGGTCCCATGTCGATCACATGGTCGGCAATGCGGATCATGTCTTCGTCGTGCTCGACCACCAGCACGCTGTTGCCAATGTCGCGCAGGTGTTGCAGTGTGCCAATGAGGCGGTCGTTGTCGCGCTGATGCAAACCAATGCTGGGCTCGTCCAGTACATACATCACGCCAGTGAGGCCGGAGCCAATTTGGCTGGCCAAGCGAATGCGCTGGGCTTCACCGCCCGACAAGGTGTCGGCGCTGCGGTCCAAGCTGAGGTAGTTCAGGCCGACGTCGTTCAAGAACTTCAAACGTGAGCCAATTTCGCGCACCACTTTGTCGGCAATTTCAGCCTTGGCGCCACGCAGTTGCAGGCTTTGGAAATACGTTTGTGCTTCACCCAGCGTGACGTGGTTGACTTCGTAAATGGCGCGCGCTTGCGCGCCCTCGCCCACGCGCACATGGCGCGCTTCACGGCGCAAGCGGGTGCCGTGGCAATCAGAGCATGCATGGTGACTGCGCATGCGCGCCAAGTCTTCGCGCACCACACTCGAATCTGTTTCTTTGAAACGGCGCGTGAGGTTGGGGATGATGCCCTCAAACGGATGTTTCTTGGTCACGCGTTTGCCTTGCGAGGCGCCCGACTCCATGATGTAGCTGAACTTGATGTCTTCCTCGCCCGAGCCCCACAGGATGACGTGTCGCACGTTGTCGGGCAAAGATTCGAAAGAGGCTTCCACATCAAAGGCGTAATGCTTGGCCAAGCTTTCCAGCATGCTGAAATAAAAACCATTGCGGCGATCCCAGCCCTTGATGGCGCCACTGGCCAAGCTCAAACTGGGGAATGCCACCACACGGTCAATGTCAAACACTTCCATGGTGCCCAGGCCATCGCAGGTAGTGCATGCGCCCATGGGCGAGTTGAAAGAGAACAAGCGTGGTTCAAGTTCTGCAATGGAATAGTGGCAGACGGGGCATGAAAACTTCGCGTTGAACAAATGTTCTTTGCTGGTGTCCATTTCAACCGCTACGGCGCGCTGTTCTGCCAAGCGCAAGGCCGCTTCAAAACTTTCTGCAATGCGCTGGCGCAGGGCGTCGCGCGCAGGGGCTTCGGTTTCGTGGCGAATTTTGAGGCGGTCCACCACCACGTCGATGTCGTGCTTTTCAGTTTTCTTCAAGGTGGGCAAGTTTTCCACTTCGAAGGTTTCGCCGTTGATGCGAAAGCGCACATAGCCCAAAGCCTGCATTTGCTCGAAGACTTTTTCAAATTCGCCTTTGCGTTCGCGGGCAATGGGCGCCACGATCATGAGCCGCGTGTCTTCGGGCAATTCCAAAACGGCATCGACCATTTGGCTCACGGTTTGCGCTTGCAGCGCCAGGTTGTGGTCAGGGCAGTAAGGCGTTCCTGCGCGGGCAAACAACAAACGCAGGTAGTCGTGAATTTCAGTGACCGTGCCCACGGTGGAGCGTGGGTTGTGGCTGGTGGCTTTTTGCTCAATGGAGATGGCGGGCGACAGACCTTCGATCAAGTCTACGTCCGGCTTGTCCATCAGTTGCAAAAACTGGCGCGCATAGGCCGACAAGCTTTCAACATAGCGGCGTTGACCTTCGGCATACAGCGTGTCAAAGGCCAAACTGGATTTGCCGGAACCACTCAGGCCGGTGATCACCACCAGTTGGTTGCGCGGAATGTCCAGGTCAATGTTTTTGAGGTTGTGGGTGCGAGCGCCGCGCACACTGATGTGCGTTTGGCGCAGGGCACTGGCCAAGTAGGCGCCATCTTCTGAATTGCTTGCTGACAGCGCTGCTTCTTGCCGCGCTGCTGCCAGTTCGGCCTCGAGCAGACGAACTTTGTCCATGGCACTGAGCGGTGTTGCCAAGGTGGTCAAACTAGCGGGGGCGTTGGGAGCGTTCAAAATCGAGGGGCCAGACAAAACCCTCGATTATCGCCAGTTCAGACTTTCCTGTCTTGGTTCGATGCCCAATTGAGCAGAAGAACGTGGCGGGGCAAGAAAAAAGCCAGCTTGCGCTGGCTTATGAGGACCCGATGGGGCCTTTGGGGGGCCACCGCATTGGGTGGCTCTGGCTTTGAAGCGCCTGGAACTTAAGCTTTCTTGGCGTAAGCAGAGCACCAGCCGTTGCCTGCCACTTGTTTGCCAGCAAACAGGGGGCAGCCACCAGCAGCGTCAGAAGCTTTGCCTTGGTACAAAGCGCAGTTGCTGCATTTTTGACCCGCGGCGTATTTTGCGTTTTTCACTTTGGTTGCGTCAGCGGCGTAAGCCAAAGCAGCAGCCTGTGGGTCTTTTTCGTTGACCATGGCTTGGGCCATGACTTGTGTTGCTGCCAAGGCTGTACCGCCCAATGCAACTTGCATCATGAAAACGCGACGGTTGGTTTGTTTCATAAAATCTCCGAGAGGGTTAAGGGGAATTCAGTTGGGCCGAATGTTAAATTAAAAACAACGAACTGGGTGGGGTAACCGACCAATATTGAGGCAGATCTTATCAACAAGCCTGGGGGACCCTATGAGCTTGCCGCAATCAGGGACAATTGCCACCTTGACCAAACTTTTATGAATTCTTCCTCCCCCCCTATCGACCCGCTCAAGCCGGACGTCCTCGCCGAGGACTCCGCCACGGCCGATGCCAGTCGCATGACGCCGCGAGAGCGTCGTGCCAGTGCTTCTTTGGCTTCTATCTATGCCTTGCGCATGCTGGGTTTGTTTTTGGTGTTGCCCGTGTTTGCCCTCGAGGCTTCGCAATACCCCGGTGGCGACGACGCCGCACTGGTGGGTTTGGCCATGGGCATTTATGGCTTGACCCAAGGGGCCCTGCAACTGGCGTATGGCGCAGTCTCAGATCGACTGGGACGCAAGCGGGTGATTGTGTTTGGCATGCTGATATTTGCTGGCGGTAGTTTCTTTGCCGCCTCTGCGGATACCTTGATGGGCTTGCTGGTGGGGCGCTCGCTGCAAGGCGCGGGCGCTGTGTCCGCGGTGGTGACGGCTTTGCTGGCCGATCAAACACGTGACGTGGTTCGCACCAAAGCCATGGCCTTGGTTGGGGCCAGCATTGGCCTCATGTTCGCCTTGTCGCTGGTGCTGGCGCCGGCGCTGGCGGCCTGGATGGGCTTGTCTGGTTTGTTTGTCTTGACCGGTGTTTTGGCGCTGATCGGCGTGGCCGTCATCCTCTGGTGGGTGCCTGCTGAGCCTCAAGAACACATGAGCGCCCCCAAGGGCAGCCTGCGGGAGGTGCTGACGCACGTGCCATCTTTGCGCAACAACCTGGGCGTGTTTGTGCTGCATGCCGTCATGCTCGCCATGTGGGTGGCGATTCCCAAGCTCATGGTCGATGCGGGCCTCAGCAAAGACCATCACTGGTGGGTCTATTTGCCGGCGGTGTTTTTGTCCTTTTTGGTCATGGGCAAAACCCTGTTCCCAATGGAACGCAAGGGTTACCTGCGGGCGGTTTACCTCACGGCCGTGTCGTCGATTGCCCTTGTGATGTTCAGTTTGGCGTGGTTGGCGCCCGTGCACCCCAGCATCTGGACTTTGGCTGTGGCGCTGTTTGTGTTTTTCTGCGGCTCCAACATTTTGGAAGCTTGCCAGCCCAGCATTGCCTCGCGCGCGGCACCAGCCCACGCCCGTGGCACTGCCATGGGTTTTTACAACACCTTGCAGTCTTTGGGTTTTTTTGCCGGAGGTGCTGCCGGTGGCGCCCTGATGAAGGCGGGTGGCCCCAGCCTGTTGTTTGGTATTTGTGGTGCGGCCACCCTGGTCTGGCTTTTGGTTGCATGGTTCATGCAGCCCATTGAAGCACCGGCCCGCTAACAAGCATAATTGCACCTGTTCACCCCAAGAGATTTCAAGGAAATAAGATGGCTTCAGTCAACAAAGTAATTCTGATCGGCAACTGTGGCCGTGACCCCGAAATTCGGTACCTGCCCTCGGGACAGGCCGTGGCCAATGTCAGCATTGCCACCACCAGCCGCCGCAAAGACCGCACGTCTGGCGAAACCGTGGAAGACACCCAGTGGCACCGTGTCACGTTCTATGATCGTCTGGCCGAAATCGCTGGCGAGTACGTCAAAAAAGGACGCCCTATTTACGTCGAAGGCCGACTGAAGTACGGCAAATACACCGACCAAGCCGGCGTTGAAAAAAACACTGTCGACATCATCGCCACCGAAATGCAATTGCTCGGCGGCCGTGAAGGCATGGGTGGCCCCAGTGGTGGCGACGAAGACGGTGGCGTACCTGCGCGCCGTCCTGCACCCGCCCCTCGTCCCGCGGCCAGCGCGGCACCTGCCAGCCGTCCAGCCCCCGCCGCCAGACCCGCCAGTGGCTTTGACGACATGGACGACGACATTCCGTTTTAAGCTGCCAGCGCAGTCCAAAACTTTCAAAAGCCTGTTCCACGTAACAGGCTTTTTTAGATCTTCTTTTATACTCCATGGGGTATATGTTAAGATGGCATATTCGTTGGAGGCAATATGAAAAAGAACTTTGGCATCCCATCCGCTATGGCGGTACTGCACGTCACGCTGGCCATTGGCATGAGCATCAGCTTGACGCACGTGCACGCACAAAATGCTGCAGCCAACACAGGGCCTGCCGTGAAAGTGATTGCAGCAGGTCAAAAATCGGTTGCCAACTTCAACGACATAGACGGTGTGGTGGAGGCTGTCATGCAAAGCACTTTGTCGTCGCAAATTGCAGGCCGTGTGCTCAGTCTGAATGTGAAAGCGGGCGATCGCGTCAAAGCGGGCCAAGTCCTGGCGACGATTGATGACAGAGAAGCGCAAGCAGGTGTAGTCAGGAGCCAGGCGCAATTGCAGCAAAGTGATGCAGAACTGAGGCAGTTGCAAATTGCCTTGAAGCGCACCCAAGATTTGAAAGCGCAGGGTTTTGTCAGCGCGGCAGCATTGGACTTGGCAGACGCGCAATACAAGGCCGCCAAGGCAGGCCGAGACAGTGCAGGCGCGGCGACCGAGCAAGCCAAGCTGACGCAGTCGTTTTCAAAAGTGACAGCACCCTATGACGCGTGGGTGTTGGAAACGTCTGCGCAAGCGGGTGACTTGGCCATGCCAGGCAAGCCCATCTTGACTGTGTATGCGCCGCAACCCCTGCGTGTGGTGATGCAGTGGCCAGCGTCAGACAAAAATGCTTTGCCTCAACTGCAAGACATTCAAATTCAAATAGGCCTCGAAAGCATCAAACCGATCGCGATGCAAATCATGCCCAATGCAGATGGCATCAGCCAAACCATTGGCATCAAGTTGGATTTGCCACGCACGGGGGGTGCCATGAATGCCATGCCCGGTCAGCAAGTGCGCGTGCGCATCGCAGGCACATCGCAAGCCAAAGGCTTGGTGCCCGTCTCTGCCATCTTGCGACGCGGCGAAATCACGGCAGTGTATGTGGCACAAGAGAAGGGCTTTGCCATGAAGCTGGTGCGCGTGGGTGCAGACCATGGCAGCGCAGGTGTGGAAGTTTGGGCGGGCCTCAAAGACGGCGACATGATTGCCGTGGATGCCGTGCAAGCGGGCATGAGAGGCGCGTATGCAGCACGGTGAACACAACGCTCAGCAGCAAGCCGAGCCGCAAGACAGAACGCAAGACAGAGCGCAAGACCAACAGATCGAGCTGATGTCAGCGCACAAGCCGTTTGGCATTGCGGGCCTGCTGGCCGCCAAGTTTCAAAACAATGCCCTCACACCATTGCTGGCCATCGTGGCGTTGCTGATGGGTTTGTTTGCCGTGGTGGTCACGCCACGCGAAGAAGAGCCGCAAATCAATGTGACCATGGCCAATGTGCTGATTCCGTTTCCGGGTGCCAGCAGCCCCGATGTGCAAAGCAAAGTGGCGCGGCCTGCAGAGCAAGTGCTGGGACAAATAGCCGGCATTGAGCACACCTATTCGGTGTCGCGTCCTGGCATGGCTGTGTTGACGGTGCAATTCAAAGTGGGCGTGCCGCGCACCGAAGCTTTGGTACGTTTGTACGATGTACTCAATGCCAATCAAAACTGGCTCCCCCGTGATTTGGGCACCTTGGCACCGATCGTCAAACCTAAAGGGATTGACGATGTGCCCGTGTTGGCGCTGACCTTGTGGGGCAAGGATGCGCCGTCTGCACTGGAACTCGAACGTGTGGCACGCACGTTGGAAATGGAATTGAAACAAGTGAAGGGCACGCGCGAAGTGCAAACCATCGGCGGGCCAGGTCGCGCCGTTCAGGTGAACCTCAACCCTACGCGTCTGCGTGAACGCGGCCTGGACATGCTGAGTGTGCAAGCCGCATTGGCTGGCGCCAATGCAAGCGCACCGTCGGGTCATGTCATGAACCCCAACAAGTCCGCAGGCCAACGCATCAACATTGAGACGGGCTACTTTTTTGAATCGGCGCAAGATGTGGCCGACGTGGTCGTGGGGGTGCACGCAGGCAAACCGATCTATTTGAAAGAAGTGGCACAGATCGAAGAGGGTGCGCAACAAGCGCAGCAACATGTGAGCTACATGCCTGGTGCAGCATCAGCAGACCTGCAAGGCCAGATGTACCCTGCTGTCACTCTGACGGTGACCAAGAAGCCGGGTGAGAATGCCGTGGATGTGGCGCGCGCGGCACGTGTGCGCGTTGAGCAAATGCGCAACACGGTTTTGCCGCAAGGCATTGAGGCCACCATCACGCGTGACTATGGTGAAACCGCAGCCGAGAAAGCCAACAAGCTGATTCAAAAGTTGGCCTTTGCCACGGCATCTGTGATTTTGTTGGTGGGCTTGGCATTGGGCAAACGTGAAGCCGTCATTGTGGGCGGCGCCGTCATCTTGACCCTGACCGCCACCTTGTTTGCCAGCTGGGCATGGGGCTTCACTTTGAACCGTGTGAGCTTGTTCGCCCTGATTTTCTCCATCGGCATTTTGGTGGACGATGCCATTGTGGTGGTGGAAAACATTCACCGCCATCAGCTGTTGTCGCCCGGCAAGTCGCTGAAAGAAATCATTCCAGTTGCCGTGGATGAAGTGGGTGGCCCCACCATTTTGGCCACGCTCACCGTCATTGCGGCATTGTTGCCGATGGCTTTTGTGTCGGGCTTGATGGGCCCTTACATGAGTCCCATCCCCATCAACGCCAGTTTGGGCATGGCGCTGTCTTTGCTGATCGCCTTCACGGTCACGCCTTGGTTGGCTTTGAAATGGCTGAAGTCGCATGACGCCGAAAAAGGCGATGGCACTGCGTCTACAGCGACGCATTCACCGGGCACTGGTTTTGCCGCACGCTTGCCAGAATTGTTCGGCCGCATCTTGCGCCCTTTCTTGAACAGCACTCGTCAACGCTGGAAACTCTTGGGCGGCATTGTGTTGGCCATGGCACTGTCGATCGGTTTGGCGGGCGTGCAATGGGTGATCTTGAAAATGCTGCCCTTCGACAACAAGAGCGAGTTTCAAGTGGTGGTGGACATGCCGGCGGGCACGCCCTTGGAAAACACCGCGGCCGCATTGCAAGACATGGGTCATTTTTTGGCTCAGCAAAAAGAAGTGTGGGACGTGCAAACCTATGCGGGCACTGCCAGTCCTATCACCTTCAATGGCTTGGTGCGCCAATACTATTTGCGCGCCGATGCCGAGCAAGGTGACTTGCAAGTTCATTTGATTGACAAGCACCAACGTTCAGAAAAGAGCCACGCCATTGCGCAGCGTTTGCGTCTCGGGTTGGAAGCAATCGCGGCACAACACGGTGCCAACATCAAGGTCGTGGAAGTGCCGCCAGGTCCCCCTGTGTTGAGTCCGCTGGTCGCAGAAATTTACGGTCCTGATGAAGCCGGCCGTCAAGCTTTGGCGGCTCATGTGGCCAAAGCGTTTGCGCAAACACCGGGCATTGTGGGTGTTGACACCTCGCTGAAAGCCGATGCGCCAAGGCAATGGTTGCAAGTACGCAGACAGCGCGCTGAAACGCTGGGCATTTCTGTCAGTGCCATTGCGCAGACGGTTCAAGGCGCACTGCAAGGTGTGGACGCCACCTATCTGCACGATGGCAATAGCAAAATGCCGGTGCCTGTGCGTTTGCAATTGCCCCTCGCATCGCAAGTCGGTTTGAAAGATGTGTTGGCATTGCCTCTGCGCGCGGCGAATGGTCAACTGGTGCCCTTGTCTGAATTGGTGGAGGTGAAAACAGGTGTGATTCAAAAGCCTTTGTTCACCAAAGACTTGCTGCCCGTCAGCTATGTGATGGGTGACATGGCAGGCTCACAAGACTCGCCCTTGTATGGCCTGTTTGGCATTCGCCCCCACTTGAAAGAGGCCGCACTGCCTGGTCAAGGTGCGCTGGGTGAGTATTGGACCCAACAGCCTGGCGACACCTACCGAGAGTACGCCGTGAAATGGGATGGTGAATCACAAATCACCTATGAAACATTTCGCGACATGGGCGCAGCCTATGCCGTGGGCTTGGTGCTGATTTACCTCTTGGTGGTGGCCCAGTTCAAGAGCTATCTCACACCCTTGGTGATCATGGCGCCCATTCCACTCACGCTGATTGGCGTGATGCCTGGCCATGCCTTGTTGAATGCGCAGTTCACGGCCACCAGCATGATTGGCATGATTGCATTGGCCGGCATCATCGTGCGCAATTCCATTTTGCTGGTGGACTTTATTCAGCTGCAAGTGGCGCAGGGTGTGAATTTCAAAGAGGCGGTCATTCAATCGGCGGCTGTGCGCGCACAACCCATCGTCCTGACAGGTTTGGCCGCCATGATTGGCGCGTTCTTCATCCTGGACGATCCCATTTTCAACGGCCTTGCCGTGTCACTCATTTTTGGCATCTTGGTGTCCACCCTGCTCACGCTGGTGGTCATCCCTGTGCTTTATTTTTCTTTGTTCAACCCGAAGGAGTCTGTATGACAGTCGAACGTTACATCCGCATCATTGCCGGTTTATTCATCATGGCCTCGCTCGCCTTAGGCGTTGAAGGCAGCCCGCTGTTTGTGAGTTCATGGGCATTGGCCTTTACTGCGTTTGTGGGCGCCAATCTGTTTCAGTTTGGCTTCACCAATGTGTGTCCCATGGGCTGGATCTTGCGCAAGTTGGGCGTGCCAGACGCAGCCCCTTGCTGTGCGAGTGATTAACCCGCCAACAAGAGGCTGACGGCGGTTGTTTAGATTTCTGCCGTCTCAGCTGTTTTGTCTGATGACAAGCCTGTGCTGGCGATCACTTTGCGCCAGCGCAGTAACTCCAATTGCACATGCCGTGAGAGTTGCTGTGGTGTGCTGGTTTTAACTTGCGCACCGTCTTGCGCCATGCGTGCACGCACTTCTGCATCGTTGAGCACTTCGTTCAGCGTCTGATTGATTTTGTCCACAATTTCGGGTGAGGTACCGCGCGGTGCAAACAGGGCGTACCACTGTGTCAAGTCAAAATCATCCAGACCCCATTCGGACAAAGTCGGAATGTCTTGCCATTCAGGCAGGCGCGTCGGTGTCGCAATGGCCAGTGCCTTGACTTTGCCACTCTTTAGGTAAGGCAGCGCGCTGAACAAGCTGGGGAACATCCATTGCGCTTGACCACGAACCAAAGCGTTGATGGCCGGTGCTGCGCCTGCATGGTGTTCGCCTGCTGTCAATGCGCTGTGTTGCACTTGAAGCGTTCGCCTTAGCATCTCTGCGGCCAAATGCGGAATGGTGCCTGCGCCAGCGGATGCATAGTTCAAGGGTCTGTCGGTGGTCCTCAGGAGGTCCATGAAGTCTTGAAAATTCCTCGCCGGCAAAGACGCATTCACAACCAGCAGCGTCGGCGAATGCCCGACCAAGCCGACAGGCGCGAAGTCTTGTTCGGGGTCGTATCGCAGGGACTGCATCACAGGATTGATGCCATGCGTTGCGATGTAACCAAACATCAGGGTGTGGCCATCAGGCTGTGAAGCTGCCACGTATTCTGCCGCCACGCTGCCATTGGCACCTGTGCGGTTGTCCACACTGACCACGTTGCCAAAGAGGGGGCCAATTTTGCGCGTGATGATGCGGGCCATGGTGTCGTTGCCACCACCTGCGCTGGTGGGCACAATGATTTTGACTTCATGCTGCGGAAAGTGGGCGGCCAACTTCTGCGCTTCTATTTTTTCTGAGCTCGGACTTGGAAACACATACTGCGGCAAATGCAATTCGCCTTGCATGATTTTTCGGGCAGTTCGGACCAAGGCGGCGCGCACGACATTGAGGTCAGCACCCTCACCGGTCAGTTCTACGTCCAGATCAATTTGCCCTTGCGGGTGAACCACCGACAGTGGGTGTCGCCCTGCATTGCGTTTGAGGCCGCTGGCCACGGTGCCAGGCATTGCAAACGCTGTGACTACTCCGATCGCGCCAGTCACAGCGTGCGACATGTGGCATTTGTGCGGTGTGAAATATCTGGACACGATGCTGTTGGGGTGGTCGCCTTCGCTCACCAAAACAGGCTTGGGAATCACGCTGTTCGTCACATCGCCCAAACCCATGCGTCGACCCATTTCAAGTCGGAGTTTTTCAATTCGCTCCAGCAGCGGACGATTTGCGTCCAATTCTGCAGGCCGTTCGCGACCGGTGACACCCATGTCTTTGGCGCGCAAAATCATCAGAGGCATGGCCGCATCAATGCAGGTGATCTCAAGGCCATCGACCACATCAATGCGACTGCCTGTCGGAAAAACTTTGCCAGTGACTGCGCCCCATGCATCTAAAAAATTCAGCAAGATGGGGGCGGCAGTGCCGGCGACGCCATCGATGCGCGCATCGCCTTCGTAAGTGACTTTGCGACCTGGGGTACAAACTGTCGATTCAATCGTGGCACCCGTGTTTACGTTGTGAATGCGAACGGTGGTGGTGCCATCTTGTGCTTCAATCAGGCCTTGCTCAATGGCAAAAGGTGCCACACCGGCCAGCATGTTGCCGCAATTGGGACGTGTGTCGACTGACTGGTGACCCACGCCCACTTGTGCAAACAAATAATCCAGGTCACAACCTGGTTTTTGAGAGAGAGAGACGATGGCCACTTTGCTGTTCAAAGTGCTGCCGCCACCCAACCCATCCAGTTGCAAAGGATCTGATGCGCCAATTGCACCGATCAGGGCTTGATCGCGCTCAGCGTCATTCTCAGGCAGCCATTCGCGAAGAAAAAATGGCCCGCGAGAAGTGCCTGCGCGCATCAGTACACATGGGATATTGCGATTGACCATCATCAATCCGCTTGGAGCTTGGCACGTTGAACCACGCTACGCCATTTGGTCAAATCTTTTTTCACCAAGTCGGCCAATTGCTCCGGCGTGCTGGATTCAACATCTGCGCCATGACCCTCCAGGCGTTTGATGATTTCAGGATCGGCCAAGGCTTTGTTCAGACTTTGATTCAATTTGGCAATGGTGTCTTTGGGTGTCTTAGCGGGCGCGAAGAAGCCGTACCACTGTTCTACGTCGACGCCATCAATGCCTTGTTCTTTGAGCGTTGGGACATTGGGCAAGGCACTCGAGCGTTTGGCGCCGGCAATCGCCAGACCGTTCAGCTTTCCAGATTTGATGTAGGGCAAGGCCGTGAAAAGGCTAGGGAACATCAATTGTGTTTGACCGCCAATGGTGTCTGTGATTGCAGGTGCTGAGCCCTTGTAGGGCACATGCAAAGGTTGAGTTTGCGTTGCCAGTTTGAACAGCTCGGCTGTGAAGTGAGGTGCTGTGCCGTTGCCTGCAGAGGCAAAGCTGTAGACATCGGGTTTGTCTTTGAGCAGCTTGACCAGCTCTTTGACGTCTTTGGCTTTTACTGTGGGGTTGATGACCAAAATGGTAGGCGAATAGCCCACCAAACCGACAGGCTCAAAGTCTTTGATGGGGTCGTAGCGCAACTTTTGCAAGGCAGGGTTCATGCCGTGCGTTGCAATGTAGCCAAACATCAAGGTGTTGCCATCGGGTGCGGCGCGTGCAACGAACTCGGCAGCCAAAGCGCCATTGGCGCCTGCCTTGTTCTCAACAATCACGGTGCGGCCGAGCAGCACGCTCATTTTTTGACCCACTGTGCGGGCCATGGCATCGTTGCCACCACCGGCGGCAGTCGGAACCACGATGGTGATGGGTTTGTCAGTTTGCGCCCAAGCGACCATTGCTGGAATTAAGCAAATTGTCGCGATCCACTTTTTGATTTTCAACATGCGATGTCCTTTTTGAAGCCGAATGCAAACACTGCTCAGCGAATGGCCGTGATCTTCGCGAAAAAAATTGTTTTGCTGAAGTGCAATTTTTAATATGATTGATGCATGAAACGCATCAATTTTGATTTGCAACAACTGCAAGCCTTCATCGCAGTCGCTGAGCGAGGCAGCTTTCGATCCGCTGCCGATCACATTCATTTGTCACCCCCCGCGCTAAGCCGCCGCATTGAAAGGTTGGAATCCATCATTGGCACCCGCCTGTTCAATCGCACCACACGAGAAGTCGAATTGACGAGTTTGGGACGTGTGTTCTTAGATCGCGCACGGTCTGCCATTGATGACCTTGAGTCGGCCATGTTGGGCATCTCTGACATTGCAGCCACACGCAGCGGACGAGTCACAGTCGCTTGTGTGCCTTCAGCGGCACTCTATTTCTTGCCGCAGGTTATCCGCAGTTTTTCAGCCAAGTACCCCTCCATCCGAATCCGTGTCATTGACGAATCGATGAACCAGACTTTGCAGAGCGTGTTAAGCGGTGAGTCAGATTTCGGCATCGGATTCATGAACAACCTGATGCCTGAAATTACCTTTGAAGCCATCCACAGCGACCCCTTTGTGTTGGCCATGCGGCGCGATCACCCGCTGGCCAAGCGCAAAACCATCAGTTGGTCTGTGGTCGAGGGCGAGCAACTGATTTCGGTCTCGCGCAGCAGTGGCAATCGCCAACTCTTGGACGATGCCATGACCAAGTCTGGTATGCACCCAGATTTTGCCTTTGAGGTCAGTCACATTGGCACTTTGTTAGGCATGGTTGAGGCCGGTTTGGGCTTGGCTGCGGTACCGCGCATGGCCCTGCCGATGAACCACGCCGCGGTGATTGGTTTGCCCCTGCGGCAGCCAACCATCTCTCGAAGCTTGGGTTTGTTGCGAAAACAAGGCGCTGCTTTGCGACCCGCAGCAGCCATGTTCCATGAGCATTTATCATCGGCACTGCGCAGAAAAAAACAGTCAGCCTAGGCTTATTGCAACCGAGATGCTTGCACTTTCCCAAAATTAGGTAAGCTTGCGGCGCAATTTATTTACAAACAATCAATCTACGGAATCGCATCATGGATTTGCAACTCAAGAATAAAACTGCCTTGGTCACAGGCGCCAGTGTGGGTATTGGCCGCGGCATTGCCAAGGCATTGGCCGCTGAAGGCGTGAAGCTGGCGATTTCTGCTCGCCGTGCTGACAAGTTGCAAGAAGTGGCCGATGAAATTGTGGCTGCTGGCGGTCACCGCCCCGTCATCATTGAGTCTGACCTCTACCCAGAAGACGCAGCCGCCAAACTCACCGCGGCCGCAATTCAAGGCCTGGGTCATGTGGACATTTTGGTCAACAACGCAGGCGGCTCTCGAAGCTTCAAAGATTTGCACGTGAGCGAAGAAGCTTGGCAAGAAGCCATCACCTTGAACTTTCACCGCCCTCGCCAAGTGGCAGACGCCTTGGTTGATCAAATGATTGCGCGCAAATGGGGTCGCATCATCAACATCACAGGCAAGAGCGAACCCGACCATGTCAATGGCGCCTTCTGCGCCAAGGCTGGCATTCACAGTTGGGCCAAAGGCTTGTCGCGCATGGTCGGCCCGCATGGCATTACCGTGAATTGCATTCCGCCTGGTCGCATTCACTCAGAGCAAATTTTCCGCAACTACACGCCTGAGTACCGTCAGTGGCAGTGTGAAAACGAAATCCCCATGGGGCGTTATGGCGAACCAGAAGACATGGCCAATTTGGTCACCTTCTTGTCCTCGCCTTTGGCCAGCTACATCACGGGTGCCGTGATTCCGGTGGACGGTGGTTTGCGTCGTTATCAGTTTTAAACACACCATTGCCCAGCGCAAGATGTGTCTAAACTGTGCACATCAAAGGAGACCAACATGAACAAAATGATTTCTTATTCTCGCCGTCAGTGGAGTGCGCTGGCAATGGGTGCTGCCATGGTGTGTGGCGGCTGGGGTGCCACTGTTTCGACGGCGCAAGCCCAAAACCAGTGGCCTAACAAAGCCATCCGTTTTGTGGTGCCCTTTGCACCGGGCGGTACCAGTGAGATTGTGGCGCGCTCTGTGGCGGCCGAGCTCACCAAGCAATTGGGTGTGAGCGTGTATGTGGAAAACAAACCGGGCGGTGCGGGTGTCACGGCCATGGTGGATGTGTCCAAAGCCGCCCCCGATGGCTACACGATCATATTGGGGCACGTGGGCACCCTGGCTGTGAACCCCTACATGTTGAAGAATCAGCCTTACGACGTTAACAAAGACTTCGTGCCGGTCACCTTGTTGGCCAAGGTGCCCAATGTGTTTGTGATTCATCCCGACGTGCCTGCCAAAAACTTCAAAGAGTTTGTGGCGTACGCCAAGAAAAATCCAGGACAACTCAATTACGGTTCCGCTGGCAACGCCAGCGCAGGCCATTTGGCCATGGAGTATTTGAAGTTGGTCACGGGCATGTACATGACGCACATTCCCTACCGCGGTACGGGCCCACAACTCACTGATTTGCTGGCAGGTCGCACCCAAGCTTCTTCAGCCGGCATGCCGGCTTTGGGTGCCCACATTCGCAGCGGCAAATTGCGGGCCATTGCGGTGGGTACGCAGCAGCGCATTCCTGCATTGCCCGATGTGCCGACTGTTGCTGAATTGGGCTTCAAAGATTTTGAAACTTCACAGTGGTATGGCATGTTGGCGCCTGCAGGCACACCGCCCGAGATTGTGAAGCGCTTGCAAGAGGAGTCTTACAAAGCCCTCAAATCGAGTGCCGTGACAGAGCGTTTTGCCACTGACAACGCCGTGGGTGGTGGCGGGCCTTCTGCTGATTTCGCAGCGTTCATTAAAAACGAACAGCGCATTTGGAGCGACATCGTCAAACGCGCTGACATCAAAGCCGATTGAGGCCAATGCACGCAGTGCTGGAGTACATGGAATGAGTTTGGACGTGTTGGTCATTGGCGGTGGCAATGCCGCCCTCAGTGCGGCGCTTATGGCGCGTGAGGCGGGCGCCAGTGTGTTGGTGCTGGAGTCTGCCCCCCGAGAGTGGCGCGGCGGCAATTCCATGCACACGCGCAATTTGCGTTGCATGCACGATGCACCGCAAGACGTCTTGGTCGAGGCCTACCCGGAAGAAGAGTTTTGGCAAGATTTGCTGAAAGTCACGGGCGGCCTGACCAACGAGCACATGGCGCGTTTGGCCATTCGCCACTCGCACCATTGCCGTCCCTGGATGGTCAAACATGGCGTGCGTTTTCAGCCTTCTTTGTCGGGTGCGTTGCACACCGCGCGCACCAACGCATTTTTCATGGGCGGCGGCAAAGCACTCATCAATGCGTACTACCGCAGTGCCGAGAAACTCGGCGTGCAAATTCAATACAACGCCGAAGTGAACGAGTTGGAGATAGACAACGGTGTGTTCAAAGCGGCCGTGGTGAAACACAAGTCGCCACAAGGCGAGGTCATTCGCACTGAGCGCATAGAGGCCAAAGCGTGTGTCATGGCGGCTGGGGGTTTTGAGTCCAACATTCAGTGGCTCAAGGACGCTTGGGGCCAAAACGCACAAGGTGAATATCCCGCAGACAATTTCCTCATTCGCGGTACCAAGTTCAACCAAGGCACCTTGCTCAAACATTTGCTAGAGCGCGGCGCCGATCAAATTGGCGACCCCACTCAAGCGCACATGGTGGCCATCGACGCCCGCGCACCGCTGTATGACGGTGGCATTTGCACACGCATTGACTGCGTCTCTTTGGGTGTGGTGGTGAACAAAAATGCCGAACGCTTTTACGACGAAGGCGAAGATTTCTGGCCCAAGCGCTATGCCATTTGGGGTCGCTTGGTGGCGCAGCAGCCTGGCCAAATTGGCTACTCCATCACCGATGCCAAAGCCGTGGGCCGTTTCATGCCGCCCGTGTTTGCAGGCACGGTGGCGCAAACACTGCCTGAGTTGGCGCAAAAGTTGGGCTTGAATGTGGCAACATTCATGGCCACCCTGAACGCTTACAACCAAGCCTGTGTGCCAGGTCATTTTGACCACACCGTGCTTGACGATTGCCACACCGACGGTGTGACGCCCGCCAAAACGCATTGGGCCTTGCCGCTGGACACCGCGCCTTTTTATGCTTACCCCGTCAAGCCGGGCATCACCTTCACGTACCTCGGTTTGAAAACGGATGAAACCACTGCGGTCAGATTTCAAAACCAAGCCAGCCCCAATTTGTTTGTATCGGGCGAGATGATGGCCGGCAATGTCTTGGGCAAGGGCTACACCGCTGGCGTGGGCATGACCATTGGCACGGCATTCGGCCGCATTTCCGGCGAACAGGCGGCGCGTGCAGCTTTGGGCACGCCGCATTCTGTGCCCACGTTGGCGCAGCAAGTGATGCAAGGCACGGCCGACAGGGCCACGCGCTAAGGGCAGAAACACCATGCAATCACTTCAACAACTGACACAAGAAGCCCAAGCCTTGGCACGGGGCGAAATTGTTTTGACACCCACCGAAAATGAAGTGGCACGTCAACTTCAAATTTGCAATGGCTGCCGCTATTGCGAAGGTTTTTGTGCGGTGTTTCCCGCCATGACCCGCCGCTTGGAGTTTGGCAAAGCCGACATTCATTACCTGGCCAATTTGTGCCACAACTGCGGCGCTTGCTTGCATGCGTGTCAGTACGCGCCACCGCATGAGTTTGCCATCAATGTGCCCAAAGCCATGGCCACGGTGCGAGGTCAAACATATGCAGATTACGCATGGCCTCCCGCTCTGGGCAAACTCTACCAACGCAATGGATTGACCTTGTCATTGGCCTTGGCGGCCAGCCTCACCTTGTTCATGTTGCTGGCATTGCAAAGCAATGGCACCCTGTGGGGGCCTCTGGCACAAAACGCGCAACAAGGCTTCTACGCCATCTTTCCGCACAACTTCATGGTGAGCCTGTTTGCACCTGTGTTTTTGTGGGCTGTGTTGGCTTTGGGCATAGGCGTTCGAAAGTTTTGGCATGACGTCACGCCTGCCACCAGCGGTGCGCCTTTGAGCTCGCCCGCCGCGGCAGAAGCCACCCACGATGCGCTGCGTTTGAAGTACTTGGGCGGTGGCCATGGTGACGGCTGCAACAACGAAGACGATGCCTTCACCTTGGCGCGCAAGCGCACGCACCACCTCACCTTCTACGGTTTCATGCTGTGCTTTGCCGCCACCAGCGTGGCCACGCTGTACCACTATGCTTTTGGTTGGCCGGCGCCGTACAACTTCAGCAGCCTGCCCAAAATCTTGGGCACCGTGGGTGGCATTTCATTGGCTTTAGGAACCTTGGGTTTGTGGCGACTTAACCTGGCCCGAGATCCCAACCAGGGCGATGTTCAGCAGCGGCCGATGGACCGAGGTTTCATTGCCTTGTTGTTTTTCATCAGTGTCACGGGCTTGGCCCTCATGCTGTCCAGAAACACCCTGGCCATGCCATCTTTGTTGGCGCTGCACTTGGGTGTGGTGATGGCGCTGTTTTTAACCTTGCCCTATGGCAAATTTGCTCACGGCATTTTCAGAACGGCTGCATTGCTGCGCTTTGCTGTGGAGAAAAGACAACCCAGCAAGTTGGCTTTGGGCAGTGACTGAGCTGGTTCAGGTCAGGGTGGTGGCCGCGTTGATCACGCCACCGCCCAGGCACACTTCGCCGTCATAGAGCACCGCACTTTGTCCGGGTGTCACAGCCCACTGGTGCTCATCAAAGGTCAATGAAAACTCAGTGGCTTGGGACGATGTGAAATGACAGGCTGCATCGGCTTGGCGATAACGCGTCTTCGCTGCATAACGCCCCGTCACGGGCGCCGTGCCTGCGCACCAGCTGGCGTCTGCTGCTTGAAGTTCAGGTGACAGCAACCAAGGGTGGTCGTGCCCTTGCACCACCCACAAAATGTTTTTGACCATGTCTTTGCGCGCCACAAACCACGGTGTGTGTTCGCCGCCGCCACGTTGTGCGCCTTTTTCCTTGATGCCGCCAATGCCCAAGCCTTGACGCTGGCCCAGTGTGTAAAAACTCAAGCCCACATGCTTGCCGATGGTGCGGCCGGTGGGGTCTTTGATGGGGCCGGGTTCTTTGGAAATGTAGCGGTTTAAGAAGTCACGGAAGGGCCGCTCGCCAATGAAGCAAATGCCGGTGGAATCTTTTTTCTTGGCATTGGGCAAACCAATCTCTTCAGCAATTTGCCGCACTTGGGTTTTGAGCAATTCACCCACCGGAAACAAAGTTTTCGACAGCTGCGCTTGGTTCAGCCGATGCAAAAAATAACTCTGGTCTTTGCTGTTGTCCAAACCTTTGAGCAACTCATGCAAGCCTGTGGTTTCATTCAAGCGGACACGGGCGTAATGGCCGGTGGCAATTTTTTCAGCGCCCACCTGCATGGCGTGGTCTAGAAATGATTTGAACTTGATCTCGGCATTGCACAGAATGTCGGGGTTGGGCGTACGGCCCGCTTGGTATTCGCGCAAAAACTCAGCAAACACGCGGTCTTTGTAATCGGCTGCAAAGTTGACGTGTTCAATCTCAATGCCCACCACATCGGCCACGGCCGCTGCATCAACGAAGTCAATGTTGGACGAGCAAAACTCACTGTCGTCGTCGTCTTCCCAATTTTTCATGAAAATGCCGACCACTTCATGGCCTTGCTTTTTCAGCAAATGCGCGGTGACGGCCGAGTCCACGCCGCCAGACAATCCCACAACGATACGGTGATGCTTCATGGGTCCAATTATCTCTTGATCAAACCCCGCTGGATTAAATATCTATACTTGCGCTCATCATGAACTTGCCGTCCAGCTCTAGCACCTTGCAGAAAATGCGCGTGGCCATCAGCACCTTTGTGCACGATGTGGGCCGTGGTGTGCTGACCCTGACACACAGTGGCTTGGCCATGCTAGGGTTGGTGTTGGTGCTGAGTTTGGGGGTGGCGGCATTTCGCCCCGATTTACTGGGAGACGCCGAAACCTCGGTGTATGCTTTTTTGCGCGAGCGTCAATTGAGTTTGTGGTGGGAGCCTCAAAACACCGCTGACCGTGCAACCGCCACTGACTTGAAGGACATCCCTAGCAAGCAAGCGGCTGTGGCCGCGTGGTTGGCCAAAAAATACAAGGTGGCCCCTGAACCCATTGCGGCTTTGGTGGCGGAAGCCTATGCCTTGTCTGAAACTTCTCGGCTCAAGCCGCATTTGATTCTGGCTGTCATGGCCATTGAGTCCAGCTTTCACCCTTATGTGCAAAGCCAAGCTGGCGCGCAAGGTTTGATGCAAGTCATGACCGACATCCATGCTCAAAAATACCAAAAATATGGCGGCAGGTTGGCAGCGTTTGACCCACTCACCAACATGCGCGTCGGGGTGGCGGTGTTGCAGGAGTACATCCGCTTGAAGGGCGGGTCAGTAGAGCAAGGCCTGTTGTTTTACTTGGGCGGCGACAACGTCCAAGGCGAAACCGACTACGTCACCAAGGTCTTGGCCGAGCAGGCCCGCTTGGACCAAGTGGCCGCTGGTGTCAAAGTTAGCACCCAGCCCTGACAAGCCATGCCAGCCCGGGCATCTGGCCGGGCGGAAAACCCAACTTCTTTGAGCTAGGTTCTACCCTGCTTGCGTGCGCGCATTTATCAAGCACAATACAGAATCTAGTAAGGTTTGTAAGTTTTCAGGAGACATCTATGCGCATTGGCGTGCCTGCCGAAACCCGACCTGGCGAAACTCGTGTCGCCATCACCCCCGAAACAGCCAAGAAACTCAAGGCCCAGGGGCACTCCTTGCACATTCAGTCAGGCGCCGGCATGGCCGCCAGCGTGACCGATGCCGCCTATGAGGCGGTTGGCGCTGAAATCACCGATGCCGCCGGTGCCTTGGGCTGCGACATGGTGCTCAAAGTCACGGCGCCTTCGCAGGACGAGCTCCAACGCATGAAGTCTGGCGCAGCCTTGGTGGGCATGCTCAACCCCTTTGATGCAGAAGGTCTGGCCCGCTTGGCGTCAGCCGGTCTGACCAGCTTTGCGTTGGAGGCGGCACCCCGCACAACTCGCGCACAAAGCATGGACGTGCTTTCTTCGCAGGCGAACATCGCCGGCTACAAGGCGGTGATGCTGGCGGCCAACGCCTACCAGCGCTTCTTCCCCATGCTCATGACCGCCGCCGGAACCGTGAAGGCTGCCCGCGTCGTGATCCTGGGCGTGGGCGTGGCGGGCCTACAGGCCATT
>CALEYZ010000159.1 GCA_937928195.1 uncultured Limnohabitans sp.
GGAAGGCCTGAACATGGTGGAAGAGCGGGCCCGCCATGAGTTGGGCATGGTCAAAGCCAACGAAATTTTTGTGCAAATCGAGAAATGATGGACTCGGTCGAGTTGGCCGGTTTCGTTTTGTCGTTGGCCATGGTGTATTGCAACATCAAAGAAATTCATTGGGGCTGGCCCTTGGCCATCTTAAGCTCTGCCCTGTATGGCGTGGTGTTTTGGAACAGTCAGCTTTATGGCGAAGCCTCGCTTCAAGTGATGTTCATCTTGGGCGCATTGTGGGGCTGGCACCAATGGCGGCGTGGTGCACAGAAGGTCGCTGACAACACGCCTCTCGAAGCACCGCTTCAAATCAGCCGCCTCTCTGCCAAAGAGTGGCGTCAAGTTGCGGGTGCCACCCTGCTGGCATGGCCAGCGTTGGCGTATTTTTTGAACCGTTACACCGACAGTGATGTGGCCGTCTGGGATGGTTTGGTCACGGCACTGAGCTTGTTGGGCCAGTACTTGCTGGCCCGCAAGAAGCTTGAAAACTGGGCGGTCTGGCTGCTTGTCAACCTCATGACCGTGGGCTTGATGCTTCTGAAATCACTTTGGCTCACGAGCTTGTTGTATGTCCTCTTTGCCTTCCTCAGCTACGTCGGCCTGAAGGCTTGGCGGACACAGCATGCGAACTGAACCCCTTCGCATTGCGTTGCTGGGCGCAGAAAGCACGGGCAAAACCAGCCTCAGCCTGCGCATCGCACAAGCCCTTCAATCGATGGGCTTGGAGGCCAGCGTGGTGCCCGAAGTGTTGCGCGAATGGTGCGACGAACAAGGCCGAACACCCCTGCAACATGAGCAAGCGCGCATTGCCCAGCTGCAAGCCGATCGCACCTTCGGCCTGCGCTCGGGTTGGGTGATTGCGGACACCACGCCCTTGATGACCGCGGTCTACAGTGATTTCATTTTTCAAGACAAAAGCCTCTACGCAGAGGCTTTGGCTCACCAAGCCAAATTTGACCTGAGCTTGGTGATGGGGCTGGACATTGCGTGGACGCCCGATGGCCTGCAACGTGACGGCGCGCACGTGCGTGAGCCTGTCGACACCCTCATACGACAGGCCTTGCAAAGCGCCAGCATTCCCTTCAAGGTGATTTACGGTCAATCCGATGCACGCCTGAACGCTGCGCTCATGGCCATTCAAGAAGGCCTGGGTAACAGTCCTGCAGAGGGAGGACCACTTTTCGCCTCTTTCAAATTAGCACAAACACAACGTGACCTTGCGCAATATGGCTTGAACCAAGGCAAGACAGCCTGGCGCTGCGATTTGTGCAGCGACGCAGACTGTGAACACAAGTTGTTCAGCGATTTGTTGAAGTCAGGCGACGCGCTAACTTGATCGCACTTTGACTGACTGGCTCAGTGAACTGAGGGCCCAGTGGGCGGTGTCACTTCAGGCTGGGTGAACAAGCTGGCCGCATCAACGGGGTCAAAGTGGTATTGCTTGCCGCAAAACTCACAACCCACTTCAATGTTTTCGCGTTCGGACAAAATACTTTCAACCTCTTCAACGCCCAAACCTTTGATCATGCGGCCCACGCGCTCGCGGCTGCAACTGCAGTGAAACTTGGGACCTGTTTCACCCACCAACGGTTCAAAGCGCAACAAAGGTTCTTCCCAGAACAAACGGTGCAACACCGTGTCAATGTCCAAACCCAACAGCTCTTCCGCTTTCAAGCTTTTGGCCAAGATAGAGATGCGGTTGTAGTCTTCGCTTTGACCCAATGCAGCTTCTCGTTCGACCGCGTCGTACTTGCCCGCCAAATTGCCAACACCTTCTAAAGGCAAACGTTGAATCAGGATGCCCGCGGCCACGTCCATGTTGGCCGCCAAGACCAACGTGGTATCGAGTTGCTCGGATTGCAGCATGTAGTGCTCGAGCACTTCACTCAGTTTCTCGAGCTTCTCTTTGCGATCGCCAAACAAAGGCACCACGCCTTGGTAAGGCTGCTGCCCAGGCAAGCGATCAAGGGGGTCCAGCGTGATGGCACAACGGCCTTCATTGTTTTGGTTCACCATGTGGCTGAGGCTGGCGTCTGCAGCGATGCCACCTTGCAATGTGGCGGTGGCACGCACACCAAAATCGGGCTGCACTTCCACCACGGCCAACTTCACAGGACCATCGCCAAACACTTGCAAAACCAAAGCCCCATTGAACTTGATGTTGGCTTGCATCAACACGGCGGCGGCAGACATCTCGCCCAGCAGCGCCGTCACAGGCAATGGATAGGCACCTGTTTCGTTGTTGGCGGCACGGCGCTTGAGAATCTCTTGCCAAGCATCGGTCAAGCGAACGATGGCGCCGCGAACGGGCAAACCATCAAATAGAAATTTATGAAGTTCAGACAATTTTTTTCAAACCTGATTTAAATCGATGCGCATTGGCAATGTAGCGTTGCGCGGACATGCGCAGGCCTTGCATTTGTTCGGGCGTGAGTTCACGCACCACCTTGGCGGGCGTGCCCATGATCATGGAGCCGTCAGGAAACTCTTTGCCTTCGGTGACCAAAGAACCCGCGCCCACCAAACAGTTTTTGCCAATCTTGGCACCATTCAAAATGACCGCACCGATGCCAATCAGTGACTCGTCACCGATGGTGCAACCATGCAGCATCACTTGATGGCCCACTGTGACGTTTTTGCCAATGGTCAAAGGTTTGCCCATGTCGGTGTGCAGCACGCTGCAGTCTTGAATGTTGGAGCCTTCGCCGATGCTGATCAGTTCCGTGTCACCGCGCACCACCGTGCCAAACCACACGCTGGCATTGGCGGCCAATTCAACAGCCCCAATGACCTGCGCGCTGTCCGCCACCCAAGCGCTGTCGGACACCACCGGTTGCTTGTCATCCAATGAATAAATTGCCATTTCAGACCTCTTTAGCCTTGCAACAAAAGCTCCATTGTAGGCACCCCTAAAATAGGGCATGTCCCGCGCCGAAATGCCCCCTCTCGAGACCGACCTGCGGCTGGCCGTGCTGCGGCCTTTGCTTGAAAAAAACGCCGTCAACAAGGCCGAACTCACCTTGGCCTTGTCAGTCGATTTGCCACTTGACGCGCAGGTCCAAATTGCCGATCCAGGCGGTGTACCAGGCCGGCCTGCACAGCCCGTGCTGGTGTCACACACCAGCCTGAAAGCCAAACCCCTCAACACCCCTGAGGGACGCGCCCTGTTGCTGCATGCCATTGCGCACATTGAACTCAACGCCATTGATTTGGCGCTCGACGTGGTCTGGCGTTTCTGTGGCATGCCCGAGGCCTTCTACCGAGACTGGGTGCGCATTGCCAAAGAAGAAGCCAAACACTTCTTGCTGATTCAAAAGCACCTGGTGAGCATGGGTTTTGACTATGGGCAATTCCCTGCCCACAATTCTTTGTGGGACATGGCAGAGCGCACCAAAGGAGACATTTTGGCGCGAATTGGCCTGGTGCCAAGAACCATGGAGGCACGCGGGCTGGACGCATCGCCCGGCGTGAAAAACAAATTGGTCAGTGCGGGCGACATGGCGGCCGGTCGCATTTTGGACATCATTCTGGAAGAAGAAATTGGCCATGTGGCTGCCGGCAATCGCTGGTACCGACATGTCTGCCAAGCGCGCGGGCTGGACCCTGTGGCCACCTACCGTGAATTGATACAAACCTACGACGCACCCAAACTGAAATCACCCTACAACCTGGAAGCACGGCGCTTGGCCGGCTTCGAGGAAGAAGAGCTGAATTACTTGGCGGCCAACGGCTTGTAAGCCGTTACATCAATTTCCACTTTCGCATCGATCATCAGGCGCGCTTCGGTGGTGGAGCGTGCGGGGCGGTGGTTACCAAAGCATTCCATGTAAACGCGATTGAAGCTGCCAAAGTCGCGCGCGTCATTCAACCACACGGTAGCTTTGCACACATCGTCCAAGGTGCAATCGGCCAAAGCCAAGGCTTGTTTCAAACGCTCAAAAACTTGGCGTGTTTGGGCTTCAATGCCACCCACCACCACCTCACCTTGGTCATTGGTGGGCACTTGGCCGGAGACAAAGACAAAATCACCCGCACGTGTTGCAGGTGACAAAGGTCGGGCCAGGCGGTCTGAGGCAATGGGTGATGTTCCCAACATTTCTACGGGCATATCGATCTTTCTAGGGGTCAAGGGTTGACGTGGCTGTCCGCTGACACAGCGGGCAACAATGTGCAGTTACGTAGCTTACAAGCCGAATCTAACTTTTATTTACAGGAAAACCCTGTTTACGACCTGTTTTGAAATGATTTAGAGTCAAAAATGTAAAAAATTTACATTTTTGACTTTTAACCCCAAGGAGATCTCCATGCTGCGTCTGCCCCGTCGACATTTGCTTGCATTGATGCTGGCCACTTTGCCATTTGCCACTTTGGCCGCACCTCCGAAAGGCGGCGCTGCCAATCTGGCCATGATTGGTGAACCTCAAAGTTTGGACCCCATGGCCTCGACCGCTGACTTGGTCGGCACCATCATGCAACACGTCTACGAGACGCTGTACACCTTCGATGGCAAATGGAACACGGTGCCTATGTTGGCAGATGGCATGCCCAAAGTCTCCGCGGATGGCCTCACCTACACCATCAACATTCGCAAAGGCGTGAAACTGCACAGTGGCCGCGACTTGGATGCACAAGACGTGGTGGCGTCTTTGAAACGTTGGATGGACATGGCGCCACGCGGCAAATCGGTGGGCAAAGACACCGTGAGTTTGGAAGCCAAAGGTGCCCTCAGCATTGAGTGGAAGTTCTCTGCACCCAGCGCATCCTTGCTCGCACAATTGGCCTTGCCGTCAGGCATGGCCATCATCATGGCCAAAGAATCGATTGCCAATCCTTTGGTGCACTTTGTCGGCACCGGCCCCTACAAATTCAAAGAGCGCAAGCCAGATCAGTATGTGGTATTGAACCGCTTTGACACTTACAGCGCACGCACAGAAGCCGCATCAGGCTACGCAGGCAAACGCGAAGCTTTGCTCGACGAATTGCGCTTCACACCCGTGCCTAACGCCAACACCCGCGTAGAAGGTGCTTTGTCTGGCCAGTTCCATTTTGCTGACCAACTCAATGTGGATGCGTTGCCTCGCGTTGAAAAAGGCGGTGCTGGCGTGGTGCCCATCATCACGCCCTCCTTTGGTTTCCCCTACATGGTGTTCAACACCAAAGAAGGTGTCTTGGCCAATCAAGGCATTCGTCAAGCCATTCAATTGGCCATCGGCGAAGGCGAGATGCTGACGGCCGCCTACGGCGACAAGCGTTTCTTCACCGTTGAGGGCAATCACTTCCCACAAGGCACGCCCTTCTATTCAACGGCAGGCACAGATCAGTACAACAAACAAGATGCCAAGCGCGCCAAAGAGATGGCCGACAAAGCAGGTTACAAAGGCGAGACCATTCGACTTTTGACCAGCCGCCAATACGAGTTCCATCACACGATGGTGCAAGTGATGGCCGAGCAATTGCGCGCCGCTGGCTTCAAGACAGAAATGCAAGTGGTCGATTGGGCCACCTTGGTACAACGCCGTGGCGACTCCAAAGTGTGGGACATCTACATGACTCACTCAGGTCAGTTCCCAGAGCCCATGCTGTCACCCCCTCAATTGGGTGAAGGCGCGCCAGGCTGGTGGAGCACGCCTGCAAAAGCCAAGGCACTGGGCGATTTCAACCACACCACCGACCCTGCAAAGCGAGCACAGCTGTGGTCGGCGGTACAGCAGGTGGTTTACACCGAAGTGCCTTACATCAACGTTGGCAAGTTCAGCAGCTTGTCTGCGCGATCTTCCAAATTGGAAGGCTACACACCTGCCACTTGGCCGTTCTTCTGGAACACAGGCTTGGCCAAGTAAGTGGCGCCACCAACACACAGTCCTTTAAGCACACTTCTGTCATCACAGGGAACTTGAATGAAGCTGAGACACCTTGGACGCTCGCTGATAAGCCGCTTTGGCGGCATGTTGGCCGTGCTGTCTTTGGTGTCCGTGTTGGTTTTTATTTTGACGCGGCTGGCCGCGGGTGACCCGATTGCGTTGCTGCTGGGGGACCAAGCCAGCCTGCAAGACATTGCGCTGGCCAGGCAACGTTATGGCCTCGACCAGCCCTTGCTAACGCAGTTTGTGTACTGGGCCACAGAAATTTTGCAAGGCAATTTGGGGCAGTCTATTTTTCTTCAAATGCCGGTCACTCAAGTGTTGTTTGACCGCGTGGAACCCACCCTCTCCCTCGCAGTTTTAGCGGTCAGCATGGCCATGCTGATCGGCGTGCCTTGCGGCATTGCGGCTGCAGTTTGGCGCGGTCAATGGATTGACCAGTGCGTCAGTACCTTGGCCATGTTGGGGGCCAGCATGCCCAGCTTTTGGATGGGCTTGGTGCTGATTCAATTGTTGGCAGTGGGGGCTGGTTGGTTTCCTGTTTCTGGCTATGGCGATCCTGGCGCCACATGGACCACCCGCTTGCACCATCTTTTGTTGCCTGCTTTTGTGCTGGGCACTTTGAACTCCGCTCTCATCATTCGTTTCACGCGTGCGTCCATGCTGGACATCTTGAATGAAGACTACATTCGCACAGCGCGCTCCAAAGGTTTGTCGGAAATGGCCGTGGTGCTCAACCATGGTTTGCGCAATGCGCTGGTTCCCATTCTCACGGTCTTGGGTTTGACACTCGCGCTCATGATTGGCGGCGCGGTGGTGACCGAAACTGTTTTCAATTTACCCGGCCTTGGCAATTTGGTGGTGCGCGCCGTGTTGCGAAGAGACTACCCCGTCATTCAAGGCGCGCTGCTGGCCATTGCAGGTGTCTACGTCATCATCAATTTTTTGATCGATGTTTTGTACATGGTGGCCGACCCAAGGGTAAGACATGCTTGAGTGGCGCGAAACTTTGCGAATTTTGTTTGCGCGTCGCGTCGTGTTATTCGCCGCGTTGCTTCTCTTAACCATGGTGGTCATGGCCGTTTTGTGCACGTGGGTGTTGCCTTATGAACCCATGGCCATGAAGGTCAGTCAACGGCTGAAAGCTCCCAGCTGGAACCACTGGTCTGGCACCGACGAGCTGGGCCGCGACATCACCAGTCGTATTTTTTACGGTGCACGTTACTCCTTGGCCATTGGCGCAGGCACGGCGGTGATGGCCGCTTTCTTTGGCACCCTGATGGGCTTGCTGGCCGGATTTTTCAAAAGTCTGGACGCAGTGCTGATGCGCTTGGTCGATGCCATGATGGCCTTCCCCGACATTTTGCTGGGCATTGCACTGGTGTCCATTTTGGGCGCCAGCCCTGTCAATGTGGTGCTGGCCCTCACCTTGGTGTACACCCCTCGTGTGGCCCGTGTGGTGCGCGCATCCACCTTGGTCATTCGAGAGCTACCGTACATTGAAGCCGCGCGTGCCGTGGGCCTGAGCACGCCCCGCTTGTTGTTCAATCACATCCTGCCCAACTTGATGTCACCGATCTTGGTGCAGTTGAGTTTCATCTTTGCCTATGCCTTGTTGGCCGAGGCCGGGCTGTCGTTTTTGGGTGTGGGTGTGGGTGCAGAAATTCCAACTTGGGGCACCATGGTGGCCTCCAGCACGCAATACGCAGACCGCGCGCTCTGGACCTTGGTCTTTCCTGGTTTGGCCATTGTGCTGACGGCTTTGTCGCTGCAAGTGCTGGGGGACGGTGTGCGCGATTTGCTCGACCCTCGACTCAAAGGAAGTGTATGAAGACAGCGTCTTCGATGGCCACTTTGAGTGTGCGCAACTTGCAAACCACCTTGGTTCAAAAAAGTGGTCGCATGACCTTGGTGCGGGGCATTGATTTTGATGTCATGCCAGGTGAAACTTTGGCCTTGGTGGGCGAATCGGGCAGCGGCAAATCGCTCACCGCGCTCAGCATCATGCGCTTGCTGGCACGCAATGCGCAGTGGGACTGCCAGGGCGAGGTCTGGTTTCGAGAAGGCCCACACAGCAGCGGGGGCGGCGCTAGCGACAGTGCGCCTGCGCAGAACCTTCTGAACTTGGCAGAACCAGACATGCGAACGTTGCGTGGCCATCAGGTGGCCATGATTTTTCAAGAACCCATGACTTGCCTGAACCCTGTTATGACTGTAGGCCAACAGATTTCAGAGTCTGTGCGCTTGCATTTGGGACTCGATCAAGCGGCCGCCAATGCGCGCGCGCTGCGCGCACTGGAACAGGTTGAAATTCCAGCTGCGCATCAACGCTTTCATGAATACCCGCATCAACTTTCAGGCGGCATGCGCCAACGCGTCATGATTGCCATGGCCATGGTCTGCGAACCCCGTCTGTTGATTGCGGACGAACCCACCACTGCGTTGGACGTGACCATTCAGGCACAAATTCTGAACCTGATGGCACGACTTCAAAAAGATACCGGCATGGCCATGTTGTTCATCACACACAACCTGGGTGTGGTGGCGCACCATGCAGCACGCGTGGCGGTGATGTATGCAGGTCAGATTGTGGAACACGGCAAGGTCGGAGAAGTCTTTGCCACACCCCAACACCCTTACACCCGCGGTTTGCTGGCATGCCTGCCCGGCAGAGCAAGGCAACTTGCCAAAATCAGTGGACAAGCCGTGGCCTTGCAAGACATTCCAGGTCAAGCCCCTTCCATGGCAGAGACACGCGACGCCTGCAGCTTTGCACCACGGTGCAATGCCTGCCAAACGCCTTGCTTGGCAACACAGCCTGCGTGGCGCGGCAGCGCCGAGCATGCGGCCTTGTGCCATTTTGATTTCAACGCCACATGACCTCACAAGTGCACTCCCCCATCCTGCTCAAACTTGAAAACTTGAGCGTGGAATTTGGCAAAGGTGATCAGCGCGTGCGTGCTGTGGCAGATGTTGGCCTGCAGATTCGTGCAGGACAAACGCTGGGCTTGGTGGGTGAATCAGGCTCTGGCAAAAGCACTTTGGGCCGTGCCATTTTGAACTTGGTCCCAGTCAAACAAGGCAAGGTCAGTTTTGACGGCCAAGAAATACAAGGCCTGTCTGCATCGGCCATGCGGCCCTTGCGTCGGCAAATGCAAATGGTGTTTCAAGACCCCAGCTTGAATCCACGACAACGTGCTGGCGACATGCTGAACGAAGTGCTCGACACGCACCAACTGCACACAGGGGCGCAGCGTCAAGCACGCATTCAAGAATTGCTGACCCTGGTGGGCCTGAAGCCTGAACACGCGTCACGCTTCCCGCACGAATTTTCGGGTGGCCAAAAGCAACGCCTTGGCATTGCGCGCGCCTTGGCCACAGAGTCCAAGTTCATCGTGGCCGACGAGCCCCTGTCCGCTTTGGACATGTCGATACAAGCCCAAATTGTGAACTTGCTGATTCGCTTGAAATCACAATTGGGCCTGACCCTTCTGTTCATCTCGCACGACCTGGATGTGGTGGAGTATTTGTGCGATCACGTGGTGGTGATGTACTTGGGCCGCGTCATGGAAACAGCGCCGGCGGCCGAGCTCTTTGCCAAGTCACGACATCCCTACACGCAAGCATTGTTGGCCGCTGCGCCCATTCCAGACCCCAGCCAACCCGCACCAGTTGTGGTGTTGCAGGGTGAGCCACCCAGTCCGCTGAACCCACCCTCGGGCTGTGTGTTCAGAACACGTTGCCCGCATGCGCAAGCGCAATGCGCAGTGCACATTCCAGAACTCCACACGGTTGGCCTTGACCATGCAGTCGCATGCAGTCGCTTGGACGATCTTTAAACCCATCACACCATGCAACTCAACGCCACTTACAAAGGTTTCCCTGGCCACTGGGCCCCCATCGATCTCAAAGCGGTGGGTGCGCAGCAGTGGAACATTCTGAAAGGTGATTTGCCCTTTCCCTTGGCCGTGATTCGCCAATCAGCCCTGCTGCACAACCTGCAATGGATGCAAAATTTTTGCAATGAGCGTGACCTTGACATTGCCCCTCACGGCAAAACCACCATGTCGCCTGAGCTGTACCACCTGCAGTTGGACGCTGGCGCATGGGGCATCAGCTTTGCCACGGTGTTTCAAGCCAGCATGGGCGCACGCCATGGCGTCAAGCGCATCATCATTGCCAACCAGGTGTACCAAGCACCCGACTTAGACGCTTTGGCCGGGCTGCTGAGTTCCTACCCCGACTTGCGCGTCTACTTCTTGATTGACTCTGCCGCGCAACTCGAAGCCATCACCCAGTGGCGCATGCACAGCCCATCGAAGGCAGATTTCACCGTGCTGATCGAGCTGGGCATTGAAGGGCAACGCACGGGTTGCCGTGACCATGCCCAAGCCCTTGATTTGGCCAGACGCATCAAGGCCACGGCACACCTGCAACTGTGCGGCATTGAAACCTATGAAGGCGCTTTGGCCACCTGCAACCATGCCCATGATGAAACGCATGTTGCCGCGTTGATGGCGCGTGTTCAACAACTGGCCGTGGCGTGCGAAGCTGAAGACTTGTTTGAACATGATGAGGTCATGTTGACTGCCGGTGGGTCCGCCATCTTTGATTTGGTGGCCAAAAACCTCAAGCCACATTTGAAGCGTCCGGCACGCGGCATTTTGCGCTCGGGTTGCTACCTGACGCACGACCATGTGCAATACCGAAAAATGTTGCAATGTGTGGGCGAACGCTTGAACTTGCGCGAAACACTGAAGCCTGCTTTGGAAGTGATTGCCAGTGTGCAGTCTTGTCCAGAGCCAGGTTTGGCCCTGCTCACCATGGGCAAACGGGATGTGTCCTACGACTTGGATTTGCCAGTGGCCCTGTGGCGCGCAACATTGGGCGATGCCCAAACCCGTGGCGTGCCTGCCCACTGGCAGCTGACCGCCTTGAACGACCAGCATGCCTACCTTCGCTACGACGCCTCGGCGCCCCTCAATGAGCAGCCGCAATTGGGCCAGTTGGTGGGCTGCGGCATTTCACACCCCTGCACCACCTTTGACAAATGGCGCTGGATGCCCGTGATCGACGATCAGTTCAAAGTTGTCAGCGCCATCTCTGTGAATTTCTAAAGTCATGAATGCGACGGCTTCCTCTCTGCTCAAACGCCTGAAAAGCAAGGCCAGTGCTTTACCGCGCGCACAGCAACAAGTCATTGCCGTGATTTTGCAAGATCCCGAGCAAGCACTGTCAATGAGCGTTGACGCATTGGCGGCGCAAGCACAAGTGTCCATGCCCACCATCATGCGCACCGCTCGGCAGTTTGGTTTTGAGGGTGTTCGTGAATTCAAATTGGCACTGGCCCAAGATTTAGGACGCACATCGTCCGTACACCGGGCGGTCAGTCTGAACGACGATTGTGCGGAGATCATTCAAAAAATTCTAGGCAGTACGGCAGCATCAATCACAGCGTTGCAGCATCAACTGAACCCTCACACCCTCAACGAAGCGGCAGAACTCATTGCAAAAGCTGCGCGCATTGACTGCTATTCCGTTGGCACCACCTCGGCCTTCATGGCCGATGATTTGCAAGGACGTCTTTTCCGTTTAGGCAAACCCGCACACGCCATTCACGACGCACACAAACAATTGATTTCTGCCGCATCTTTGGGAGCGCAAGGCGTTGCAGTGGCCATTTCACATGTGGGTCGCATGCCCTTCCTGCTGGAGTCGGTCACGTTTGCACGCGCGCAAGGTGCCAAGGTGATTGCCATCACCCAGCCTCACACGCCCTTGGCAGAAATGGCCGATGTCGTGATTGATGTCATGGTGCCGCCCGATGCCGTTATGCGCGTTGGCACTGAAGCCTACATTGCGCACCTGCTGGTGATTGAGCTGTTGATGATTTTGGTTCTACAGAAGTTAGGGCCCAACGCCATTCAACTTCAAACGCAGTACCGCGAGGTCTTGCAACAGCATGGACAAGATGTCGATCAACATCCTTGGATTCATTGGGCTTGGCCTAACCCTGAAAAAGAAACCACTTGATGCAACACGCCAACGAAGCCCTTTCTGCTCGCACACGCCTGCTTCAAAATGCCAGCCTGATCGATGGCACGGGCGCGCCAGCGAAGATCAGTGACATTTTGATTCAAGGCGATCGCATCGCCAAGATTGCCGATCACATGGATGCTGCCAGCAGTGGCGCCCACGACATCCTGAACTGTGAGGGTCTCACCGTCAGCCCAGGTTTCATTGATGTGCACACCCACGACGATGCGCAGGTTTTGCGCGACCCGCAGATGCTTGCCAAAATTTCGCAAGGTGTCACCACAGTCATCACGGGCAATTGCGGGCTCTCGCTGGTGCCTTGGGTCACACAGCACCCCATTTCACCGCTGGACCTGTTGCACACCACCGAGTTCAAATACCCCAGCTTGAACGCCTATGCCAAGGCCATCGAAGCAGCCAAGCCATCTGTCAATGTCGCTGCGCTGATTGGACACACCACCCTGCGTGCAGCCAACATGACGGACTTGAATCAAGCTGCCACTGAAGCTGAAATCACAGCAATGGCAGCCCATCTGGCACGCGCCATGCAAGATGGTGCCTTGGGCCTTTCATCGGGTTTGTTTTACCAACCGGCTGCTGCGGCCGATGCTGAAGAAATGAAAGCGCTGACGCGTGTGGTTGGACAGCATGGCGGGGTGTATGTGACGCACATGCGCTCGGAGATGGACAGCATCATTGAAGCCATGCACGAAGCGGCCGACACGGCCAAAGCGGGACGAACACCTTGGATTTTGTCGCACCACAAATGCGCTGGCCCTAAAAACTGGGGCCGCACCATCGAGACCTTGGCCTTGTTAGACCGGATGGCCAAGACGCAAGAAGTGGGGCTGGATGCTTACCCCTACAACGCCGGCTCCACCCTGCTGCGCACTGACTTGGTCGACGGTGTGATCCAAATTTTGATCACTCGTAGCGACCCTCACCCTGAAATGGTCGGCCGTTATTTGGCAGACATTGCAACGCAATGGGGTTTGAGCCAGCAAGACGCTTGTCTCAAATTGATGCCCGGTGGCGCCTGTTATTTTCAAATGGACGAAGCGGATGTGAGACGTGTGTTGCAACATCCACTGACCATGATTGGCTCCGACGGTTTGCCACACGATGAGCGCCCTCACCCACGTTTGTGGGGCGCTTTTGCGCGCGTGCTGGGCCATTACACAAGAGACGAAAAACTCTTCAGTTTGCCGCAAGCCATTCACAAGATGACAGGGCTTTCTGCAAAAAGATTCGGATTGAAACAAAGAGGTCTGATTCAGGAAGGTGCATTCGCGGATTTGGTTTTATTTGATGCGGCGCGCATTGCCGACAAAGCAAGCTTTGATAAACCGCTTCAAATGTGCGAGGGCATCTACAAAGTGATGATCAATGGCGAATGGTCGTTTGAAAATGGCAAACCTACCTCATATGGTTCAGGTCAGTTTTTGAAGAGAAATTAGGCTACCAAGCCGCATCTACTTGTCTATTTTTACGCGTCATCGTTTCTTGTGAAGGCAGCCATGAGCGGACGTATTCAACACCCATTTGCGCCGGTGTGACTTTAATTCGCAAGTGCCCCGAACTGCTCTGAATTTCACCTGAGTTGTAGTGATAGTCTTTGGCCAAACTGGCACCACTGCTGAAATTTTTAGCACTGGGTTGTGGCACAGCTTGATAAACAATGCCATCCAACTCTTGCTTGGCATACAAGTGGTCATGACCATGAAAAACAGCTTTGACTTTATTTTTCACTAGCAAAGCATGAATGGGCAACTCCCACCCTGGCCTGTGAGTACTGAAACCAAAGCTGCCATCTAAATTTTTACCTCCCCACTCAAAAAATGGCGCAGCTTCAACACCGCCGCGCATCTGACCGTCCAAACCGCCAACCAAGTTGTGAATAAAAATCATTTTGTGCTTAGCTTGGCTTTCAGCCAATGTCTTACCGAGCCATTGGTATTGCCTGTCACCCAAAGTAAGATTCCAGCCATCTTTGCTGGACTGCGAAGGACTGTTCCAATACGGATCGAGCACCACAAACAACGCATCACCCCACTGCCATGCGTACCAAGATGCCCGGTCACCTGTCAGTCCATCTTTCAAGGAGTCGCCTAAATAAAAACCATCGGGCTTAGGATTGGCAAAATACGTTTGTCGTGCAGACGTTGTCCAGACAGGCAAGCTGTTGGTGGCGCCATTGAGCAACCAGCCCAGTTCACCATCGTGGTTGCCATTCACCAAAAACAGAGGCACTGAATGCGTGATCAACCCGAAGTTATTTCTCTCGTACGCATAGCGCTGATTGACGACACTGGGATTGGCAGCGGTCTGCAACGTGGCTGTGAGTGGTTCACTGTATTTCTCAGTCATGAAGGTGTCACCCAAATCAATGTGAAAATCGGGTTGATCCTGCAAAACATTGGCCAAAGTTTGTTTGTAAACCGCAAGGTCTGAATTCTCATCTAAATGCGAGTCTGCTTGCAAAGTCACTGTGAAAGTTGCCCCAGACGGCTTTGCTGTATTGAAACTGTAAACCGACGACATCAATGCACCCGAGGTCGTTTGCAATGTCAGCTTGTAGTTGTATCGCGTGTTGGGCTTTAAATTTGTCAGCAGAATTTCTTTGGGAACATTGGGAGTAATCATTCCGGCCGCCTGCTGCAGGTCTTGCATTGCCAAGTTAGATTGATAGGCCACACTGACTGACCCAGACCTTGGCGTCAGCACGAGCATTTTGATGCTTGTGTCTGTGGGTGCTGCCAACAGAATATTTCCTTCGAATACCTGCGTGGCATCTGGGACTGGTAACGTATTCACGGAAGTTGGAACGACACTGATGGTTTCTGGTGCAACTCCGCCGCCACCGCCACAACCCGCGCAGACAGCGGCTACTATGAACAATGTGGAAAATTTCACAGATTGCATGATGATCAAATCACCTTAAGGTAATGTGTATGAAAAAGCCACTTCACCATGAACCTTGCCAGGTCCCTCATCTTTTTGCAGGTAGGTTCTGACGTAATCCACTTTGACTTGATTGGGGTTCACACTCACACGCGTATAGCCTGTGTTTGGAAACTTGTCTCCAGACAGGTAGGCGTCTGCATTCCAAAGGGTGTAGTTGGGGTCGGCTGGTTGTGACAAGGTTTGATAGGTCACACCATCGAGCTTTTGTCGAACCCAAATGTGATCGTGCCCTTGAAAGAAAATACTGACTTTGTTCGCAGCCATGAGTTGATGAATGGGGGTCGTCCAACTGGGGCGCTGCGTTGCAAAGTCAATTTGACCGTTTTGACTCTCTCCCCCCCACTCCCACAACTTGGCCAACTCAATGCCACCACGACCTGTCCCCATGACATGGTGTGCAAAGACAAACTTGAACTTGGCTTTGCTCTGCTCCAGGGTGCGTTTGAGCCAGTTATATTGCGCATCACCATGGGTCACATCCCACATGCTGAGCCGCTTGGTGGTTCCACCGAATTGGTTGTCAACCGCAACCGGGGATTCCCAGTAGGGATCAATCACCACAAACAAAGCATCGCCCCACGTCCAGGCGAAATAATTTCGCAACAAGCCAACAAATGGAATTTGCTCTGTATTGCCTGAATAAAAAGCATTGGGTGCAGGTTGCGCATAAAGTGAATTTCTAGCGTTTTGTGCCCATACGGCGACGTTGTTGGGGGTCCCATTCAACAAATACCGTGCCGCTTGCTCATGATTGCCATTGACCAAAAACAGCGGTGAAGTTCGGCCGATCAAGTTCAAATAAGGTCTTTGCAATGTGTAACGCTCGCGAACTTGATCAGCCGTGATGGTGTCGGGATTCAGGGTGTCCACACTGAAGTCGTCACCGCTCAAAATGTAAAAATCGGGTTTGTCAGCTGCAACACGCAGCAAAGTGCGTTTGTACAAATCGGTATCAAATTGGGTTTTAAGGCGCTCAGGATGAGAATCGCCTTGGATGGCAAAAACAAAAGACTGCCCAGACTGTTTGGCTGTCTGAAATTCATACTCTGGCGTTAAAACCACTTCTTTGCTGTTATTGGCTTGAAACCTCAATCGATAAAAATAGCGAGTTCCAGCTTTTAAATTGGACAACGTGAATTCCATGGGCTTGTCAATTTGCAGCAAGCCTGGCGCCATCACTTGATCGTATTGAAGGCTATTCACACCATATTCAATGGTCACTGAACCGGCTTGATCGGTACTGTGAACATTGAAAGTAACAGCATCCGATGTAGGCGACCCCATGACCCAAGTGCCATTGAAAATTGCAGATGAAATGACTTCAGGGGGCACAGGCGTCACAACCACAGGACTGGTCACTGACGAGGATGTGAGCACATTGTCAACAAGCCCAGAGGTTGAACTGCCACCACCACAGGCGATCAATCCTGCACAGATGATCAGAGACAGAATGTAAGGCCGCCAATTTAAAATTTGATCCATGGTGAACTTTTCGTGGCATCCATCCAAACTTGTTGAGGCTTGCTGGCAACCACCAAGACTTTGCCCCAATGCGATGGAAGTGAAGGTTGAAGAACAGAAACGTCGAACCTGCTGGTCAATTGAACATTGAATTGAACAGGTGCCAAATGAGCGTGTGCGTTTGGACTCACCAGTTGCTGCGCCAAATGCATCTGAACTGAAGTCCTCACTGTTTGCCAAGGTGTAAATTGCCAATCGCTGAGTTGGGCCTGTTTGTCTTTATTCAAAGCAAAACTGATGTGCTGTTTGTAGTAGCTTTGTGACTTTGCATACAAAGCGGCGAAAGCTTCATCATTTAAACTTGCCAAGTGAAGCAACACGTCTTGTTTGGCAATTGGGCCATTCAGTACAGGTGAAAAATAATCCGGAACACTGACATAAAAAGCAGCCGCAACATGCGACGGCTCTCTTTGCACGAGACTCAATCGGGTGGCCTCTACTTCGTGCGCGCAAGCCGTTTTCCAGACCAAAGAACTTAGGAAAAAACCGAGGATGAGCATGACAATCCGTCGGCGCGTTTTTGAAGATATGTGACGTGCCATCGTCATTTGCAGTAAGTGACATCAGGTTGCTGGGAGGCACCGGCTGCGTTTCTAAATTGAAACGCCCAGCACAAAGATTTCCCCTTGTTTTCTGCTTTGGACAATGCCGTTTGTAAGGCATCATCGGCCAGCGCTTTGAAACGGATCTGATAGGTACCCGCCACATTTGAATAAGTGTCTTTGCCTGTTTCAGTGCTGACAAATGATTTGTCAGTTGTGAATTCAAGAACTTGGAATGAATCTGTGACGTCTGTGAACAAAGTCATGCTGGACGTTCCAAAAGGTGTCACAAGTGGTTGTCGCATCGGTGAAAACTTGGCAGATTGGTTGACCAAGTCAGGGCTTGGAACACCGCGGAAGCAAGACAGAATGTAGGGCGAGGCATTGGTGACGTGATAACTGTAGCCAGCGGGTGCATTGCTGACGCTGCTACTGTTGCCGCCACACACACTGTCTCGATTGGCCGTCTGACCATCAGGGTTGTTAAAGCCAAAAATCCCATACCCATCTAACGCCCAGCCGATAGGATGGGTGTTCCAATAACTGTCTGTTTTGGTGGCCATCAGGCAGGTCGGCGCAGCATGGTAGTGGTAATCATCAGCCCTGCCAGCATGGCCATTGCAAATGTCCAACTCACCCAACACTTTGGTATCGCCGTTCTGACACCCCCCCTGCTTGCACGGATTAAAAATAGGGACACCGTTGACTGCAATGCCGATGGGTCCATCAATAGCAGAAACAGGATTGACAGCCAATTCGGGTGTCAATGGAATTCGCCACCCATTCGAGCCCCAAAAGTTTTGTGCGGTCGGCACCTGTAAGTTGGTCGCTGTAATGCCATTCATCATGGTGTGTGAAGGCAGGCCCTTCGAGCTGACATACGCATACTGCGCATCACAATTGACACTGACAGGAACTTGGGCGCTAGCTTGAATTGAGTTGCGCACCCACTGACATGCGTTTGAAGCACCCGTTGAGGCACTTGTTCTTGGATAGCCTGCCTCCAACGTGGCTTGCCCCAAAATGCCATTTGCCATCAAACTCAGTAAGTCGTTGCCAGTCACAGTGCTTGTCGCTGTTTTCAGTGGCGTTGGATAAGACAGTGCATACAAAGTGAATTTGTATTTCTTCAAGCCAGGGCCTTGTGAGCATGGCGGCTGATACGCCAATGTGGGCCCATCACTTCCAGCGCCATAGGTACCCACAAAAACAGAGTTTTTCGACAGCCCCGTCAGCGAAGCAGACAAGTTGTAATTCACCCAGTTGTATTTCAAAACGCCATCCCCAGGGTCAGTGCTCATCAACAATGCAAATGACTTTGTTCCAACAGGTGCATTTCGCCAAGTCAAGGATGGGCTTGAACCAGATCCGTCACAGGTCACATCGGATGCGAGAAGGCCGTCTTGGCTCACTTCGGAACTGGTCAGAGTGAAAGTGCTGACCACAGCAGGATCGGGTGTCGTGGGTGTCGTGGGTGTCGTGGGTGTCGTGGGTGTCGCAGTTTGCGAAATCTCTGCGGCACCACCGCCACCCCCACATGCCGAGATCAACGCAGTCATGAGGACTGCCAAGAAGCCAGCTCGAGAAAATGTGTTGAGTTTCACAGTGTCCCCATAGAGAACTCTAACAACACATCAAACTGTCGCAATTCCTCCAACTGATTCAGGTGGTGCCAATACCAATAACTCAAAGTCAAAGACACAAGCAATGTCATACCCCACCACCAACGTTGCGACAGAAATGCAAGCACTTGGATGTCTCTGGGATGCCCGTTGAAATGGGTTTGAGTCATCGACTTGTCTAGCCATGCTTTCGTCAGCTTATCTTGGAAATCAGGTCGCATGCTTGGCTCCGCCTCCATTTGAATCAGATTGCGAAAAGCTTTTTTTTCAATTTCTTCTTGCATCATCATCTTTCCGTTAATTTTTCACGCAATGCATTTTTTGCCCGCCAGAGCAGTTGATCTACCGCATTTTTTTTCAGTTCCATGACTTGCCCAATCTCAACGGCAGTCATGTCGTGGAATGCCCATAAAACCAAAGCCATGCGCTGTTTGCATGACAGCGTCTCTAAGGCTTGGTGAATAGTTTCTTGGTGGAGACGGAGATCAATCTGAAAATCAGACATCACCTCATCAGCTGAGTCCAACATGTCAATGTCTTCGTGACTTCTGTTGTGTCGAATGAAGGCATGGCATTCACGCATCACAATTTTGCTAAAGTAAGTTCTGAGTGATGATTGACCTTCGAATTGTTCAGCCGACCGCCACAGTTGAAACACAGCTTCTTGGACCACCTCCTCAGCAGCGTCTTGGTTTCTTAAAATTCGCCAGGCCAGTGCGTGCGCAGGTTTGATCAAGAGGTTCATCAAACCCCTGGCGGCCTCAACACTTCCCCTCTTTGAAAGGCGAAGAAGCTCCCTTTCAGCCATCCAAGCAGAAACGTCATTCATCAAAGTTCACTTCAAGCACGTCAAAGGAATCAAGGCCAATGCTTTCTCTCCTCGGGCGACATGAATTCCAGCATCAACTCCCTGCGTCGCTTCAATTCTTTTCGCTCCGCATCCGGCAATGAAGTGATGTAATTGCGAGCCTCTTGCTTCACTTGCTTTTTTTGATCATCTGTCAGCTTTTTCCACTGCGATTTGAATTTTTCACTTAAATCACGACGTTCTTCATGGGATAACTTCTTGACAGCTTCCAAAGACTTGTCAAAGTAGATCAATCGTTCAGCAGCACTTGCCTCCTGCAACTTGGCATGAAGCTGCTTGGTTTGAGCCATGCGCTGTTCGAAGGTGTAATTGACGGACTCACGAGGGTCTACCAGGTCTGGAACTGCACCATGCGCAAACGAACCCACAACGAAGGGGAAAAAGAGTAAAAAGTTTTGAACCCATCTTTTCATAAGCCTCCCAACTGAATTTTTCAGGTGTTTCAAGCTTAGAGGAGCGGAAGTCTCAAAAACTTACGCAATCCCCAAAATTCAATACTTCAACCTCTCGGATGATGCTGCGCATGCAGGTTCTTCAAACGCTCTCTGGCCACATGGGTGTAGATGGTGGTGGTTGAAATGTCAGCGTGTCCCAATAGCACTTGCACCGACCTTAAATCGGCCCCGTGGTTGAGCAAGTGGGTGGCAAATGCATGCCGCAAGGTGTGGGGCGACAAAGGCGCGGTAATGCCCGCGATCACCGCATATTTTTTAATCAAACTCCAAAACATGATGCGCGACATCGCGGTGCCTGCTTTGGGGCCACTGGCGGTCACAAACAAATCATCGGTTTGCTTGCTGCCCAGCAAGGCACCGCGCGCGTTTTGCATGTAGTTGAGTAGACTGTCGCGGGCCATGTCGCCAAAGGGCACCAAGCGCTCTTTGCTGCCCTTGCCCATGATGCGCAGTACGCCCTCATTCAAGGAGACATGCAAGGTTTTGAGTTTGACCAATTCGGACACGCGCAAGCCGCTGGCGTACAACAACTCCAACATGGCTTTGTCGCGCAGGCCCAAGGGGGTGTTGGCGTCGGGCGCAGAAAGCAACGCGTCGACCTGGTCTTCAGACAGTGTCTTGGGCACACGCAAGGCCTGCTTGGCGGCCAACATGCGAAGCGTCGGGTCAACTTGCACGATGCGCTCACGCAAGGCCCAACGGTAATAGCGCTTAAAGACCGTGAGACGGCGGTTGGCAGAGGTGGCTTTGGACAGGCTGTGGCGAGCCGCAAAATACGCCTGCAAATGCGACTCTTGCACCGCATCCAAAGGCGTGCCGGTGCTTTGCTGAAGCCAGTCCGCCAATGCGGACAGATCGCGGCGGTAAGCGGCCAGGGTGTTGGCCGACAAACCATCTTCAAGCCAAACCGCATCGACAAAGCGATCGATGGCCGCTTGGCTGTCGGGCGTCATCAGTCCAGTTTGAGGTTTTGAGAATCAACCACTTTTTTGTAGATCTCAAACTCCGCTTTGATTTGAGCCGCAAATTGTTCTGGCGTGTTGGCCACCACCAAAGAACCTGTGTCTTCAATGCGTTTGCGAACCGCTGGATCTTCCAGTGCTTTTTTCACACCACCGCTGACTTTGTCGACCACTTCTTTGGGCAAATTCTTAGGTCCCCAAATGCCGTAGTAGGCCATGCGATTGACCGGCTCCAAGCCCACTTCTTTGAAGGTAGGAATGTTGGGCAATTGCGCCAAGCGCTGAGGCGCAGCCACCACGATAGGAATCAGCTTGCCGGCTTGAATGAAAGGAAGGGCTGAAGGCATGTTGTCAAAAATGATCAACACCTGACCCGCCACGGTGTCGTTCAATGCAGGGCCAGCGCCGCGGTAGGGAATGTGCGTGATGAAGACCCCAGCCAAACTTTTCCACAACTCAGTTTGCAAGTGCCCAATGCCACCTGTGCCAGACGACGAGTACGAATACTTGCCAGGATTTCGCTTCAACTCGGCCACAAAATCTTTGTAATTGCGCGCAGGAAAACTGGGGTGCACCGCAATCACATTGGGCGTGGCCGCAATGTTAATGATGGGGGTGAAATCGGTGATGGAATTGTAGGGATTCTTGGGGTTGATGGCTGGATTGGCCGCAGTCGTAGAGACCGTGGCCACGCCCAATGAATAGCCATCTGGCACTGCGCGCATGGTTTCGGTCGCGCCCACCACGCCACCGCCACCCGCTTTGTTTTCCACAATGACCGACTGGCCCAGGGCTTTGCCCAAAGGCTCGGCAATGACGCGCGCCACGATGTCGGTGGTACCACCCGGTGCAAAAGGCACCTGCAATTTGACGATTTTGTTGGGGTAGTTTTGAGCCCAAGCGGCACCCGATGCAGCACTCAACACCACCAAAGCAGCCGCAGCTGCCAAACCTGAACGACGGTCCATTTCAACTCCTCAAAGTAACTTCTCAGCATCATAAGCAATAACGCGGTGACTTAGAAGCCATCCAGCGGAAAGACTGGCGTTATGCTACGGGGGTGAATTTCGCTCAACTTTTATTCCCCGATTTCTCCCTCATCCTGTGCGGTTACTTTTTGTGCCGGTACACCGGTTTGAACCGTCCGGTTTGGCAACAGGCCGAGTCTCTGGTGTATTACTTTTTGTTCCCGGTGCTGCTGTTTCACTCCATTGTGAAAAGCCCCTTGGACATTCATGCCACGTCCAGTTTTTTGCTAGCGGGCATCAGCATGGGCTTGATGGCCATCGCTTTGTCTTACAGCCTGCCCTACTGGCCCTGGCTGGGTCGGCACATTGACAAACGCGACCATGCCGCCAGCGCACAAGCGGGTTTTCGCTTCAACTCGTTCATTGCCTTGGCCTTGGTGGAACGCCTCGCGGGCCCGGAAGGCTTGCTCTTGATCTCGGTGCTGATCGGTTTTTGTGTGCCTATGTTCAATGTGGGCGCAGTCTGGCCCATGGCCCGGCACGGCGAGAGCGGCTTTCTGCGCGAACTCATCCGCAACCCGCTCATTCTGGCCACCACCGGCGGCTTGGCCTTTAACCTGTTGGGCCTTCGGGTGCCCGCTTTCATGGACCCCACCTTGTCGCGCATTGGCGCCGCCTCCCTGGCCTTGGGCTTGATGTCGGCCGGCGCCGGCATGGAGCTGAAAGCCTTGAACCAAGGCAAACTCTTGGGCAGCATGGTGCTGACCTTCAAGCACCTGGTCTTGCCTTGTTTGGCTTGGGGCCTGGCGCAATTCTTTCAGCTCAATCCACTGCAAACCACGGTGTTGCTGATTTTCTCAGCCCTGCCCACCGCCTCGACTTGCTATGTACTGGCCGCGCGCATGGGCTACAACGGCCCGTATGTGGCCGGTTTGGTGACGCTGTCGACTTTGCTGGGCATGCTCAGCTTGCCCTTTGCTTTGGGCGTGCTGCGCGACCTGCGCTTTTAAACGGCTTGCTGCAAAGACCAGGTCACCTGCTCTTGCACCACGGGGTCTGAATGGCTCTGCCACCGTTGCAGGGCGTGCACCAGCCCAGACCGTTCATCGTCTGACATTGCTGAAGGCTTGGCCAAGGCATTGCCAGCGGCCAAGGCCACATTGCGAAGCCACCTGACATGGCCAATGCGGCGAATGGCACTGCCCTCGGTCATGCGCAAGAAAGTGGTTTCGTCCCACGCCAACAGATCGACCAAGCGAGGCGCTGTCAAACCATGTCGTGCTTCAAAGTCCGGCAAAGGACTGCGCTTTGCAAACTTGTTCCAAGGGCAAGCCCATTGACAATCGTCACAGCCATAGATGCGATTGCCAATGGCGGTTCTGAACTCAACAGGGATCGACCCGTCGTGTTCAATGGTGAGGTAGGAAATGCAGCGCCTGGCATCCAACTGGTAAGGCGCCACGATGGCTTGTGTAGGGCACACATCGATGCACGCAGTGCACGAGCCGCAATGGTCAGAGACAGGCGCCGTGAATGGCAAAGCCAAATCCACAAACAGCTCGCCTAAGAAGAAAAAAGAGCCTGCGTCCCTTTGCAAAACCAAGGTGTTTTTACCGCGCCAGCCTTGGCCACTGCGCACCGCCAGTTCGGCTTCCATCACAGGCGCAGAATCTGTGAACACACGGTGGCCAAACGGCCCCAGCAGTGCCGCCATGCGTTCTTGCAATTTTTGCAGGCGGCTGCGCAGCACCTTGTGATAGTCACGACCTCGGGCATAGACCGAGACCACACCGTGCTGAACTTGTTCCAAGCTTTGCCAAGCCGCATCGGCAGACAGCTTTTGCACATTGCCAGGCAAATAATCCATCCGCACCGTGATCACGCTGACCGTGCCTGGCACCAAGTCAGCAGGCCGGGCCCGTTTGAGGCCGTGGCTTGCCATATAGTGCATGCTGCCGTGAAAGCCAGCCGCCAGCCAAGCCTCTAATCCCGGCTCAGCTTCGGCCAAATTCACACCTGTCACGCCAATCTGAGAAAATCCCAATTCGCGGGCTGCCGATTGCAGCGCCGCCCACAAGGCCGCAGCGTCCACAGGACGCTCTGGCGATGCACTAGAAAGAGATTGATGAGCGGTGTTCACCCAGCGATTGTAGGAAGTCCCGAGCCCCTTGGCGCGGCAAACTGGCTGTGGTTGGATGAAACTGTCACGCGAACGTTTGCGCAAAGCTTGGCCCAACAAAGCGCTTTGAGCCATGCCTACATCGAGCTGGTGGGTGATTTGGGCGCAGGCAAAACCACGCTGGTGCGTCATTTGCTTCAGGCTTTGGGCGTGCAAGGCCGCATCAAAAGTCCAACCTATGCGGTGGTGGAACCGCATGAAGGCCAACATCCCATCAGCCAACTCGCCCTGGCCATTTGGCATTTTGACTTTTACCGCTTCAACGATCCCCAAGAATTTGAAGAGGCTGGCTTTCGCGACCTGTTTGCCAGCACGGGTTTGAAAATTGCTGAATGGCCACATCAAGCACAAGGCATGTTGCCCACGGCCGATCTTCAATTGACACTGACCGTCGACCAAGATGCGCAACGCCACGTTCAGGTAATGGCCTTCACACCCCAAGGCCTGGGCATTCTGCAGGGCCTGACCGCAGCCATGCCGCCAGCATCATCGGCTCTTGCAATAGCTTCTAACGCACATGCAGCGACGTGATTGGCTCAAGGCATCCAGCCTGGCTTTGCTGCTGGGCTGGACCGACATCAGCAAAGGCGCCAGCTTGATGGCGGTGCGCGTGTGGCCAGCCAAAGATTACACGCGCGTCACCTTGGAATCCGATGTGGCGCTGAAAACCAAATACACCTTTGTGCCCTCGCCGCCGCGCTTGGCCATTGACATTGAAGGCCTAGAACTCAACCCATCCATCAAAGAATGGGTGGGCAAAATCAAACCCGATGACCCCAACATCACGGGCGTTCGTGTGGCGCAAAACAGCCCGGGCGTGGTGCGCATGGTGTTTGACCTGAAGCAAGCGGTTCAACCGCAAGTGTTTGCGCTGACACCGGTAGGTGCCTATCAACATCGATTGGTGTTGGACTTGTACCCCACAGCGCCAGTGGACCCTTTGGAAAGCTGGATTGCGGAACGCACGCAAAACACTGACGCATTGGGTGACTTTTTGAACAAGCATGCCAATGGGAATGCGGCCATCGGTGCCAGCGCGCAATCACCCAATGCAGCACCCAACACACCACCCAACAGTGCCCCCAACACGCCCATCACAGACCGCCTGATCGTGGTGGCCATTGATGCAGGCCATGGCGGCGAAGATCCTGGTGCGGTAGGTCCCAATGGCACCAAAGAAAAAGACGTGGTCTTGCA
>CALEYZ010000160.1 GCA_937928195.1 uncultured Limnohabitans sp.
ATTTGCTGGAAGCTCTTGCCATCGGTCGCACCAATTTTGGCGAGGAAATAAATGTTGCCGCCCGTGCGCATGCACCAGTTCAAATCGCGCGCCATGACGGCTTGCTTTTGCTCTTCGGTCATTTGCCACTCGTCCAAGTAGGCACGCTCGTTGGCCTTGAATCGCTCGCGATTTTCTGCCTTCATGAGCGACATGCAGAACTGATTGATCCAATAGCCTTTGCGGCTTTGCTCGGCATCAAAAATGATGGTGCCGGGCACATCCATATAGGGTTTGTCGAGTGCCATTAAATTTTCTCCTCGGGCCAATACAAACGCATGGGGTTGTCAACCAATAACTTTTGTTGTTGCTCTGACGTGGTGGCAATGTGGGGAATGAAGTCCACCAACAAACCATCGTCGGGCATGTGCTTCTTCAAGTTGGGGTGCGGCCAATCGGTGCCCCACAACACGCGATCGGGGAACTCGTCCACAATGGCCTTGGCGAAGGGCACCACGTCTTGATACGCGTTTTGCTCACCATTCAATGCGGGTGCACCGGTCACGGACAAGCGCTCGGGGCAGGTGACTTTGCACCACACATTGCTGTGTTCCCGCATGAACTTCAAGAACAACTGGAATTGCGGGCCATCGACGGGCAACTTAACATCGGGGGTGCCCATGTGGTCGACCACCACGATGGTGGGCAAGCCGGTAAAGAAATCCCACAGTTCTGGTAAATCAACGGCTTCAAAGTAAATCACGACATGCCAACCCAGCTTGGCAATGCGACCCGCAATTTCCATGAGTTCGTCTTTGGGTGTGAAGTCAACCAGTCGCTTGACGAAGTTGAATCGAACACCGCGCACACCGGCTTCATGCATGGCTTGCAACTCTTCGTCGGTCACGCTGCGCTTGACGGTGGCCACACCACGGGCCTTGCCATTGGCGTTCAACAAGGCATCCACGGTGGCGCGATTGTCTGCACCATGGCAACTGGCACCCACCACAATGTTGCGCGCAAAACCCAAATGATCACGCAATGCATACAACTGCTGTTTCGAGGCATCACAGGGCGTGTATTTGCGCTCGGGCGCATAAGGAAACTCTGCACCAGGCCCGAACACATGGCAATGCGCATCCACCGCACCTGCTGGCAGTTTGAACTTGGGTTTGCTGGGACCTGAATACCAATCCAGCCAGCCTGGGGTTTTTTGAAATTCCATGTCAATACTCACTTAGATAAAAAAATTAATCGGGTTTGATGTTGGCTTCACGCACCAACTTTTCATAGCGTTGACGTTCGCTGCGAATCAAGTTTGCAAACATCTCGGATGAACCGGCAATGACTTCGCCACCCACGGCATTCATGCGCTCTTTCACATCTTTGGTTTGCAATGCTTTTTGAATCTCCGCATGCAACTTCACCACCACAGGCTTAGGGGTTGCCGCTGGCGCAACCACGCCGTACCACACAGAGGCTTCAAAACCTGGGAATCCAGACTCAGCGATGGTGGGCACATCTGGGTAAATGGCACTGCGCGTTGGACTCAGTACAGCCAACACTTTGAGCTTGCCACTCTTGGCATGCGGCAACACTTCCAAGGCATTGACGGCCACCAAAGGCAACTGGCCACCGATGGCATCGGTAATGGCCGGTGAGCCACCCTTGTAAGGAATGTGTTGCAGTTCAATGCCTGCGGCTTTGGCAAAAAACTCAATGGCCATGTGCGGGGTAGAACCATTGCCGGGACTTGCGAAGGCAATTTGTCCGGGTTTGGCTTTGGCCGCTTCGATCAATTTGGCCACGGTGGCAAAGGGCACATTGGGGTTGGCCGCAATGACCACCGGTACACGACCCACCAAAGACACCGCCGTCAATTCCTTTTCGGCATCAAAAGGCATGGGTTGGTAAAGCGCCATGTTGGCCGCCAGTGCATTGGCCGCCATCATCAAGGTGTAACCATCGGGCTCGGCCGCGATGACCGACTTCACGGCAATGTTGGTACCAGCGCCTGGTTTGTTTTCAATGATGAAGCTTTGTCCCAAAGACGCGCCTAAGCTTTGACCCAAAGTACGCGCCACCACGTCCACCGCACCACCCGGGGCATAGCCCACCACCATCTTGACGGGTTTGTTGGGATAGTTGCTGGCCGTTTGTGCAGCCACCTGAACGCCTACCAGCAGCGCCGCAGCAACACACCATCCTTGGGTCCATGCGCGTAAATGTTTCATTGTGTCTTTCAATTGAAGGGCTCAGTCGCGTGCAGTTCCGCGCAAGCCAGAGCGTTGAATGGCAGAGGCCAAAAAGCCGTTGCCTTGAAGTGTTTGGGCAAGGTCTTGCAGATAAGGCCGCGCCACATCTCTGCCTTTGGGGATGGCGATGGCCAAGTTTTCAAGTCCCCAGCGCCCTTCCATCACGCGACTTCCGGGCAAGGCATCGGACATTTCAAACAAAATGCCTTTGTTGGTGGCAAACGCATCAATCTGTTTGGCACTCAGCATGGCTTGCGCTTGAGTCAGTGAATCGGCAGGCACAACTTTGGCCTGCTTGTAAAGCTGCGTCAGGACCCCCTGGGAGGAACTGCCCTGACTCACCCCCACCCGCATGCCCGCTTGGTCAATCTCTGCGACAGACCGGAGGGGACTGGCGCCAGCCACCAAGTAACCCAATTCCAAACGGACCAAGGGTGCCGTGAAATCCATGTCTATGGCACGCACTGCGGTGGCGTTGGTGAACGTGAAGTCCACTTTGCCATCTTTGAGTGCGTCCAGAACCAGTGCAACACGGTCAAATTCAATGACCTGTACAGGCACGTTCAAACGCTTGGCCAATTCTTTACCCAAGTCCAGTGCAATGCCCACACTCTCCCCTGTCTTGGGATCTTTCACCCAAGAAGTTGGACTGCCAGGATAGACACCCACCCGCAGCACGCCGGTAGGCGCCAGCGCGCGCCGCACATCGGCAGAGACGCTCTGTGTTGTGACAGCAGCAGCGCCCTCACTCGAATGATGAACCACCGTTAGGTTGAAACAGGCACTGAGCGAAAGGCACAGCACAGCCGCACTCATGCTGCGCCATGCACGGTCAAATGGAAGCTTTAAAGTCATGCGTTGCTTGGGTTCAAGGGCGTGTGAAAAGGCGCAAGTGACGGCCTTCAGTCGATGTATTTCAAACCTGCTTTGGCCAAAGGTTCACGCATGTTGTACATGTCTAAACCCAACACGCCTGAAGCCAATTTGGCGCGCTTTTCGCCTTCATTCGCTTCACGGGCTTCCGCCGCGTCGGCCACTTTTTGCGCCCACGCTGCAGGCACCACCACCACACCGTCGTCATCGGCCACGATGGCATCACCAGGGTTGACATTGACACCCGCACACACCACGGGAATGTTGACTGAGCCCAAGGTCGATTTGATGGTGCCCTTGGCACTGATGCCTTTACTCCACACAGGGAAGCCCATAGCAGTCAGTTCACGGACATCACGCACACCCGCATCGATCACCAAGGCTTTGGCACCGCGTGCCATGAAAGAAGTGGCCAACAAGTCACCAAAGAAGCCATCGCAGTTGTCTGCACTGATCGCGGCAACCACGATGTCACCAGGTTGAATCTGCTCAGCCACCACGTGCATCATCCAGTTGTCACCGGGGTGCAACAAGACGGTCACGGCGGTACCCGAAACTGGGACGCCACTGTAAATGGGGCGCATGTACTTTTGCATCAAGCCCACACGGCCCATGGCTTCGTGCACGGTGGCCACACCAAAACGGCCCAATTTTTCGACGGCCGCTTTGTCTGCGCGGGTGATGTTGCGTTTCACAATTCCGAGTTCTGTCATGACGATTCCAATGAATTAATTTCCAGTGATTGAAGGGTGCGTCAACTTACAGGCCCTTGGCCTTCAAGTGCGCGTCCAAGCGGGGGAACACACGGCGTGTGTTGCCTTCGTAAATTTTGTAGCGTTGTTCTTCGTTCAGAATATTGGACGATTGGATGTAACGCTTGGTGTCGTCAAAGTAGTGGCCAGTTTCGGGGTCAATGCCGCGTACAGCGCCAATCATTTCTGAGGCAAACAAAATGTTGTCGACAGGAATCACCTTGGTCAGCAAATCAATGCCGGGCTGGTGATACACACACGTGTCAAAGAAGATGTTATTGAGCAAATGGTCTTGCAACAAAGGCTTCTTCAACTCTTGTGCCAAGCCACGGAAGCGACCCCAGTGGTAAGGCACAGCACCGCCGCCATGCGGAATGAGGAACTTCAAGGTTGGGAAGTCTTTGAACAAATCCGATGTGAGGCACTGCATGAAGGCCGTGGTGTCTGCGTTCAAATAGTGCGCGCCCGTGGTGTGGAAGCAGCTGTTGCAGCTGGTGCTCACGTGGATCATGGCGGGAATGTTGTACTCCACCATTTTTTCGTAGATGGGGTACCACTGCTTGTCGCTCAAGGGCGGTGAGGTCCAATGACCACCCGATGGATCGGGGTTCAGGTTGATACCCACATTGCCGTACTCTTTGACACAACGCTCCAACTCTGGAATGCAGGTGGCAGGGTCGACACCGGGTGACTGAGGCAACATGGCCACGGGCACGAAGTTGTCGGGAAACAATTGGCTGACGCGGTAGCACAACTCGTTGCAAATGGCGGCCCATGTGGACGACACATTGAAGTCGCCAATGTGGTGTGCCATGAAACTGGCGCGGGGGCTGAACAAGGTGAGGTCTGAGCCGCGCTCTTTCATCAAGCGCAATTGGTTGGTCTCAATCGACTCGCGCAATTCGTCATCGCTGATTTTGAGGTCGGCCACTTTGGGGCCGAGTTCTGGCGTGTTCAGATTGGCAATTTGTGCATTGCGCCAGTTTTCCAAGGCTTTGGGTGCCGTGGTGTAGTGACCGTGGCAGTCAATGATCAATGGTTGTTTGTGACTCATGAAAAGTTCCAATCGAGATAATGAAAAGAGAAATTAAGCAGAAGGGCCTGACCACAAGGAAGCAGGCACCATGGCCTCACCGCGCATCAGCAGTCTGGCCGTTCTGAGCAATGCGGCCTGGGTAACGTTTTGGCCACCCGGCAAATGCGGTGCAGGCTCTGTTTGCAAGGCCACGCTGAACTCACCTGTGGGGTGTTCAACCGAGACGTTTTTGGCAGCACCCGTTGGCATGACCGCAATGCCATCGCACACCGAGCCTTCCAACACGCAAGCCGTTCCGACCGTGACCGCTGCCAACACGCCAATGGCATCGTGACACACATGTGGAATGAAGCTGCGCGTACTCAACGCGCCACCCTTTTGCGGCGGTGCGATGAGGGTCATCTTGGGATAGTTTTTTTGGCTCACATCGCCCAAACCCATCAGCACAGAAACTTGCAAACGCAGTGCTTCAATTTTGGTTTTGAGTTCAGTGTCGGCATTCATGTCGGTCACCGATTCGTAACCTGTGCGGCCCACATCCGATGCTCTGAACATGACCAAAGGCATGCCGTTGTCAATGCAGGTCACGTCCAGCGTGAAGGGCTCAAACCCAGCCCCAGTGACTGTGAGCGTGTCTTTGACACGTCCAGTGGGCAAGAGGCCTGCACACACCGAGCCAGCTGTGTCCAAGAAGTTGATGGTGACGGGCGCTGAGGTGCCAGGCGCGCCATCAATTCGGGCGTTGCCTTCGTACTGCACCAGGCCGCCACGGGTGTCAACCGTGATGTCACATTGCATGTCTGTATTGAGCGTCAAGACACGGAAAGTGCTTTGATCACCCTGCACATCCACCATGCCGGTTTCCAATGCAAATGGCACCACAGCGGCCAACATGTTGCCGCAGTTGGGCGTGGTGTCGACGGTGTCTTTATCGGGTTGCAACTGTGCAAACAAGAAATCCAAGGCCACACCAGGCACTTTGCTTTTGCGGACAATGCCCACCTTGCTGGTCAAAGGGTGCGCACCGCCCAAGCCATCAATTTGACGCTTGTCAGGTGAACCCATCGCTGACAACAACACTTTGTCGCGTGTTGGGATATCGGCAGGCAGATCAGCCTCATTGAAAAATGGCCCCTTGGAGGTCCCTCCTCGCATCAGCAAGCAAGGAATCCCAGTTTGTGCGGTGTGTTTCATGATCTCAGTTCGAATGCCCCAGCGGGACCGTAGCCTTGGATTTTGCGGTCAGTCTTGACGAAAACCTAGCCTGCGCAGACACTATCAGTTAGAACAATTCAACATAACCCAATTGCCGTTATGGCAAAATGATCGCATGGACCTCAAGCAACTGGAATATTTCGTCAGAGTCGCCGAAATGGGCAGTTTCACGCGCGCAGCCACTGCTCTGAATGTAGCGCAGCCGGCGCTCAGCCGACAAATTCGTTTGCTGGAGGTTGAACTTCGTCAAAACCTGCTGAAGCGTAACGGTCGCGGTGCCAGCCCCACCGAAGCAGGACAGCTGTTGTTGGAACACGGCCGGGGCATTTTGCACCAGGTCGAAAGAGCCCGAGAAGAATTGGCCAGAGCTCGCAGTGGCTTGACCGGACGCGTCGCCTTGGGTTTGCCACCCAGCGTGGCGCGCGTTCTCACAGTTCCTCTTACCCGTGCATTTCGCGAAAAAATGCCGGACGCCCAACTGTCCATCAGCGAAGGCTTGTCTGCAGGCATGCAAGAAAGTTTGCTGTCGGGTCGACTCGACATTGCCTTGCTTTACAACGCCAACAGCACAACAGGCTTGGAACTGTCGCCTCTGGTTAAAGAAGAATTGTGGTTGGTGCAAAGCAGGCCCCCAGGACTTCAAGAAGATCCACCACCACCGGCCATCTCACTCAATGAAGTTTCTGCCATGCCACTGGTCATCCCAAGTCGACCCAATGCCATTCGCATGCATGTGGAAGCCGAGATGGCGGACATTGGTTGTCGCCCCCAAATCGCCCTCGAAATTGATGGCGTCACCGCCATCTTGGAATTGGTGGCCGACGGCGCGGGTTCTGCCATCTTGTCACGCAACGCCGTCACACGCTCGATCAAGCCCTCTGCATTTGTCACGCGGCCCATTGCAGAACCACGATTGAGCATTCAACTCAGCAGCGCGGTAAGCTCTCAAAGGCCAAGTACTTTGACACAGCAAGCCACTTTGAATTTAATTCGCGAAACCGCACAACAACTACTCGAGACCCTCTGACCATGAAGAACTCTCTTTGGATTGCTGCAAGCCTTTTGGCCATTACCACCAGCTACAGCAACGCACAAACGCCAGTGACGGCGTATCCACAAAAACCCATTCGATTGATTGTCCCCTTCACGCCTGGCGGTAGCACCGACATCTTGGCGCGCTCTATTGGGCAAGAGTTAACCAAAGCTTGGGGCCAAAGCGTGATCATTGAAAACATTGCTGGCGCAGGCGGCAGCATCGGTGCTGACAAAGTGGCCAAAGCACCTGCAGATGGGTACACCTTGCTGATGGGCCACATTGGCACCTTGGCCGTGAATCCCAGCCTGTACCCCAAGCTGCCCTACAACCCCGTGAAAGATTTTGCGCCAGTGGCCTGGGTCGCACGCGTGCCCAATGTGCTGGTGGTCAATCCCAATGTGCCCGCCAAAAATGTCCAAGAATTGGTGGCCTTGGCCAAGTCAAAACCTGGCCAGCTGAGCTATGGCTCTGGCGGCAACGGCAGTGCCGCCAACTTGGCCACCGAGTATTTCAAGATGCAAACAGAGACGGCCATTTTGCACATCCCCTACCGTGGCACCGCCCCCGCCGTGACCGATTTGATGGGCGGCCAAATTCAAATGTTGTTCACGGGCGCACCTGCGGTGATGGGCCAAGTGAAGAACGGCCAATTGCGTGCCTTGGCGGTGTCCAGCCCTAAACGCTTAGACGCCCTGCCCGACTTGCCAACGGTGGCCGAAGCCGGCTACAAAAATTTTGAAGCTGATCAATGGTACGGCGTGGTGGCACCTGCGGGCACGCCGCGCGAGATTGTATTGAAGCTCAATCAACAGATCAACGCGTCACTCAATTCAGTCGAATTGAAAAAGCGCTTGACCACGGAAGGGGCAGTGGCAACCCCTGAAACACCCGAAGTGTTTGGCAAGTTGATTGCCCAAGAAATTGAACGCTGGCGGCCTGTGATCAGTTCCGGCCGCGTTAAAGCAGACTGAGGTTTTTCAGCTGCCAAAGCACGGCATTCAAGGTGAAGAATGAGGCCATGGTGGTGACCAGCAAAGCGGCTGCACTCAAACCATCGTGGCCATGCTTTTGCGTCAAGATCGGGTAGATGCCAAACATGGGCATGGCACAGGTCAGCAAAGCCGCGATGCGCAAGACGGGGTCTTGAATCGGCACCAAGAAACTCAACACCACGAGCATCATCAAGGGATGCAGAACCAATTTACCGGCGGCAATTTGCGCCACACGCGGCCCCATGCCTTGCACGGACAAACCGACCAAGCTGCCACCAATCACAAACAGAGACAAAGCGCCGCTGGCCTGTGCAAACAAACTGACCGTGCGCCCCAGGCTGGGCGTGAGTTGCCAACCAAACCACGAGAACATGAAGCCCAACACAATGCCCCAAATCATGGGGTTGTAGAGCATGCCTTTGAGGGTTTGCCAAACGATGGCTTGCCAACGACTCTGACCCTGCCCTGTTTCAGCCCACGCCAACAACACAGGAATGATGAGCAGGTTCTCGACCATCATGTTGAGTGCCAAAGCCACACCAGCGACAGAAGCCAAAGGCCCCAAGCTCAAGAGCATCACGGGATAGCCCACAAAGCCACTGTTAGATCGGAAGAGCACACGTCTGAACTCCAGTCACTTAGGCATATCTCGTAT
>CALEYZ010000161.1 GCA_937928195.1 uncultured Limnohabitans sp.
TCTCGGCAGCCCACTACCTCCAAGCGGGCCGCATGCCTGGCACCTTGGACAAGGTTCGCAAAGTCTATGCAGGTCGCGCACAAACCATGTGCGATGCCTTGCGCAAAGAATTGGGCGATGCCATTTCCTTTGTGCAACCGCAAGGTGGCTTGTTTGTCTGGGCCAAGCTCACAGGTGCCGAGGGCAAAGTGAAGGACGGCAATGCGTTCGCCAAACTGGCCATCGACAAAGGCGTGGCTTTTGTACCGGGTGCACCGTTCTACTGCCAAAACCCAGACCCGAGCACTTTGCGTTTGAGTTTTGCCACTGTGGGCGAAGACAAGATTTTGGAAGGCGTTGAGCGCTTGAAGCAAGCCATGGCCACATCGGCTTGAAGCCATGAACATTCAGGGTGTTGACATTCAGATTGAAGGCGATGGCCCAGACACCTTGGTCATGCTGCATGGCTGGCCCGATACATTGGCGCTGTGGCATGACACCGTCCATGCCTTGAAGGCCACGCACCGTTGTGTGCGCTTCACCTTACCCGCATTTGATGCACAGCAGCCCGTTGCCCCCAAGTCCTTGAATGACATGGTGGTATTCATGGATGCCGTGGTCAATGCTGTCTCCCCGCAACAAACCGTCACCTTGGTGCTCCACGATTGGGGGTGTGTGTTTGGCTACGAATATGCAGCGCAGCATCCAGACCGCGTCAAACGCATCGTTGCGGTAGACGTCGGCGATCATAACTCAGCCGAACTCATGAAGTCGTGGGGGCTCAAAGCCAAGTGGGCTGTGTTCAGCTACCAGGCGTGGCTGGCCATGGCTTGGCAAATTGCCAAATACGGCGGACGCTGGGGTCGGCCTTTGGCCGATGGGATGACGCGTTACATGGCCAAAGCCCTCAGGTGTCCCAGTGCCGTGGCTGACATGCACAGTGGCATGAATGTGCCGTATGCCATGAAGTGGATGAAAGCTTTGGGCAGCTTGGACCAAGCTGCCAACGTGCTGAAAGTGTTGCCCCAGTCTTTGCCGATGTTGTACGTCTATGGCAAGCGCAAACCGTTCATGTTTCACTCGGCGGCATGGCTTGAAAAAATCCAAGCACACCCGGGTTCTCGCACCGTCGGATTTGACACAGGCCATTGGGTGATGAGTGCCAAGCCGCAATTGTTTTGCGCACTTTTGTCAGACTGGTTGAGCAAACCATGAAGACTTTATGGACGCCATCCAGCCTGGTCGGCAGTCGCCGGGACGTGATGAAGTGGGCGCTTGCGGCCACAGTCCCTTTGAATTTTGAGGCCCATGCGCAAAGTTCTCTCCAACACAATCCATTCACTTTAGGCGTTGCCAGTGGCTCACCCAATCACCATTCCGTGGTGCTGTGGACGCGTTTGATGCCTGAAGCGTTTAGCGGGCATTCGCATTTTGCAGGGGCTGATGTGACGGTGCAGTGGGAGGTGGCCGATGACGAGCATTTCAAGGTCAATCGTCGCTCAGGCCATGTCATGGCACTGGCCGCCTTGGCGCATTCGGTTCATTTGGAATTGGACGGTCTGCAAAGCGACCGCTGGTATTTCTACCGCTTCCAAATTGGCGATGCACAAAGCGCCATTGGGCGAACACGCACCTTGCCGCACCCAGAGGCTTTGGTGCAAAAACTCCGCGTGGCCTATGCGTCATGTCAGCGTTGGGAACATGGCTACTTCAGCGCCTATGACCACATGTGCCAAGAAAATCTCGACTTGGTTTTGTTCTTGGGCGACTACATTTACGAATACGCAGGTGCTGCCAATGCGGTCCGTTTGCCCAGTGGTGGGTGGGTGAGCAGTTTGTCGGACTACCGAAATCGCTATGCACTCCACAAAAGCGAAAAAGGCTTGCAAGCCATGCATGCGCAATGCCCTTGGCTGGTGACCTGGGACGATCATGAAGTGTCCAATGACTATGCGGGTTTGGTGCAAGGCCAAAGTGGGAACATCAGTTTGGATTTTGCAGCGCAACGTGCCAGGGCTTACCAAGCTTTTTACGAGCACATGCCTTTGCGTGCCAGTGCGTTGACACGGTCCATCGATGGCTTGGCGCATGGCGCAGAAATGCGCATTTATGGCGAAGTTGCCTACGGTAAATTGGCCAATTTTTATTTGCTGGACGATAGGCAATACCGTGACCGGCAAGTTTGCAACAAGTTCGGTGCGTACGGCTCGGGCTGGGTAGACCCTGACCAGTGTGAGACGTGGCTCGACCCGAAACGAACGCTGCTGGGCACGCAACAAGAGCAGTGGGTCAATCAGGCCTTTGCCAACGCCCGCAATGACGCGCGCGTTTGGAACGTGGTGGCACAGCAAACCATCTTTGGTAGACGCGACTACAAACTGGGCGCTGGCCTCTCTCTGTGGAATGATGGTTGGGATGGCTACTCGGCCGCACGGCAGCGCATGACGCAGTCAATGCAAAACCACGCACTGCAAAATCCCGTGCTGATTGGTGGAGACGTCCACGAGAATTGGGTTGGCCATGTCATGGCCGACGCCTACAAAGACGACAGTGCCAAAGTGGGTGTCGAGTTTTGTGGCGCTGGCATTACCGCCCGTTCAGCAGGCAATTCAAAGTTGTCAGCGCGTTTGGCTGAAAATCCGCATTTCATTTTTGCGGACAGCGAGCGCAAAGGTTATGGCGTGGTGGAGTTCACGCCCAAGCAAATTCAAACCGAACTGCGCGTGGTGGACGATGTGCGCCAGCCCCAAACCAAGATTGAAACCTTGGCCAAGTTTGCGGTGGAAGCAGGCATGCCGCAGGTTCACCGTACCGCTTAAAACACTTCCAACAAGCGGTCTAAACCACCTTCTTCAATGGCCACCATGGCTTGCTCACGCACTTTGGGTTTGGCGTGATAGGCCACAGACAATCCCGCCACACCCATCATGGGCAAGTCATTGGCGCCGTCACCCATGGCGATGGCTTGGGTGGGTTCAATGCCCATGTGTGCACAGGTTTGCAGCAGCATTTTGCGTTTTTCTTCGCCATCGCAAATGTCGCCCCATTCTTGGTCCACCATGCGGCCCGTCAGCTCGCCATTGAGCACTTCCAGCACGTTGGAGCGTGTCCAATCGATGCCCAAGCGGTCGCGCACATGGTCTGTGAAAAAGGTAAAGCCACCAGAGACCAGCAGTACTTTCATGCCCGCAGCTTGACACGCCTTGACCAATTTTTCGGCGCCAGGGTTGAGTTGCAGACGTTTGTTCAAAACCTCTTCCATGTGCGCCACCGTCACACCTTTGAGCAAGGCTACGCGTTGGCGCAAGCTGTCTTTGTAATCGGTGATTTCGCCGCGCATGGCGGCTTCGGTGATGGCTGCCACTTCGGCTTTGCGTCCTGCCGCATCGGCAATCTCGTCCACGCATTCAATGTTGATCAGGGTGGAGTCCATGTCAAAAGCGATCAGCTTAAAGTGGCTGAGTTCCAGAGGCGGTGTAAAGCCCTTGATGGTCATGCCCTGAAATGTTTTGGCGTTCTGCATTGTTTATCCTTCCACTTTCTCAATTTTAGGCTGGCCCAAAGAGCGCAAGATGTCGCGTACCATTTGGGCTCGTGCTTTGGGGTCGGGCAGTTCACGTTCAATGCGCAGCTTGTCATTGCCGGCCAATTGAATGTGTTTGTTCTTTTGAATCAACTCAATGATGCGCATCGGTTCAATCGGTGGATTGGGCTTGAAGCTGATCACAATCACGCCCGGTGACGCATCGACTTTGACCACGCCATAAGGCACACTCAAAACGCGCAAGCGATGCACATCCATCAGCGTTTGTGCCTGAGGTGGCAATTTGCCAAAGCGGTCCACAATTTCTTCCAGCAAACCATCGATTTGATCGGATGTTTTGGCAGTGGCCAATTTTTTGTAGAACGACAAGCGCAAATGCACATCACCGCAATAGTCGTTGGGTAGCAGCGCAGGGGCGTGCAAGTTGATGTCTGTGGCCGCTGACAAAGGGCTGAGCAAATCGGGCTCTTTGCCGGCTTTCAAACAGCGCACCGCCTCGTTCAACATTTCGTTGTAAAGCTGGAAGCCCACTTCGAGCATGTTGCCGCTTTGGTTCTCACCCAGCACTTCACCCGCACCTCGAATCTCCAAGTCATGCATGGCCAAGTAAAAGCCGCTGCCCAATTCTTCCATTTGCTGAATGGCGTCCAAGCGCTGCGAGGCTTGTTTGGTCAAGCCGTCAATTTCTGGCACCATCAAGTACGCATAGGCTTGGTGATGGCTTCGGCCGACACGGCCACGCAATTGGTGCAACTGTGCCAGACCAAATTTGTCAGCACGTGAAATCACAATGGTGTTGGCCGTGGGCACGTCAATGCCAGTTTCAATGATCGTGGAGCACAACAAAATGTTGTAGCGCTGCGCCACAAAATCGCGCATGACTTTTTCCAAATCGCGCTCGGGCATTTGGCCATGCGCAACCGCAATGCGCGCCTCGGGCAAGATCTCTTCCAACTTTTGACGGCGGTTTTCAATCGTCTCAACTTCGTTGTGCAAGAAGTAAACCTGACCACCTCGTTTCAACTCTCGCAGCACCGCTTCGCGTATCACGCCGGTGCCTTCATTGCGAACAAATGTTTTGATGGCCAATCGGCGCTGCGGTGCAGTCGCGATCACGCTCAAGTCACGAATGCCTTCTAGCGCCATGCCCAAGGTTCGGGGAATGGGGGTGGCCGTCAGGGTCAGTACGTCCACTTCTGCGCGCATGGCTTTCATGGCTTCTTTGTGGCGCACGCCAAAGCGATGTTCTTCGTCAATGATCAAGAGACCCAGATTTTTGAACTTGGTGGACTCGCTCAGCAGTTTGTGCGTGCCCACCACAATGTCGACAGTGCCATCGGCCAATCCCTTGAGTGCTTCCGTCACTTCTTTGCCAGACCGGAAGCGCGAGACCTCGGCCACTTTGACAGGCCATTTAGAGAATCGATCTTTCAAGGTTTGAAAGTGTTGTTCTGCCAGCAGGGTGGTGGGCGCCAAGATGGCCACTTGTTTGCCGCCGGTGACAGCCACAAATGCAGCACGCAAGGCCACTTCGGTTTTGCCAAAACCCACATCGCCGCAGACCAAGCGGTCCATGGGGCGGGGGCTGATCATGTCTTGAATGACGGCATGAATGGCCGCGTTTTGATCGGCGGTTTCGTCAAAGCCAAAGTCGTTGGCAAACACTTCGTAATCTTGCGGGCTGTAGCGGAAGGGGTGGCCTTCGCGC
>CALEYZ010000162.1 GCA_937928195.1 uncultured Limnohabitans sp.
GCACCATGACAGGCTTCGCACGGCACTTTCACGTCGGGCAAGAAACTCATCTCGATGGTTCTGAGGCCCTGGCCTTCGCAGGTGTGGCAACGTCCCTCGCCGGTGTTGAAGCTGAACCTGCCGGCAGCGTAGCCGCGTGCTTTGGCTTCTAAAGTTTCAGCGAAGAGTTTGCGGATGGTGTCCCAGAAACCGATGTAGGTGGCGGGGCAGCTGCGCGGTGTTTTGCCAATGGGGGTTTGGTCCACTTCCAACACACGGTCGACCGCTTCGAAGCCTTTGAGCTCGGTGCAGCCCGACAAGGTCGGGAACTTGCCGGCTTCTTGTTCGTCGCGTCCGGCCTTGGTGCTGCGTTGGCTGACGTGGCTTTGCACGTTGGCCAGCAACACGTCGCGGGCCAGTGTTGATTTACCAGAGCCGCTGACGCCCGTGACTGCCACCAAGCGTTGCAAAGGAATTTGCACGTTGACGTGTTGCAGGTTGTGCAGATTGGCGCCTTTGAGTTCCAGCCACTTGAGGCCGCTTGCTTCAGCGTCTTTGACGGCTTTGCTGCTGACACTGAACGCGGGCATGGTGCGCCGCGTTTGCAGCGGGTGCTTCATGGCGTGCAGCAAGTAGCGACCCGTTTGCGAGTCTTGTGCATCGGTGATGTCTTTGACACTGCCTTGCGCCACCAGCTTGCCACCGCGTTTGCCCGCGCTGGGGCCAATGTCGATGATGTGGTCGGCGCGTCGAATGGTGTCTTCGTCGTGTTCCACCACCACCAGCGTGTTGCCTTTGTCGCCCAGCTTGTGCAGGGCATTGAGCAAGATTTGGTTGTCGCGCGCGTGCAAACCGATGGTGGGTTCGTCCAGCACGTAACAGACGCCTTGCAAGTTGCTGCCCAGTTGCGCGGCCAAACGAATGCGCTGTGCTTCGCCGCCACTGAGGGTGGGCGCGCCGCGGTCTAGCGTGAGGTAGCCCAGGCCCACCTCTTCCAAAAATTCCAGACGGCTTTCGATTTCAGGCAAGAGGTCGCGCGCGATGTCTTGCTCTCTCTTTGACAACTCGTTGGCCTTGGCCAAACTTTGCACCCACTTGCGCACATCCGTCACGCTCATGCGTGCAATGTCGGTGATGGGCAAATGTTCAGTGGTGAACTTCACATGCCGCGCGGTTGCATTGAGGCGCGTGCCTTCGCAATGCGGGCACACTTGCTCAATCAAGTCTTCAATTTCAGGTTCGGCAAAGCTTTGTTCGCGACCTTTTTGATCGTCGTCTCGGACGGAGTCGTCAAACACCTTGCGTTGGTCTTTGGTCAATTTCACGCCTGTGCCTACGCACTCGGGGCACCAGCCGTGCTTGCTGTTGTAGCTGAACAAACGGGGGTCGAGTTCGCTGTACGAAGTGCTGCATTCAGGGCAAGCTCTGAGCGTAGAAAACACACTCAGTTTGCCAATGTGCGCGGTGGCTTGGTTGGCTTCCATGGCGTCTTGCAGACCTTCCAAATGGCTCAACACATGCACCACCCCTTTGCCCAACTCCAAAGTTTTGGTCAGCGCTTCTCTGAGTTCTTTTTCTTGATCGGCACTGACCTTGAGGCTGACCACAGGCAGCTCGATGGTGTGCTCTTTGAACCGGTCAATGCGCGGGAAGTTTTGCGTGGGCAAGAAGTTGCCGTCGACACGCAGATGCGTGTAGCCACGTGGGCGTGCCCATTCGGCCAGCTCGGTGTACACACCTTTGCGGTTCATGACCAGCGGCGCCAGCAAACCAATGTGCTGGCCTTTGAAGTTTTTCATCAACTGCGCGGCAATGCTGTCGGGCGTTTGCGGCGCCACCGCGGCGTTGTCATGGATGCAATGCTGTGTGCCCAGCTTGACGTAGAGCAGCCGCAGGAAATGCCACACCTCGGTGGTGGTGCCCACCGTGCTCTTTCTGCCACCACGCGACAGCCGCTGCTCAATGGCCACAGTCGGTGGAATACCGTACACCGCGTCCACTTCGGGACGGCCCGCCGGCTGCACGATGCTGCGCGCGTAGGCGTTCAAACTTTCCAAGTACCTGCGCTGACCTTCGTTGAACAAAATGTCAAAGGCCAAGGTGGATTTGCCTGAACCACTCACACCCGTGATCACATTGAACTGACCGCGTGGGATGTTGACGCTGAGGTTTTTAAGGTTGTGTTCTTTGGCGTTGACAATGCGAATGCTGTTGTCTTCTGCACTGGGTTTGCGCGGCACGTTGGCAAGCTTGGGTTGAGGTGCTTCGGCCACCTGCAACACGCCGCCCAACTCACCCATGGCCTGTGCGTACTCGCGCAAAGCCAATGCCGTGTGCGACGTGGCGTGGTTGCGCACATCTTCTGGCATGCCTTCGGCCACCACATAACCTCCAGCGTCGCCACCTTCGGGGCCAAGGTCAATCAGCCAATCGCTGGCCCGAATCACATCCAGGTTGTGCTCAATCACAATCAGCGAATGACCGCCCTCCAGCAACTTGCGCAAGGCGCGCATCAGCTTGGCGATGTCGTCAAAGTGCAAGCCGGTGGTGGGCTCATCGAACAAGAACAGCGTGCCCTTCTTTGCCAAGGCTTGCTTGGACGACGACGCCGTTTTTGCAGCGCCAGCCAAGAAGCCCGCCAGCTTCAACCGCTGCGCTTCACCGCCCGACAAGGTGGGCACAGGCTGGCCCAACTTCACATACTCAAGGCCCACATCCACAATGGGCTGCAATGCGCGAATCACATCGCGGTCTTGCGCAAACAAGCCCGCAGCTTCGCTAACCGTCAGGTCCAACACATCGGCCACATTGAGGTGACGTGCACGCAAATCACCAATGGCTTGACGCTCAATGGTGATCTCCAAAATTTCAGGACGATAGCGTTTGCCATCGCAATCGGGACAGCGCAAATACACGTCGCTCAAGAATTGCATCTCGACGTGCTCAAAGCCCGAACCACCGCAGGTGGGACAGCGGCCATCGCCACTGTTGAAGCTGAACTTGGAGGCGGTGTAGCCGCGTTGCTTGGACAAGGGTGCGACAGCAAAAATTTCTCGCAGCGCGTCCCATGCGCCCACATAACTGACCGGGTTGGAGCGCGCTGTTTTGCCGATGGGCGATTGGTCCACAAACACCACATCGCTCAAGTGATCGGCGCCCAGCAAGCGGTCGTGTGCGCCTGGTGCATCGGTGCTCTTGCCGAAGTGTCGTAAGAGCGCAGGGGCTAACACGTCTTGAATCAAACTGGATTTGCCCGAGCCGCTCACACCCGTGACGCACACCAAACGCTGCAGCGGAAAATCAATCGAAACGTTTTTGAGGTTGTGTTCTTTCGCGCCTTCGAGAATGAGTCGAGGCGTGTTGTCGGTCACCAAACGTTTGAAGCCCATGCCCACTTGTTTGCGGCCGCCCAAGTAGGCGCCCGTCAGGGTGTCGGCGTTGCGCAAGTCGGCCGTGCTGCCATCAAACACAATCTGGCCGCCCTTCTCGCCGGGGCCTGGGCCCATGTCGATCATGCGATCGGCGGCCAGCATCACGGCAGGATCGTGTTCCACCACCACCAAGGTGTTGCCGGCGTCGCGCAAGCGGTGCATGGCTTGCGTGATGCGGTTCATGTCGCGCGGGTGCAAACCAATGCTGGGCTCGTCCAGCACGAACAGCGTGTTAACGAGTGAAGTGCCCAAGGCCGTGGTGAGGTTGATGCGCTGCACTTCACCGCCGCTAAGCGTGCGGCTTTGGCGGTCTAGCGTCAGGTAGCCAATGCCCACATCGCACAAGTACTTCAGGCGATTGGTAATTTCTTCCAGCAAAAGTTTGAGTGCTTGCGCTTCGCCGTCTTGGCTGTTTTCTTCGATGGCCGTGGCCGACATGCGGTCAAAAAACAAGCGCAGCTTGTCGATCGGCATGATCATCAAATCGTGCAGGCTCAGGCCCGGCAAGGCTTCGAGTTGTTCGCGCGTCCACTTCACACCTTGGGGCATGAAGCGTTTGGCTTTGGGCAAAGTGGCATCGGCATCTTCTGCGCTGCCAATGCGCCAGATGAGACTGTCTGTTTTAAGGCGCGCACCACCGCAAGCGCCGCATTCGGTGTAGCTGCGGTATTTGGACAAGAGCACACGAATGTGCATCTTGTAGGCCTTGCTTTCGAGGTACGCAAAGAAGCGGTGCACGCCGTACCACTGCTGATTCCACTTGCCGTTCCAGTTGGGCGAGCCTTCGATCACCCACTTTTGTTGCTCGGCCGTCAGCTTGAACCAAGGCGTGTCACGCGGAATGCCCGCGGCTTCGGCGTGGCGCATGAGGTCGTCTTGCGCTTCTTTCCAGGCTGGGGTTTGAATGGTCTTGATGGCGCCAGCGCGGAGTGTGAGTTTGTCATTGGGAATGACCAGGCCCAGGTCCACACCAATCACGCGGCCAAAACCACGGCAGGTTTCACAGGCACCCACCGCCGAGTTGAACGAGAACATCGACGGCAGCGGCTCGGGGTAACGCAAGTCGCTCTCGGGGCAATGCAAGCCCGCAGAGAAACGCCACATGTCCGTTTGATCGCCTTCGGCGATGACATAAACATTCAGCCGCCCGCCCCGCTTCAGCGCCACCTCAATGGCTTCCACCACTCGCGCCTTCTCGGCATTGCCCAACCTGAACCGGTCGGCCACCACGTCCAGCACCTTGCGCGGCCCGGTTGGCGTGGCCACTTCTCGCTCGGCTTGCACCTTGGTAAAGCCACTGGCCGACAGCCACTGCTCAACTTGCTCTGCCGTTGTATTGCCCGGCAACTCAACTGGAAACGTCAACACCAAACGCGGATCGCCTGCAGCTTCTGCGCGCTTGAACAACTCGGCGTAAATGGACTCGGGCGTGTCGTGCTTCACAGGCCGCGCTGTGTCGCGGTCATGCAGATGACCCAAGCGGGCGAACAACAACTTCAAATGGTCGTTCAACTCCGTCATCGTGCCCACCGTGGAGCGCGAACTTCTGACCGGATTGGTTTGGTCGATGGCGATGGCCGGTGGCACCCCTTCCACCTTGTCCACCGCAGGCTTGTCCATGCGGTCTAGAAACTGCCGCGCGTAGGCGCTGAAAGTCTCGACATAGCGCCGCTGGCCTTCGGCATACAGCGTGTCAAACACCAAACTCGACTTGCCCGACCCACTGGGCCCGGTGACCACGGTCAACTCCCCCGTGCGGATGTCCAAATCAATGTTTTTGAGGTTGTGCTGACGAGCACCGCGAATCTTGATAAAACCGTTGGACATAGAGGCAAGCTTTGTGGGTGGAGGCCCAACATTCTAGGCTTGCATCCATAATTTAATTGGGGTCAGATCACAATTAAATGACTCCGAGTGAGGCTATCTCGGTCAAAAACAAATGGGGTCAGATCAACATTAATTTAATGTTGATCTGACCCCAATTGATTAATGGGCCAAGGCCCCTGCGCAATTACTTGCTGGCAGGTGCGGGCGCAGCTGGTGCAGTAGCAGGCGCAGCGGGCGCTTCTGCTGGGGCAGCCGCTGCAGGTGCAGGTGCGTGCACGGCTTCAGAACCGTGCTTTTCACCGGTCATGTCGACGTTGTCGCCGCCTTTAGAAATCACAAACAATGCGAGGCCGGCAAACACGGCGAAACCAACTGCAATTTTCCACATAATTTTCTCCAAAAAATATCGTTAATGAGGCCTGGCCGAATCACTGAACTTGGCGCAGAACACATTTTTAATTGGGGTCAGAGCAACATTAATTTGGTCAATCAAAGAGAGATATCCGTATAGGGGGCTGAACGATTTCTGGTACTCCAGTATGAGGAAGCCCCCTATACGGATATCTCTCTTTGATTGGAAATTAATGTTGCTCTGACCCCAATTAAAAAAAAGCCCTCCGCAGAGGGAGGGCTTGAATGTAGCACCGGGAAGGTCCCGGAAAGCTTACAAATTAGTCGTTGGCGTAGATGTCCACGTCTTTGGTTTCTTTGATGAACAAGCCACCAATGACCACCGTCGCACCCGCGATGATGATGGGGTACCAGAGACCGTTGTACATGTCACCTGTTTGCGCCACGATCGCGAAAGCGGTTGTAGGCAACAGACCACCGAACCAGCCGTTACCAATGTGGTAAGGCAAGGACATGGAGGTGTAGCGAATGCGTGTGGGGAACATTTCCACCAACATGGCAGCAATAGGACCGTACACCATGGTCACCAAAATCACCAAGTAAGTGAGGATGGCAATCACTTTGACTTTGTCAAACTTGGCCATGTCAGCTTTAGGTGGGTAACCAGCAGCTTTCAACGCAGCACCCAAGTTGGAACCCAACAAAGTAGCGCCAGCTGTTTTCTCGTTGCTCAAATCTTTCACAGACTTGTTAGCAGCTTCCAAAGCTTTTGCATCTTGCGGTTGTGCCGCAGTGAGTTCAGCCACTTTGGCTTCGGCCTTGGCCTTGGCTTCAGCGATGTCTTCAGGTGTGTACTTCACCTTCACAACCGTCTCGCCCACCTTGATGGTGGCAGGAGTGCCGGCAGGTGCCACGTCGTTGGAGTAGCTCACTGAAGCGCCAGCCAAACGTTGCTTGGCGATGTCGCAAGAGGAAGTGAACTTCTTCGTGCCTGTGGGGTTGAACTGGAATGAGCACTCTGCTGGATCAGCAGTCACCACCACTTTGGCATTGGCTTGCGCAGCGGCCAAATCTGGGTTGGCAGCAGCTGTCAAAGCCTTGAACACTGGGAAGTAGGTGACCACGGCCAACAAGCAACCAGCCAAGATGATGGGCTTGCGGCCAATCTTGTCAGACAAGGTACCGAACACCAAGAAGAAAGGTGTACCGATGATCAAGGACACCGCCACCATGATGTTGGCCGTAGCGCCGTCCACTTTCAAGGATTGTGTCAAGAAGAACAAAGCGTAGAACTGGCCAGAGTACCAAACCACCGCTTGACCAGCTGTGAGGCCGACCAATGCCAAGATCACGATCTTCAGGTTTTTCCATTCACCGAAAGATTCGGTCAAAGGTGCTTTGGAAGTTTTGCCTTCTGCTTTCATTTTGGCGAAAGCAGGTGACTCGTTCATGCTCAAACGGATGTAAACCGACACGGCCAACAACAGAATAGAGACGATAAACGGAATGCGCCAGCCCCACTCAGCGAAGGCTTCTTCACCGGTGTATGTGCGTGCGCCCAAAATCACCATGAGGGACAAGAACAAGCCCAATGTGGCCGTGGTCTGAATCCAAGAGGTGTAAGCACCACGTTTGCCCATGGGCGCGTGCTCGGCCACATAAGTGGCAGCACCACCGTACTCACCACCCAATGCCAAACCTTGCAGCAAGCGCAAGCAGATCAGGATGACAGGAGCGGCCACGCCAATGCTGGCGTAGTTAGGCAAAACGCCCACGATGAACGTGGACAAGCCCATGATCAGGATGGTCACCAAGAAGGTGTACTTGCGACCAATCATGTCGCCCAAGCGGCCAAAGAAAATGGCGCCGAAAGGACGAACGATGAAACCTGCCGCAAAAGCCAGCAACGCGAAAATGAAGGCAGAACCTTCGTCGAGGCCGCTGAAGAATTGTTTCGCAATGATCGCTGCGAGTGAACCGTAGAGGTAAAAGTCATACCACTCGAACACGGTGCCGAGTGACGAAGCGAAGATGACCTTCTTTTCTTCGTCAGACATCGGACGTGGGGTTGTTGTAGCCATAGTAGCTGTCTCCAAAAAATAGCCCTCGACACGAAGGCTTGGGGCGATTCTTGGTGGAAGCTCTGACCATCCTCTGACGCGAAACCAACGGTGGCTGACAGTTTGGGGTGAAACCCTTTGTTTTGTTTTCACATCATGAGATATGGCCAGAACTAAAGGGTAAGTACTGAGATGGGGCTAGATCGCATTCTCCATGCGATGATCAGTTCATGGCTTCCCGCAATTTGACTGACGACGAATTTTCAAAGCGTGTCACGCGACTGCGCTGGTGTTTGTTGTTCGTGTGGGCCAGCGTCACTTTCTGCGTGGCTTTTTTTGCACGCGATTTGAACTTTGTGATGTTTGACCGACCTGTGGGTTTTTGGATGGCCGCGCAAGGTTCAGTGCTGGTGTTCTTGGCCATCACCTGGGTGTACGCCTTGCTGGTGAACCATTGGGAAAAAAAAACGCCCTCTCAACGAGCGTCTGAAGAACACAACTGACGGTTTATTTTTTCTCTGGCGCGCGCCGAACACCTACGGGCAACTTGGCCACATCACACCACTCGGCACTTTGAAACCACGTGTCGCCGTCTAAATAAGCGCGAAGCATTGGCAACGCGTCTTGCCCCCAAAACACTTGGCCATCGACCACCATGCTGGGCACACCAAACAAGCCCAATGCAATGGCGCTGTCGGTTTGTTGCTGCAGCAAACGTTTGACTTCTTCTGACTGCGGATCTTTGGCAAGGCCTTGCAACGCAGCTTGCGACAACAGGTGTTCTTGCAAGGCATTCAAACGAGCAAGGTCTGTGGCCTCAAGCCCATCGCACCACACGTGTTGAAAAATACGTTCCACCACATACCGATTGGGCTCGCCGTTTGCAGACGTGGCCACGGCCAAACGCAGCAACGCCAATGGGTTGAAGGGATGCGACGCCGGCATCTTCAACACGGTGCCCTGTTGCTTGGCCAGCCACATCACTTGGCGATAAGTCCAATCGCGTTTGCCCGGCAACTCGGCAGGGCCGAGCTGGCCATGGTGCTTGAGCAAGGCGCCAAACAACACGGGGTGATAGTGCACACGATGGCTGATGCCTTTCAGCGTTTTGGGCAAGGCCTGAAACGCCAGCCACGCGTAAGGCGAGATGAAATCAAAGTAAAAATGAATTTCTTTCATGACGCTTGGCCTCTTAGTTTGTCAGCACACCGCACTTGAATCTGCTGCCACACGCCACGCTGCTGCGCACTGGGCATTTGGCCCCATGCCGCAATTTCGTCTAAGTTGCGCAAGCAGCCTTCACACAATCCGGTGGTGGGATGAATGACGCAAATTGACACACACGGCGACGGCACATGCACCGAGTCTGAATTCAAGACTTGGTCTGCGCGGGTTTGCAATCGAGAGAGTTGGCTCATGGTGCAGAGGATACGGCCTTGCGCAAAAATGCGCTCATCCCAAACGCTTGTTCAAAATAGCGGTGGCCACGCGCGAGCCCGATTTGCGTTGCAAGAAGTCACTGATGTACGCACCTGCGTCCACCAATTTGTCCAAGTCAATGCCGGTGTCAATGCCCATGCCGTGCAGCATGTAGACCACATCTTCGGTGGCCACATTGCCTGTGGCGCCCTTGGCGTAAGGGCAACCGCCCAAACCCGCCACCGACGTGTCGAACTGCCACACGCCCATTTGCAAACTGGCCAGGGTGTTAGACAGCGCCTGACCATACGTGTCATGGAAGTGGCCCGACACATCATTCAAGTCGTAATGCTTGAGCGTGGCTTCCATGGCCGCCTGAATTTTGAGCGGCGTGCCCACACCAATGGTGTCGGCCACGCCCACATGTTGCACACCAATGCTTTTCATGAGCTGCGCCAAGCGACTCACTTGCGCGGGAGCCACATCGCCTTCGTAAGGGCAGCCCACCACGCACGACATGGCGCCGCGCACATAGATGCCCGCCGCACGCGCAGCTTCCACCACCGGCGCAAAGCGTTGAATGCTCTCTTCAATGCTGCAGTTGATGTTCTTTTGGCTGAAGGCTTCACTGGCCGCTGCAAACACCACAATCTCGTCTGGCTTGCTGTTCACAGCCGATTGAAAGCCTTGCAAGTTGGGCGTGAGCACCGAGTAGCGCACGTCGCTGCGACGCTGAATGCCCGCCATCACTTCGGCGTTGTCGGCCATTTGCGGTACCCACTTGGGGCTGACAAAGCTGGTGACTTCAATTTCTTTGAGTCCCGCTGCCTGCAAGCGATGCACCAGCTCCATCTTGACAGCCGCTGGCACCGCTTGCTTTTCGTTTTGCAAACCGTCGCGGGGACCAACGTCAACCAACTTAACGCGTGAAGGGAGTGTCATAAGTATTCTCTTTTAATAGCCGCGGACTTTGTCGACGCGGCCTTCAATGGCTTGGCCCGCAGACACTGCTTTGAGCTTGCCCGCAATTTGCGCAATGCTTTCTTCGCGCAAGGTGCGCGCAGACGTGTGCGGCGTGACGGTCATTTGAGGGTGTGTCCAAAATGCATGGCCTTGCGGCAATGGCTCTTCTCGGAACACATCCAATGTGGCGCCCGCCATGTGGCCAGCGTCCAGCACGTCCAACAAATCTTGCTCGACCAAATGACGCCCACGCGCCACGTTGATCAAAAAGGCGCCTTGCTGCAATTGCATCAAGTGTTCGCGGTTCAAAATATTTTCGGTTTCGGGGGTGAGTGGCAACAAGTTCACCAACACGCGCGTGGCCTTCAGAAATGCAGGCAACTGCGCGGCACCTGAAAAACTTTGGACGCCGTCAATGTGTTTGGGCGAACGGCTCCACACATTCACCGGAAACTCAAATGCCTGAAGTGTTTTGGCCACATGACTGCCCAACACACCCGCACCCAAGACGCCCACAGAAAAATCGGCACGCAGCGTGGGTTTGCGATAAGCCCAACGCTGAGCTTGCGCATCTTTGTCGTACTGGTCAAATTCTCGGAAGTAGCGAATGACCGCGTGGCACACGTACTCAGCCATTTGCACCGACATGCCAGCATCGTTCAAGCGCACGATGTTCATGCTGGCAGGCATGTTGAGCTTTAACAGCGCATCCACACCCGCGCCAATGTTGAACAAGTTTTGCAATTGCGCCTGCTCGTCAATGAAACTTTGCGGGGGCGACCACACCACGGCATGGTCGGCCAGCTTGGGACTTTGCCCAGGCTGGGCCGCCTGCCATTCCCAAATGTCAGCACCAGGCAGTGCCTGACGGAATCCCTCTAACCAAGGTTCGGCTTTGGTGTTGGTGCAGCAAAAAACAATTTTCATAGGGGCCGAGTTTACGCAAGCTTCAGCAACTCTGCGCCTTCTGCAATTTGATCCCCTGGGGCGTACAACAATTCTTTGACTTCGCCGTCTTTGGGCGCGGCAATGGTGTGCTCCATTTTCATGGCTTCCATGACGGCCAAAGTTTGGCCGGCTTTCACCTTGTCGCCCACCTTCACCGCAAAAGACACCACCTTGCCGGGCATGGGCGCCGTGAGGCCACCCTTTTCGTCTTGTGCACCTTCCGCATGGGCCAAAGGATTGATGAGTCGAATACGGGTGGCCCCTTGCGCTGTAAAGACGTGTGCCAAGTCGGCTGGCTGACCGGGCTTGCCAGCTTGCATCACCACCTCGCTGGTGACACGCTGGCCTTGCCAAGTGACGTTCAAGGCATGGCCCACTTGCTGATCAGCCGCTGGGGCCACAGTGAATGAAAAAGCATCGTGGGCGCCATTTGCACCGGGCCCTGCGGCATCACCCCAGGTCAATTGCATGGCGCCATCGTGGCCATGATGCAACCAAGCCGTATGGGTCTCGCCGGCAAACTCCAAGGGGAAGCGGCGGCTGGTTTCGGCATGGGTTTGCCACGCGTCGCTTTTGCTGAACGGGTCATGGCCTTGCTTCAGGTTCTCTTGATGCAAGGTGTGCGCCACCACGGCTGCGGTGGCCACGTTCATGCCCACGTGTTCTTGCTTGAACAGCACGTCGGCTTCACGTGGGATGAGGGCCGTGTCCAAACGCGCTTCGGCAAACGACGGGCTGTGCACCACATGACGCAAAAATTGCACATTGGTTGCCAATCCCACCACCTGCGTTTGCGACAAGGCTTGGTTGAGCAGCGCCAAGGCTTGCTCGCGCGTATCGCCATGCACAATGAGTTTGGCTACCATCGAGTCGTAATACGGGCTGATGGTGTCGCCTTGGCGCACACCATCGTCAAAGCGCACCGTGCCACGCGCAAAGGCGGTGTGCGCTGGTTTTTTGTAAACCTGCAAATGGCCTGTGGCCGGCAAGAAATTGTTGTCGGGGTTTTCGGCGCAGATGCGGGCCTCAATCGCGTGGCCATTCAGTTTGATTTGGTTTTGCTGAAGAGGCAAGGCTTCGCCACTGGCCACGCGCAATTGCCACTCCACCAAATCCAAACCTGTGACAGCCTCGGTCACAGGGTGCTCCACTTGCAAGCGGGTGTTCATCTCCATGAAGAAGAAGTTCATGTCCACTTTGCCCGTGGTTTTGTTGTCGCGTTGTTCAACGATGAACTCAACTGTGCCTGCGCCCACATAGTTCACCGCACGCGCAGCGGCCACCGCGGCTTCGCCCATTTGTTGGCGCAGCGCATCGGTCATGCCAGGTGCAGGCGCTTCTTCGAGCACCTTCTGATGGCGGCGCTGCACGGAGCAATCTCGTTCCATGAGGTACACGCAGTTGCCCTGCATGTCGCCAAACACTTGAATCTCAATGTGGCGTGGGCGTTGTACATATTTTTCAATCAGTACCGCTTGATCGCCAAAACTGTTTTGCGCTTCGCGTTGGCAAGAGGCCAAGGCGGCCGCAAAGTCTTCGGACTTTTCAACGGCACGCATGCCTTTACCGCCACCGCCAGCACTGGCTTTGATCAGCACGGGGTAGCCAATGCGATCGGCTTCACGTTGCAACAATTCAGGATGTTGGTCCGCACCGTGATAGCCCGGCACCAAGGGCACACCGGCTTTTTCCATCAACTGCTTGGACTCCGCCTTCAAACCCATGGCTTGAATTGCCGATGCAGGCGGGCCAATGAACACCAAACCGGCTTTGGCACAGGCTTCGGCAAAGGCCTCGTTTTCGCTCAAGAAACCATAGCCAGGGTGAATGGCCTGCGCACCTGTGGCCTTGGCCGCTTCAATGATGGCCTCCCATCGCAAGTAGCTGTCTTTGGGTGCTGCGCCGCCCACATGAATGGCTTCGTCACACGCAGCCACGTGCTTGGCATTGGCATCTGCATCGGAGTACACCGCCACCGTTTGGATGCCCATGCGCTTGGCCGTGGCCGCCACACGGCATGCAATTTCGCCGCGATTGGCAATGAGGATTTTTTTGAACATGATCAGCCTGTACTTTTAATTCGTTGTCGTCCACTGCGCGGGGCGTTTTTGCAAGAAAGACTGCAGCCCTTCTTTGCCTTCATCGCTGGCACGGATATCGGCAATGCGTCTGGCAGTTTCTGCACGCAGTGCTTCGTCAATAGTTTGGTTGCTCACGTCTTGCACCAAGCGCTTGCAGGCGCGCAAGGCTTGCGGGCCATTGCCGCTCAAGGTGCTGACAATCTCGGCCACTTTGGCATCCAAGTTGTCGGGCGTGCACAACTCATGCACCATGCCCATGGCATGGGCTTGCGCCGCAGAGAATCTTTCGGCGGTCACCATGTAACGCTTCGCAGCTTGCGTGCCCATGGCGCGCACCACGTACGGGCTGATGGTGCCGGGCAACAAACCCAAGCGCGCTTCAGACAAACAGAAGGTGACGTTGTCAGAGGCGATCAGCACATCGCACACCGACGCCAAACCCATGCCGCCCGCGTAGCAATCGCCTTGCAAGCGCCCCACGATGGGCACCGGGCATTGGTCCAAGGTCCAGAGCATGTCGGCCAGCTTTTGTGCATCGGCTCGGTTCTCATCCCAGCTGTAACCCGACATGGTGCGCATCCAATTCAAATCGGCGCCAGCGCAAAAGGCTTTGCCATGCGCACCCAGCACAATGGCGCGCAGGTCCTTGTCTTGCCCCAATTGTTGGAAGGCTTCTGTGAGTTCGGCAATGACCGCATCGTTGAACGCATTGCGCACATCGGGTCGGTTCAGCCACACCTCGGCCACCCATTTGGAAGGGCGGCGGATGTCTAAAGTTTTTTCTGCAGCGGTCATGGGCTTACTTTCTTGAGATCAGTAGCGCTTGGCCACTTCGTCCAGCATCACTTCGGTGGCGCCACCGCCAATGCCCAAGATGCGCGCATCACGCCACAAACGTTCAATGGCGGTTTCGCGGATGTAACCCATGCCACCATGGAACTGCTGGCAGGTTTGCACCACTTCATTGACCAACTCGCCGGTGAGTGCTTTGAGCATGGACACCTCTTGCACGATGTCTTTGTCTTGTGTGACGCTCCAGGCACAGTGGTACATGAACTGTCTGGCCGCACGGGTTTTGGCATCCAACATGGCCAAGCGTTGACGGATCACCTGCTTGTCCCACAAGGTGCCACCAAACGCGGGGCGTTGGCGCACATAGTCCAAGGTGAGTACTAAGGCGCGCGTGCAGTGGCCAATCGCCATGGCGGCCAACGCAATGCGCTCGGTTTGAAAGTTTTTCATGACCGAGTAGAAGCCTTTATTTTCTTCGCCCAGCAAGTGATGGTCGGGAATGCGCACGTTGTCGAGCACCAACTCAGCGGTGTCAGATGACAACCAACCTGTTTTCTTCAGCGCTCGTCCCACACTGAAACCCGGCGTACCCTTTTCGACAATGAACATCGACATGGCGTGTCGTGCATCACCCGTTTTGGCGGCAATGAAATACAAATCGGCATGCACGCCGTTGGTGATGAACATCTTGGTGCCGTTCAGCACCCAATGATCGCCATCGCGTTTGGCGGTGGTGCGAATGCCCGCCACATCAGAGCCTGCGCCAGGCTCTGACACACCCACCGCTGTGATGCACTCACCTGCGGTAATGCGCGGCATGTACTTGGCTTTTTGCGCCGCCGTGCCCGCGTGATGCAAATGCGGGCTGGCCATGTCGGTGTGCACCAGCACGGTAATAATGAAGCCTGCAAACGTCGACTGCGACAAGGCTTCGGCAAAGACCAAGTTGGCCATGGCATCGGCACCGCCGCCGCCCAGTTCGGGGTCGTACATCAAGCCGAGCAAACCGGCTTGCCCCATTTTGCGAAGGACTTCACGCGGCACCTTGCCATCTTGCTCCCAAGCCTCGGCAAAGGGCTCTACTTCGCGGGCAATGAACCTGGCCACCTGGTCTCGCAGCAAGGTGTGTTCGGGGGTGGTGTAAATGTTGTCAAAGGTGTAGGTCATGTTGTTCTTTCAAAAACATCACATGCGGAAAATGCCGAACTTGGTGTCTTCCACCGGCGCGTTCAAAGAGGCCGACAAACCGAGTGCCAGCACACGGCGTGTGTCTGCTGGGTCGATCACCCCGTCGTCCCACAAACGCGCGCTGGCGTAGTACGGGTGAGACTGGTGACCAAACTGGTCCAAGATGGGTTGTTTGAACGCGGCTTCCTCTTCCGCACTCCAGGCACCGCCGCGGGCTTCAATGCCATCGCGCTTCACGGTGGCCAACACGCCAGCGGCTTGCTCGCCGCCCATGACGCAAATGCGCGCATTGGGCCACATCCACAAGAAGCGGGGGCCAAAGGCGCGGCCACACATGCCGTAGTTGCCGGCACCAAAGCTGCCGCCAATGATGATGGTGAACTTGGGCACCTTGGCCGTGGCCACGGCCGTGACCATCTTGGCACCATTGCGGGCAATGCCTTCGCTTTCGTATTTGCGGCCCACCATGAAGCCGGTGATGTTTTGCAAAAACACCAAAGGCACTTTGCGTTGGCAGCACAGTTCAATGAAGTGTGCGCCCTTGAGTGCAGACTCTGAAAACAAAATGCCATTGTTGGCAATGATGCCCACTGGCATGCCTTCGATGTGCGCAAAGCCGCAGACCAAGGTGGCGCCAAAGCGTGCTTTGAATTCTGCAAACTCACTGCCGTCCACAATGCGCGCAATGATTTCGCGCACGTCGTAGGGCTTGCGACTGTCGGCAGGAATGACGCCGTAAATTTCTTTGCTGTCGTACAAAGGCGCGACCGGTTCTCGCAATTGCACTTCGATGTTTTTCTTTCTGTTGAGTGACCCCACCGCCTGGCGTGCCAAGGCCAAAGCATGCGCATCGTTTTGCGCCAGGTGATCGGCCACGCCGGACAAACGGGTGTGCACATCGCCACCGCCCAAGTCTTCCGCACTGACCACCTCACCCGTGGCCGCTTTGACCAAAGGTGGGCCACCCAAAAAGATGGTGCCTTGGTTTTTAACGATGATGGTTTCGTCGCTCATGGCGGGCACATACGCGCCACCCGCCGTACAGCTGCCCATGACCACCGCAATTTGCGGAATACCCAAGGCGCTCATGTTGGCTTGGTTGTAGAAGATGCGGCCAAAGTGTTCGCGGTCTGGGAAGACGTCGTCTTGGTTGGGCAAATTGGCACCACCAGAGTCAACCAAGTAGATGCACGGCAAGTTGTTTTGCTGCGCCACTTCTTGTGCACGCAGATGCTTCTTGACGGTCATGGGGTAATAGGTACCGCCCTTCACGGTGGCGTCGTTGCACACGATCATGCAGTCCACGCCATTCACGCGCCCAATGCCTGCAATCATGCCGGCGCAAGGCGCATCTTCAATGCCTTCCTTGTTGAGGTACATGGCGTGGGCCGCCAACGGCGCCAGCTCCAAGAAAGGCGTGCCAGGGTCTAACAGCATTTGCACCCGCTCACGGGGTGGTAGCTTGCCGCGGGCCACGTGCTTGGCGCGGGCTTTTTCGCCACCGCCTGAGGCCGACTTTTTCAATTGCACGCGCAAGTCATCGACGGCGGCCTGCAAGGCGGCAGCGTTGGTCAAAAAATCCGCTGAGCGGTTGTTGAGCTGGGTTTGAAGCACCGACATGTTTGAAATCTCCTGATGCGCAAGGATAGACCTAGCCCGCGTAGAAGGGGAAACTCAGAGGTTGCAAATTGCGCCAAAAATGACGCAGAATAGGTCATGCGCCAAACCTCTGCCAAAAGACCGCCTGTTGCAGCCACGCCAATGGCCTTTGTTCAGGCTATTTTGCGGGCTTATGCGGCTCAAAACAAAAGCCCTTCGAAGGCGCTTGAGTTTGCACAAATTACGCCATCGCAAACCAAGAAAAACAAGGCTCACATCACGGCTTCGCAAATGGAGCGCATCTCCAGCTACGCCATGCACGAGCTGAATGACGAGGCCCTGGGATGCCTTGGCCGGCAACTGCCTTGGGGCACCTACGGCATGTTGGTCCGCGCCTCCCTGACCTCGCCTACGCTGGGTGTGGCACTGAAACGTTGGTGCCGCCACCACGGCCTGGTCACAGATGACATCGCGCTGTCGGTAGAAGAGAAAGAGGGCCAAGCGCACATTCGGCTTCGCGAGTTGAAAGACCTGGGTCCGCAACGCGAATTTGGCGTGCTGTCCATTTTGCGCAACCTGTATGGCGTGGCTTGCTGGTTGATTGACTCACGCATCACCCTCACACAAGTTCAGTTTGCATTTGAAGCACCTGCGCACCAAGCGGTGTACCCCTTGATGTTTCAAGGGCCTGTTCAATTTGGCAATGCCAAAGTAACTTCTTTGCATACAGCCCAAGATCACGCATTGATCGAAGCCAACCCTGTTTCCGAGTTGGTGATGAATGCCAGCTACCTGGCGTTGCCACTTCGGCGCGATGAAGCGGCCTTGCAGCGCATGCTGGAAACAGCGCTGACACTCACCGTTTTACAGTACCGCAAAGACCGCCTGTTGCTCACACAAGTGAAGCAAGCTTTGGCCATGCATCCGCAAGACACCCACAGCGCGGAAGACTTGGCGCCTTTGCTGAATTTGTCAACGCGCAGTTTGCACAGACAATTGAAAGAAGAAGGCACCAGCCTGCAAGCCTTGAAAGATGAAGTGCGGCGCGAACGCGCCATTGAGTTACTTCAAAGAACCCGCAAGCCTGTGAAGCAAGTGGCCGAAAGCGCGGGCTTTCAAAACGAGAAAAGCTTCATCCGCGCATTCAAGCAATGGACCGGTCAAACACCGGCCGCATTTCGGGATGCGCGCCAAAGCTCGGGCAAAGCGCCCATGTGAGAAAACAATCTAGAGGCCCCTGCCGCCAACAGCACTGGCGCCAAACTTTCATCGGTGCACAAAGCCCATACTGTGGCACCCGCCGCCACACCTGCCGTGATGCCTGCTGTGCTGTCTTCGATCACCAAACAATGCGCCGGGTCACACTCTAAGTGTGCTGCAGCTGCCAAGTAGACATCGGGCGCTGGCTTGGTGCGGGCCATCTCATGGCCACTGAAAATACGGCCTTCAAAATGCGGCATCAAGTCCACGTGAGACAGCTGCATTTCAACTTTGAAGCGGTCTGCGCCAGAGGCACAAGCGATCGCGCCTTGTGTGAGCTCGTAAGCAGCGGTCACTGCGTCATGTGCACCGGGCATCACTTGGAGTTGGGCTTGCAGCGCATCGTTGCGACGCATTCTGAAAGCATGCAGCCATTCTTCGGTCAGCGGCAAACCTGTGCGCGCTTCAATTTCTGCCTTATGGTCTTTGACAGCTTTGCCAACGAAGTAGCGAAAGCAGTCTTCGGGCGACATCACCCAGCCTCGCTCTTCCAGCATGTCACGCAACACGGCATTGGTAATGGGCTCGCTGTCGACCAGCACGCCATCGCAATCAAAGAGTACAGCTTGAAAATTCATGCGATGATGTTAACCGCTTCAACGTAACGCCACTGCCCGTCTTCACACACAAAACGGCTGCGCTCGTGCAAGCGGTGGGCTTTGCCGGCAACCCGCACGCGAGCCACAAACTCGACTTCGGCGGAGGCTTGACCGTCTTGTTCGCCCGTCTCTTGAAAGTCTTTGATTTCCAAGCCAAGCCATTTGGCGCCTTCATCGAAGTCCAAAGTTTCGGGTCGGTGCGCCGCTTGCCAGGTGTGCTGAAGGTAGGCCGAGTTTTCCAACACAAAGGCTGTATAGCGCGAACGCATGAGGTGCAAGGCATCGGGGGGCAATTCACCTTGGGCAATGAAGCGGCCACAGCAATCTGCGTAAGCTGCCTCTGCACCCTTGCGCTTCAAGGCGGTGGGTGCGCCACCGCATGGGCAAGCCTTGGGCGCAGGCAAGCTCAAGCCAAGGCCCTTTGAATGATGATTTTTTGCACGTCACTGGTGCCTTCATAGATTTGGCACACGCGCACGTCGCGGTAAATTCTTTCAACAGGAAAGTCGCTCACCACGCCATACCCTCCCAAAGTTTGAATGGCCGCACTGCAGACTTTTTCTGCAGCTTCGCTGGCAAACAACTTGGCCATGGCGGCTTCTTTCAAGCAAGGCAAGCCTGCATCGCGCAGAGTGGCGGCATGCCACATCAGCTGACGCGCAGCTTCCAATTGCGTGGCGCACTCAGCCAAACGAAACCCCACCGCTTGGTGGTTGAAGATGGGCGTGCCAAAACTTTCGCGTTGCTTGGCATACTCAATGGCCACCTCTAGCGCACTGCGTGCCATGCCAATGCTTTGCGCGGCAATGCCAATGCGGCCACCTTCAAGCGCTGACAAGGCAATCTTGTAGCCTTCGCCTTCTTGACCAATCAAATTTTCGACGGGCACTTCGCAGTTTTCAAAATTGATTTGCGCAGTGTCACTGGAATGCTGACCCAACTTGTCTTCCAAGCGCGCCACCTGGTAACCCGGTGTGGCCGTGGGCACAATGAACGCGCTCATGCCTTTTTTGCCTGCACCTTTGTCGGTCACAGCAATCACGATGGCCACATCGCCATGCTTGCCGCTGGTGATGAACTGCTTCACGCCATTGATCACATACGCATCGCCTTTGCGCGTGGCCGTGGTGCGCAGGGCAGAGGCGTCCGAGCCGACATGCGGCTCGGTCAAGCAAAACGCGCCGAGCAATTCGCCTTGCGCCAAACGTGTGAGCCACTTTTGCTTTTGCGCATCGTTGCCGTAGCGCATGAGAATGGCATTGACCGGGCAGTTGGTGACGCTGATGGTGGTGCTCACGCCGCCATCACCGGCGGCAATTTCTTCCAGAACCAAGGCCAGCGTGAGGTAGTCCAAATTGGCACCGCCCAATGACTCGGGCACGCAAATGCCATAGGCGCCCAAGGCCGCCAAGCCCTTGTGCGCCTCTTTGGGAAACTCGTGCGTTTTGTCCCAAGTGGCGGCGTGGGGCCAAAGTTGTTCTTTGGCAAAGTCACGCACTGCGTCGCGGATCTTTTCTTGGTCAGGGGTCAACAACATCTTGTTCTTTCAGTCATGGTTGCCTACCAAGGCAACGCGGTTCCGTCGTAATTCAAAAATTGGCCTTGCACGGCGGCACGTTTGTTTGCGCCACTTGCACTGTCCAGCGTGGCACGCATTTGCGCCACACTGTCTTCTACCGAGAGCGGCGCTGCATCCCCGCCCATATCGGTTTGCACCCAGCCGGGGCTCAGTGCCAACCATGTGACATTGGGAAAATCAAAGGGTGCTGTGCGCACCACCATGTTGAGTGCAGCTTTGCTCACCTTGTACAAAGCCGCGCGGCCGTTGTCGGTTAACGCCAGGCTGGCCATGCGGCTGCTCACAAAGGCGAAGGTGCCATCAGCCTCTGCCACCCAAGGTGCCACTTGTGGCAGGGCTTGCATGGCGCCCAACACGTTGGCATGCATCAACGCGTCAAACACTTGTTGCGTGGGCGGCGTTTGCGGTGAGGCACGCTCCATCACACCGGCCACATACAAAGCCACGTCTATTTTTTCGCCATCAAGGCGCCATGACAGGCCACTGACACTGGCAGGCTTGGCCACATCGAGTTTGAAAGTTTCTGCACCCACCGCCTGCAGCTTGGCACACCCCTCATCATCGCGTGCCGTGGCCAGCACGCGCCAGCCATCGGCCACATATTGGCGTGCAAACTCAAAGCCGATGCCGCGCGAGGCGCCCAAGACCAAGGCTGTTTTCATGGGGCGTGCCTCGTTGCGTTGCGACTTAAACCAATTCCAATGCAACGGCGGTGCCTTCACCGCCACCAATGCACAGTGTGGCCAAACCTTTTTTCAGACCACGTGCTTTGAGTGCATGAATGAGCGTGACCATGATGCGTGCGCCCGAAGCGCCAATGGGATGACCCAATGCACAAGCACCACCGTTGACGTTCACTTTGTCGTGCGGCACGTTGAGCTCTTTCATGAGTGCCATGGGTACCACCGCAAAGGCTTCGTTCACTTCCCACAAGTCGACATCGGCCACTGTCCAGCCGGCTTTGGCCAAGGCTTTTTGGGTGGCACCCACAGGTGCGGTGGCAAACCATTCGGGCTCCTGGGCGTGGGTGGCGTGGCTCACAATGCGGGCCAAGGGCTTGCAACCCAATTTGTCTGCGGTGCTTTGGCGCATCATGACAAGTGCCGCTGCGCCATCGTTGATGGAGGAGCTTGAAGCGGCTGTGATGGTGCCGTCTTTTTTAAACGCAGGCTTCAGGCTGGTGATTTTGTCCAGCTTCACTTTGCCAGGGCCTTCGTCCACAGACACGGTTGTTTCACCTGCACGTGTTTTGAAAGTGACGGGTGTGATTTCAGCTTGAAAAGCACCCGATGTTGTGGCCGCTTTGGCGCGCTCGACGCTGGCGATGGCGAAGGCGTCTTGTTCGGCGCGCGAGAAGTTGTATTTGGCTGCGCAGTCCTCACCAAAGGTGCCCATGGATCGACCTGCTTCGTAAGCGTCTTCCAAACCGTCCAGCATCATGTGGTCATAAATTTTGTCGTGACCCATGCGATAACCTCCACGGCCCTTGAGCATCAGGTAGGGCGCATTGGTCATGCTTTCCATACCGCCGGCCACCAACACATCGTGCGTACCCGCCACCAGCATGTCATGCGCAAACATGGCGGCACGCATGCCAGAGCCACACATTTTGGACATCGTGACCGCACCAGCACTCTTAGGCAAACCACCTTTGAAACCTGCCTGACGCGCAGGCGCCTGGCCTTGACCGGCCATCAAACAATTGCCAAACAAGACTTCAGTGACCAAGTCTGCACTGAACTTCGAACCCGCAGCTGCACGTTCCACTGCGGCCTTGATGGCTGCACCACCCAGGTCATGTGCAGCCAAGGATGCGAAATCGCCCTGAAAGCTGCCCATGGGCGTGCGCGCTGCGCTGACGATGACAACGGGGTCATGAGAAGTGGTCATTGGAAGTTCTCCTGTTCAATTGAAAATTCTTTGAAGTATTTACGCCCCGCGGGGATAACGTTTAAAGGCCCGCCGAAACACATCGACCACCTCGTGCGATCCGGTCATGGTGACGTCCATGTCTTTGACCAGGCCATCCTTCAAGCCATACACCCAACCGTGCACCGCAATTTTTTGGCCGCGACCCCAGGCGTCTTGCATGACATTGGACAAAGCCACATTGCCAACCTGCTCGATGACGTTCATCTCGCACATGGCGTCTTCCAGTTGCTGCTGTGGCAAATGGTTCAAGCGCTGGCGATGGCGCAAGCGCACGTCTTGCACATGGCGCAGCCAGTTGTCAGCCAAGCCGATGCGCGTGCCACGGGTGGCCGCCAACACGCCGCCACAACCGTAATGTCCCACCACCATGATGTGCTCCACTTTGAGCGCGTCAACGGCGTACTGAATGACCGACAGGGCATTCAAATCGGAATGCACCACCACATTGGCCACGTTGCGGTGCACGAACACTTCACCAGGCTCCAAGCCTGTAATTTGGTTGGCCGGCACGCGGCTGTCAGAGCAGCCAATCCACAAATATTTGGGCGACTGTTGCTGCGCCAAATGGTTGAAGAAACCAGGTTGCTCGCGCTCCATGCGCTCGGCCCAAACCCGGTTGTTGTCAAAGAGATGAGAAAGGTGTTTTGAGGTCATGCGTGCATTGTCTCAACGTTTCAAAAACTTGACACGCGCATTAGCAAGTTTCCGCAAACAATTCACGGCCAATCAGCATGCGACGAATTTCGCTGGTGCCAGCGCCAATTTCATACAACTTGGCATCACGCCACAAGCGGCCCAGCGGGTATTCATTGATGTAGCCATTGCCGCCAAAAATCTGCACGCCTTCCCCCGCCATCCAGGTGGCCTTTTCGGCACACCACAAAATGACACTGGCGCAATCTTTGCGCACCTGGCGCACGTGCTCCGCCCCCAGCAGGTCCAGATTTTTGCCGATGGTGTAGCAAAACGCTCGCCCCGCCTGAAGAACGGTGTACATGTCAGCCACCTTGCCCTGGATCAACTGAAACTCGCCAATGCTCTGGCCGAATTGCTTGCGGTCATGGATGTAGGGAACCAC